>NZ_LGHK01000016.1 GCF_001908235.1 Bradyrhizobium sp. NAS96.2
TGGGTGTGATCAGGCTTGGCAAGGATGTCAGCAAATGCGAATGATGAGAAAGCATCAATTTTAGTGCGTTGTGATGCTTTTACGGCATCGATGGCTAGTTCTTGGGCGACGAGCTTTCACACCAGGCAGCGGCTCATCATCGCCGATTCAACGCATTGAATTATCAAATGGCTGGAGGCCGGTTCCCAATGCTGCATGCCCGAATCCTGACCTATCTGGACGAGGTGGCGCGGCTCGGATCGATCCGTAAGGCGGCGGCGCGGCTGAACGTGGCGTCTTCCGCCATCAACCGGCAGATCCTGGCGCTCGAGGCGGAATTGGGCGCACCGATTTTCGAGCGCATGCCGCGCCGCCTCCGCCTGACCTCCGCCGGCGAGATCCTGATCATGCATGTCCGGGAGACGCTGAAATCGAGCCAGCGTGTCGCGGCGCAGATCGAAGCGCTCAAGGGTCTTCAGCGCGGCGAGGCGACGATCGCGACGATGAACGGCCTCGCCGGCGGTCCGTTGCCCAGGTTCCTCGCCGGGGTGATGGGCGCGCATCCGCGCATGCATATTCGACTGCGCGTCCTGACGCTCGATCAGATTCCGAACGCAGTGCTCACCGGCGAGGCCGATATCGCGCTGGGCTATAATTTCGCCGCGGGGCCGGGCCTGCGCGTCGTGGCAAGCCACGACTTGCACCTGGGTGCGGTGGTCGCGCCGGGACATCCGTTGACGCGTCGCAAGCCGGCCTGGCTCGCCGATTGTCTCGAATTCCCGCTGGTGTTGGGCGATGCGTCCATGACCATCCGTCCCGTGGTCGAACTCGCCTTCACGCGCGCCGGCATCCCCTTGCATCCGACCATCGAGAGCAATTCCATTGCGTTTATGATGCGGATCGTGCGCGAGGGCAATGCCGTCACCTTCCTCAACCCAGTGGATATCGGCGTCGACATCGCGCGCGGCGATCTTGTCTTTATCCCGTTCCAGGATCTCAGGGTCGATCCGATCACGATAAAGCTCGCGGTGCGCGCCCGTGGCACGCTTGATGCATTTCCGAGTGTCCTGCTCGAGGAGATGCGCATTGCCATGCCGGGCTTGCAACGGACATGAATGATGACGAATAGGCATCGCCGCGGACACAAATTGATGCTTGCTACGTTCCCCTGACAGGTTTGAATACGCCTTATGACAATTCATTTCGCCGAGATTGTCTGGTCCGACGCGCCGCGCTATTGGCTTGCCAATGCGCGCATTCCGGGTTGCCTGCTGGCAAATTCCGCAAAGTCGGCGGACAGCGATCATGAAGGTGTCGTACGCGTCGACGTGCTGGTCGAGCACGGCAAGATCGCGCGTGTCATGCCCGCGCAGGATACTCATGACGATGCCATCGCGCGCGTCGATCTCGGCGGCCGCCAGATTTGGCCGACGCTGATCGACGTTCACACGCATCTCGACAAAGGCCATTCGATCGAGCGCAACCCGAATATCGACGGAACCTTCAACAACGCGCGGCTCGCCGCGGCCGCCGACCGTCCGAACTGGACGGCGCCCGATTTGCGGCGGCGCATGGGTTTTGGCCTGCGCTGCGCCCACGCGCACGGCGTATCGGCAATCCGCACGCATATCGACACCTATCATGACAGCGCCGAGCGAAGCTGGCCGGTGTTGCGCGAGATGCGCGAGGAATGGGCCGGCAGGGTGGATCTGCAGGCGGTCTCGCTCTGCCCGATCGAACTCTTGATGGATTCCTTCGGTGACCGCGTCGCCGAAATCGTGAAGGAATCGGGAGGGCTGCTTGGCGGCGTCACGCGTCCGGCGATCGGCATGCATGGCGCTCCGCAGGCCGACATCGATCGACAGCTCGATCGGCTGTTCGCATTGGCCGCCCGCCATGACCTCGATATCGACCTCCACGTCGACGAAACGGACGACCCGGCCGCCGCGACGCTGCCCTTCATCGCACGCTCGGCGCTCCGGCACGGCTACAAGGGCCGTGTCGTCTGTGGCCATTGCTGCAGCCTTGCGATGCAGGGCGACAGCGAGATCGACCGGACGCTCGACCTGCTGGCTGAAGCGGACATATCCATCGTGACGCTGCCGACGGTCAATATGTATCTCCAGGACAGGTGCAGCGGCCGAACACCGCGTTGGCGAGGCGTCACGGTGGTGCACGAGATGATCAAGCGTGGAATCCGCGTGGCTGCTGCCGGCGACAATTGCCGCGACAGCTTCTACGCATACGGGGATCACGACATGGTCGACACGTTCCGGCAGGCCGTGCGTATCCTGCATTTCGATCATCCGCTTTCTGAGGCGCCGTCGCTGGTTGCGAGCACGCCGTCGCGCATCGCGAAACTGGAGGGGCATGGATCGATCGGCGAGGGCGCGCCGGCGCGGCTCATCGTGTTCAACGCGCGCAGCCTCAACGAGATCGTCAGCCGGCCGCAGGCCGACCGCGTTGTCCTCGAGGGTGGCAGGCGGATTACCGCGAAGCCGCCCGATTATTCGGAGCTTTGGCCAGATGACGATTTGCCAGGCAGGACGGCTGCGGCGGAATAGAGAGTTCATCCATGCTCATCCACCAGCTTCTGCCGACGGCGCGGCCCCGAGGCCGGGCCAGGCATTGATCGCTTAAGCCCATGCGAATCCTCTACGTCTATTGCCATCCATTGCCTGAGAGCTTCCACGCCGGCATTCGCGCAAGGGCGCTGGGGGCCTTGCAGGCAGCCGGGCATGAGGTCGATCTGCTCGACCTCTATGCCGAGAGGTTTGATCCCGTATTGTCGGAAGATGCGCGGCGACACTATCACGATATGTCGCGGAATCAGGCCGGGCTGGAAAACTACATCGCGAGGCTGAAGCGTGCCGAGGTACTGGTGGTACAGTTTCCCACCTGGTGCTTCGGCATGCCAGCGATGCTCAAGGGATTCCTCGACCGCATGATCATGCCCGGCGTTGCCTTCGACATCAGCGATCCGGCCAAGGTCAGGCCGATGCTCGACAACATCACGTGCATCATCGGCATCGTCACCTACGGCCGGCCACGCTTTATGGCGCTGTGGATGAGCGATCCACCGCGCAGGATCGTCAAGCGTTATCTGCGCTGGTTTACCGGTGGCAAGGCGCGCGTGGACTATCACGCGCTTTATCATCTGAATGTTGCTTCGGAGGCCCGGCGCGTCGCTTTCATCGGTCGGGTGACGCGGGCGCTAAAGCGGCTCGGTCCTTAAGGCACATTAAAAATCGGATTGCTCCTAAGCGTCGCGAGAGCATGAACCCATCCATCCGTAGGAGCCGCACAAGCCTGCTCGGTCCCAAGCTGGCTAAACGTCGGCTTACGGGTGACCGCGAAGATGACGGATCGAGGTCGCAAATCAGGTCGGGTTGAGAGCAAGTCCCGTCAGTGCCCGGCTGGGGCCGAGTAGCCACCGCGATAATAGCTTGGCGCGGCGCCTCCGTATCCTTCAGATGTGGCGCGCGGCCAAGCCGCGTAGGAGTCGAGGTTGCGCCCCGAGGTCTGGGTCGTTGCAGCCCGGTCCGCCCTCGCGTGATGGCGTTGCGCTGCCGTCGCATGCTGAACCAAAGTCGTGCTGATGAGGACCGCGCCGATCGCGGTCAGGAATGTCCTGGGCAATGTCCTGTCTCCCGTTGTCGATAGTTGCGTCGACGCCGATGCGCCTTGTCCGCGAATGGCGTCGTTACCGGTTTAGGTGGTGCCCGCATGCGTTGGTTGCGACGGCGGGTGGATTCACAAAGTGGCGAGCAAATTCCTTAGTCACGGCTAAATAATCGGCACCTATCAGCGGTGTTATCGTGGACTTTGCCGGTTCGATCCGTTTGAATGCACAAGTGTTCGAGAGCTGCCCATGAAAAAGGTTCTGCCCATCCTCCTGCTGCTGGTATCGCCGGTCTGGGCTCAGACCAAGCCAGCGACCGTCAAACCCTCGGCAAGGCCGGCTGCGCCGGTGGTTGACGATTGCGCTCCGATCGGCCGCACCGAGAAGGGCGAATTGGTCTATTCGCTGAAATGCGACAACCTGCCGGTTCCGTCCACTGCGGCTGCTTCGACGGCGCCGCGGGTGGAGGCGCCGGCGGCGGCCCCAGCCGCGGAACCCGAGGTACGCCGGAGCGGCGTGTTCGGATGGTCTTATGATCGCCGATAGCAGGGCCTGCCACGCGTCCCGGATAGAACAGTCTTTGCGTCCGATATCTATCTGCGTCCCGGGTGCATCTTGGAGAGTTTCGATGGATTCCGGCTGGTGAGAAATCCCGCACCGAGCATGCCGTCAGAATTGGATCGTTGATGTCCAAGCCGCTTGCCGAATTGAACGCTTGCAGCCGTGATACTTTCGTCGCGGCGCTCGCAAATATCTTTGAACATTCACCATGGATCGCAGAACGGGCGGCGGCCAAGCGGCCATTCGCCGGCATCGGTGACCTGTTTGCCGCGATGCGAGAGGCTGTCGATCAAGCGCCGGCCGACTTGCGGATGGCGCTCATCAAGGCACACCCCGACCTCGCCGACAAGACGCAGCGTGCTGCGGGGCTGACCGTGGAATCCAGCGCCGAGCAGAACAGTGTCGGTCTCGATCGCCTGTCGGATGCGGAGTATGAAGCGTTCGAGCGCGTCAACACGGCCTATCGTTCGAAATTCGGCTTCCCCTACATCGTCTGTGTGCGCCGGCACACCAAGGACTCGATCTTGCGCGACTTCGCGCGGCGTTTGCCGAACGATCTCGCGACTGAAACACAGACCTCGGTCGATGAAATCTGCCGGATTGCCGCGCTGCGACTGGACCAGTCGGTGACGAGCACCGATCGCCTAGCCGTTTCCGGCCGGCTGACAACACACGTGCTCGACACCAATAGCGGCAGGCCGGCCGCGGGCGTCGCTCTCGAATTGGTTGAATTGGCCGAACTCGGCGTCAGCCGGGTGGTGACAAGTGCGACGACCAATCGAGATGGTCGAACGGATGCGCCGCTGATTGGCGGACGTCCCGTGCCGGTCGGCAAATACGAGCTCACGTTCAGCATCGGCGACTATTTCGCCGCGCGCGGCGTGCCGTTGGCGGATCCTCCTTTTCTCGATCGCATCACGCTGCGCTTCGCCGTGAGTGAGCCGGAAGGTCATTTGCACGTGCCGCTCCTTGTGACGCCGTGGAGCTACGCGACGTATCGCGGAAGCTGATGCCCACCTCTGGCACGAACATTGCTCTCTATCCGGAACCCGAGGTAGCATCCGTACGATCGCCAGCCCCGTTGGAGACAAGATGTGCCGCTGATCAAAAACCGATACGGTAAGGGCCGCGTCCGTGTGATGCGGATTCATCGCGACGGCGACCGGCACGAGGTCAGCCAGCTCAGCATCAAGGCCATGCTCGAGGGCGATTTCGCCCGCACCTTCACCCACGCCGACAATTCCTCGACGGTGTCGACCGACACGATCAAGAACATCGTCAATGTCGTGGCGCGGGAAAATACCGGGCTGAGTCCGGAAGACTTCTGTCAGGTTCTGGCGCAGAGATATCTCGATACCTATCCGCAGATCTCCTCGGTGTCGATCACCTCGCGCGAGACCAAATGGAGCCGGCTGAGCTTCGATGGGAAGCCGCATCCGCACAGCTTCGTGCTCGACGGCAATGGCAGGCCGACGGTGGAGGTCGCGGTGAAGCGGGGCGGGCCCATGACGATGTCGTCCGGCGTCGACAATTTTGCCTTCATGAAGTCGACGCAGTCCGGCTGGGAGAATTACGTCAGGGACCGCTATACGACGATTCCGCCAACCAACGATCGGCTGTGCGCGACCAGCATGGTGGCAACCTGGAAATGGTCGGGCAGGCCGGCGAGCTACCCCGCGACCAATGCCAGGATTCTCGATACGATGCTCGAGGTGTTTGCCACGACCTATAGCTGGAGCGTGCAGGACAGCCTCTACCGGATGGGCGAGGCGGCGCTCGCGGCGGTGCCGGAGATTTCCGACATCAGCATGGCCTGTCCAAACATGCACTTCATCCTGATGAATCTATCGGCCTTCGGGCTCGACAACGACAACCAGGTCTTTCTGCCCACTGATGAGCCGCACGGCCAGATCGAATGCACCGTGGCCAGGGGCTAGGCGAGGCATTGGTTTCATTGGACGGGTTGCTTTCGTGCGGCCCCTCGCGGATTTCAGCCGAACTTTTCATGCAGGGCCGGGAACAACCGGTCCGGCTTGAAGGGGGTGCTGGTAAAGCGGATGCCGGTGGCGTCGGCGATGGCGTTGCCGAGCGCTGCGGTGACGGGGTTGTAGGGGCTCTCGCTCATCGATTTCGCGCCCATCGGGCCGATTGCATCCGACGTCTCGGCGAAATAGACCTCGGTGCGCGGTACATCGGCGAACGACGGCAGATGGTAGTCGCGGAACGCCGGATTGATCACCCTGCCGCTATCGTCGATGAGCAACTCCTCATAAAGCGCGGCGCCGAGTGATTGCGCGACGCCGCCCTCGATCTGGCCGCGGCATTGCATTGGATTGGCGACGCGGCCAGCATCGGCGGCCTGTACGCTCTTCAGGATGCGGACCTCTCCCGTACCCTTGTTCACGGCGACCCGAAAGCCCTGCACATTGAAGGCGACCGAGCGCGGCGTGCCGGCCGAATTGCCGCTGGCTTGCAGCACGCGTCCCTTTGTCCTTGCGGCCGATGCAAGTTCTGAGAACGACCGGCGTTCGCTCCCGCAGATCGCGGTCTCATTCTCGACGATGCATGACGAGGCGGCGGCGTTGCTCAGCTCCGCAGCCAAAGCTTGATGCCATCGGCAAGTTGCTCCGCCGCCGCTTGCGTGGCGCGGCCGGCCACGAAGGTGCCCGCGCTGCCATAGGCCCCGGTGTCGTGGCCCCCCAGCGCGGTGTCGGACTGCCGCAGGCTGATGCGATCGACGGTCGTTGCCAGCGCCGTCGCGGCGATCTGTCGATGCACGGTGCTGGTGCCGTTGCCGAATTCGGCGGTCCCCACCGTCAGCTCGAACCCGCCGTCGTCGCGGAGCGTGATCGTCGAATCGGAGAGATGCCCGGCTGGCGGCACGGTGTCGATCATGGTGAGCGCGACGCCGTCACCGACCAGCCAGTCATCGGAAAGCCCGTAGTCGGGGCGTGCCGTGGACATTGCGCGCTCGACCAGATCGAGGCATTGGTCGAGCCCGTAGGAGCCGTAGAACACGTCATGGTATTGCGATGGCGGCGGCGACAGCATGGCATCGCCGGGCTTCACGATATTGCGTCGGCGGATCTCGAACGGGTCGATGCCGAGTTGTCTTGCCAATTCGTCGATGGCGGCCTCGACGGCAAACAGTGTCTGCGGCAAGCCATAGCCGCGGAAGGCGCCCGCCGGCACCGTGTTGGTATAGGCCGCGACCGCGTCGACCTTCTTGTTCGGACAGTTATAGACGCTGATGCATTCGCTGACGGCGTGGAACAGCACCGGTCCGGCATGGTTGCCGTAAGCTCCGGTATCGGAGAGCACGTCGAGTTGCAATGCGGTCAGCATGCCCTGTTTGTCGGCGCCGGCCTTGACGGTGACGCGCATTGGATGCCGGGTCGACGTCGCGATGAATTGTTCCTCGCGGGTGAATTCGAGCTTGACCGGCCGGCCGGTTGCAATCGCGGCGAGCGCCAGAATGTCCTCAACGAACATTTCCTGCTTGCCGCCGAATCCTCCACCGACGCGATCGCAGAACACCCGTATCTGGTCGAGCGGGCGATCGAAAATCTGCGCCAGCGATCTTCGGATCAGGAAAGGCACCTGCGTGCTGGAGCGGACATTCAGCAGACCACCGGCATCGATCCAGGCAAGTCCGCCGTGGGTTTCCAGGGCGGCGTGCTGGACCCGCTGAGTGGTGAACGTGCCTTCATAGATAGCGGCCGAACTTGCAAGCGCGCTGGCGACGTCGCCGAATTCGCCGTGCTTTTCGGCGACGACATTGCGGGCTGCGTCGCTGACACGATGGATTTCGGCGGTTTTGCCGCCGTGGATCACCGGCGCACCCGGCGCGATCGCCAGCGCCGGGTCCGTCGCCGCCGGTAAGATGTCGTAATCGACCTTGAGCCGGCGGCAACCTTCCTCGGCCGCTGCCTCGGTTTCGGCCACCACAGCCGCGACCTTCTGCCCTATGAAACGCACCGTGTCGTCAAGCACGCGGGTGTCGTCCGGGTCCATCCAATCCTTTTCGTGCCGCGCGGTCGAAAACAGGATTTTGGGTGCGTCCTCATGCGTCAGGACGGCATGTACGCCTGGCACCGCCAGCGCCGCAGCCTTGTCGATCCCGATGATCCTCGCATGCGGATGCGGCGAGCGCAGCAGCTTGATGTGCAGCAACCGGTCAAGCGCGATATCGAACGTGTAGGGAGCCGCACCCCGTACCACGAGCGGCCCGGCCGGTGCGGGGAGGCTGCGCCCGAAGGCGCCACCGGCGGCGGCGTCCTCGATATTCGACTTTCCATCCATCGCATCCTGGATCGAGCGATAGCCGGTGCAGCGGCAGATGTTGCCTTTCAGCGCTACGCCGAGCTCCTGCCGCTGTGCCTGGTTGAGCGAGGCGCAGGTCAGGATCATGCCCGCGGTGCAGAAGCCGCATTGAAATCCCTGGGCATCCAGGAACGCCTGTTGCAGAGGATGCGTCCCGCCTTCGGACCCGAGGCCCTCGATTGTCGTGACGGCGCGTCCTTCGGCGCGGAATGCCGGGATCACGCAACTATGGACCGGCTCGCCATCCAGCAGGACAGTGCACGCGCCGCAATCACCGGCGTCGCAGCCCTTCTTGACCCCGAAGTGTCCGAGCTCTCGCAGAAACGTGCGCAAGCATTGGCCCGGGCCGGGCGTCTCCGCAAATGTTCTGCCGTTGATCTCGATGCTCATGTGATGCCGAAGCTCATGGGTCGATGGCGAGTTCGCTGCGGATCTCCTCGGCCAGGCGCAAGGTCATATGCCTGCGCCACATCGGTCTGCCATGAACGTCGGCATGGTACACCGCTTCCGGGATCTGCTGAAGGATGGCGCTGCGCAGCGCCTCTCGCCCGGGCAAATCCGCAAAGGAGAGCTTGATCGGCCGTACGGTCGAGGCGGTGACGGTCAGGGACAGTGCGCCGTCGCCATCCAGAGTTCCGATCAGAAGTGCGGCCGAGCGGCCGACCGGCGTCAGCGAGATCTGGCGGAAGACCGAGCGTCGCCGTAACGCGGTCAGGGGAATATCGATCTGCCGCAAGAGATCGCCGCTGGCCAGCAGATTTCTCCGGTTGCCGACGACGAAATCCGCCACTGGAATTTGATATTCACTGCCGTCTGCGCGCCAGATCGTGCAGACGCCATCGAGCGCCGAGGCCAGTGAGATCATCGGCCCCGCCGGCAGCGACATGCAGATATTGCCGCCGACGGTCGCCGTCTTCCATATCTTGAAGGACGCGAGGAAGGCACGGCAGCACTGGCCGATCAGCGGGGCCGCGATCCAATCGGGCGCGCAGGCGAGAGCGTCGAGTTGCGCCACAGTGCAGGTCGCCGCGATGCGGAGGTGGTTGTCACTTACGATCAAGGCAGGCCACTTCAGATCGGTCAGGTCGATCAGGCGGTTCAAATGAACTTGCGGTTCGGAAAACAGCCATGTTCCGCCCGCAAGCCATGCATCGCCTGCTGTCCAAACGGGCAATTGCGCGCGGGTGTGTGGGCGCGCGATCTCTCTGATCGTGTTCAGGTCCATTGCGATGTCAGCGCTTTCTCCGGGTTGTGTCCCTCGGATGATCCTTGGAGGCAGTCTTGCAAGACTGACGCCAATTGTGGGCCGATCCTTGCATCTCTGGGCTTTGCCCGGCAGTCGGGTATGATGTTGGGATCATGGCTCAAACGCAACCAATCTGGATCAAGGATCCACTCTCCATCCTGGCCGATGGGGCCGAACGCGGCGTTGTGGTCCGGGATGGCAAGATCGTCGAACTGGTCGGTCGCGGCCGCGAAGCCGAGGCCTCCAACGCGGTTGTCTTTGACGCCGGTGCGCATGTCGTTCTGCCGGGCCTGATCAACACCCATCACCATTTCTACCAGACCCTGACGCGTGCCCTGCCTGCCGCCCTCGATCGCGAGCTGTTTCCCTGGCTTCAGGCGCTCTATCCGGTGTGGGCACGACTGACGCCGGGCTCGCTGCAACTTGGCGTCAAGGTGGCGATGTCGGAATTGCTGCTCTCGGGCTGCACCACGACAACCGATCATCACTATGTGTTTCCCGCGGGGCTGGAGGACGCCATCGACATCGAGGTCGAGGTGGCCAGGCAACTCGGCATGCGCGTGCTGCTCACGCGCGGCTCGATGAACCTGTCGCAGCGCGATGGCGGCTTGCCGCCCGACAGCGTGGTGCAGGACGAGGACACCATCCTGGCCGACAGCGAACGCGTCGTCTCCCGGTATCACCAGCGCGGCGAGGATGCCATGGTACAGATCGCGCTGGCGCCATGCTCGCCGTTCTCGGTGACGACGTCGTTGATGCGCAAGACGGCGGAGCTTGCCGACAGGCTCGAGGTTCGCCTGCACACTCATCTCGCCGAGACCGAGGACGAGAACAGATTCTGCGAGGAGATGTATCGCTGTCGTCCGCTGGACTATCTCGAACAATGCGGCTGGCTCAATTCGCGCACCTGGCTTGCCCACGGCGTTCACTTCAATGCAGGCGAGATGGTGCGGCTTGGCAGGGCAGGGACGACGATCAGCCATTGCGCATGCAGCAACCAGGTCTTGGCGTCGGGCTGCTGCCCGGTCTGCGAGATGGAGGAGGTCGGCGTCGGAATCGGGCTTGGCGTCGACGGTTCCGCCTCCAACGACGGATCGAATCTGATGCAGGAAGTGCGCGCGGCGTTCCTGTTGCAGCGGGCGCGGTACGGCGTCAATCGCGTCAGTCACATCGATGCGCTGCGATGGGCAACCAGGGGCTCCGCGGCTTGCGTCGGGCGGCCCGAACTGGGTGAGATCGCGGTCGGCAAGGCGGCTGATCTCGCACTGTTCAAGCCGGACGAACTGCGCTTCTCCGGTCACGGTGACCCTCTTGCCGCACTCGTCCTGTGTGGCGCGCACCGCGCTGATCGCGTCATGGTCGGTGGCCGCTGGACGGTCATCGACGGAGCGATCCCGGGTCTCGACGTCGCCGATCTGATCCGCCGCCACAGCGCGACCGCGCGGGCCATGCACGCCGGTTAGGTTTCGGGCGAGCCCGGGAGGTACAATCGTCAAAGATGCCCTCCCCGGAGGGAGGGCACTTGTTGTGCGGGCGATCGCTCATTTGCCGGGAAGCTTGTCGTCGATGCCCTTGACGTAGAAATTCATGCTGAGGATCTGGCCATCATCCAGATGATCGCCGCCCTTGCATTCGACTTCCTTGCCGTCTTGCCCGACAACCGGACACTTGAACGGATGCAGCTTGCCGGCCGCGATGGCAGCCTGGGTATCTTCAGCCAATTTCTTCACGTCATCCGGCATGTTGGTGTAGGGCGCCATCTCGAACATCTTGGTCTCGAGGCCTCCCCAGGTATCCGCGGACTTCCAGCTGCCGTCGAGCTGCGCCTTGACGCGCTCGATGTAATACGGCGCCCAGGTGTCAAGGATCGAGGTGAGCTGGGCCTTGGGGCCGAATTTGATCATTTCGGAATCCTGGCCGAATGCAAACTTGCCGCGCTCGCTTGCAATCTGCATCGCTGCGGGCGAGTCGGTATGCTGCATGATGATGTCGGCGCCCTGATCGAGCAGCGCCTTGGCGGCGTCGGCCTCCTTGCCGGGATCGAACCACGAGTTCACCCAGATGATCTTGACCTTGATATTGGGATTGACGGTCTGCGCGCCGATCATCGTCGCGTTGATGCCCGAGACGACTTCGGGAATCGGGAACGAGCCGATGTAGCCGAGCACGCCCGCCTTAGACATTTTGGCTGCGATTTCTCCCTGGATGTAGCGGCCCTGGTACCAGCGCGCCGAGTAGGTTGCCATGTTCTTGTCGCGCTTATAGCCGGAGCAGTGCTCGAAATGCACGTTGGGATACTTCTTCGCCACCTTCAAAGTGGGATCCATGTAGCCGAAGGAGGTGGTGAAGATCAGCGTGTTGCCGGCGCGGACGAGCTGCTCGACGGCGCGTTCGGCGTCGGGGCCCTCGGGGACGTTTTCGAGAAAGGTGGTTTCGATCTTGTCGCCAAACTCCTTCACGACCGCCTGTCGGGCAAGTTCGTGTTGATAGGTCCAGCCGAGATCGCCGACCGGTCCGAGATAGATGAATCCGACCTTCAGCTTCTCGGCGGCAATGGCGCTGCTCGTCAGGCCTCCTGCCAACAGAAGCGTCGCGGCGGCTGCAAGCAAGTTCTTTCTCATCGTGATGTCCTCCAACAACAGCGGGGTGAACCATGGTCCGGGATGGCGCGCCCCATCGCGCTCGCCCGGAAACGAATGTCATCGATCAGGCACGAACACGGTGCCGAGCGCCGCTGGCGCGGTTGAACCGCCGGTCCGCGCGCGCGACAGCAGCACCAGGACGATCACGGTTGCGAGATAGGGCAGGGATGACATGAACTGAGAGGGAATACCGATGCCGGCACCCTGGGCGTGCAATTGCAGGATCGTCACCGCGCCGAACAGATAGGCTCCGATCACCAGCCGGCCCGGCAGCCAGGAAGCAAAGACCGTCAGCGCGAGTGCAATCCAGCCGCGGCCGGCGGTCATGCCCGGAATGAAGAATGGCGTGTAGGCGAGCGGCAGGTAGGCGCCGGCGAGTCCGGCGCAGGCGCCGCCGAACATCACGGCATACATCCGGATCTTCAGCACCGGATAGCCCAGCGCGTGCGCCGAGACATGGTTGTCGCCGCAGGCACGCAGGATCAACCCGGCCCGCGTCCGGTACAGGAACCACCATACCGCCGCGACCAGCGCCAGCGACAGGTAGACGAACGCATCCTCGCCGAACAGGATACGCCCGATCAGCGGAATGTCGGTGACGAAGGGGATCTGGAGATGCGGCGCCGGTGTAATCCGTTCGCCGACGAAGCGTGCGCCGATCAGGCCCGACAAGCCGACGCCGAAGATGGTCAGCGCCAGACCGGTGGCGACCTGATTGACCGCAAGCCCGAGCGCCATCGCGGCGAACAGCAGCGACATCAGCACGCCGGCAAGCATTCCACAGAGCGCGCCGATGATGATCGAGCCGGTCAGCCATGCCCCGCCGAAGCCGCACGCGGCGCCGACGATCATCATGCCCTCGACGCCGAGATTGAGCACGCCCGAGCGCTCGGCCACCAGTTCACCGGTCGCTGCCAGCAATAGGGGTGTCGATGCCGCAAGCACCGACAGGATGATGGCTTCAATGAGCTCCACGCGCCACCTGCGGAGACGAGGAAACGATGCGGAAGCGATAGAGAATGAGGGAGTCGCAGGCGAGCACGTAGAACAGCAGGATTCCCTGGAAAACCTTGGTGACGTCCAAAGGGATTTTCATGGTGATCTGCGCCTGCTCGCCGCCTATGAAGGTGAGTGCGAGAAACAGCCCTGCAATTAATATTCCAATCGGATTCAGGCGGCCGAGGAAAGCAACGATGATCGCCGTGAAGCCGTAGCCGGGCGAGATGCCCGGCTGGAGATGGCCGACCGGGCCCGCGACCTCGATGATCCCGGCGAGCCCCGCAAGCGCGCCCGAGATCGCAAACGTCAGCAGGATGAGTTGATTGGCGTTGAAGCCGCCGAAACGGGCCGCGCGGGGCGCTGCGCCCACCACGCGGATCTCGAACCCCTTGATGGTCTTGCCAAGCAGCACGGCACCTGCGGCCACCACGATCAGCGCGAGGATGGAGCCGAGATGCAGTCGGCCGCCTTCGATCAGCGTCGGCACCGTGGCGACCGGGTCGAACTCGGCGGTGGTCGGGAAGTTGAAGCCTTGCGGATCGCGCCAGGGTCCGCGGACCAGATAGTCGAGCAGCAGGTCGGCCACGTAGACCAGCATCAGCGAGGTCAGGATCTCGCTGGCGCCGAACCTGACCTTGCAGATAGCGGGGATCAGGGCGTAGAGCGCGCCGGCGATGGCGCCGAGCAGCAGCATCGCCGGCAGCACCCAATGGCCGGCCTCGGTCCCCTGCGTTTTCACCGCAATCCAGCTTCCCGCGACCGCCCCCATCAGGAACTGGCCCTCGGCGCCGATGTTCCAGGCATTGGCGAGGTAGCAAAGCGACAGGCCGATCGCGATCATCACCAGGGGGGTCGCCTTCACGGCGATCTCCTGCAGCGAGTAGCCGTCGGTAAGTGGTACGATGAAATAGACGTAGAGCGCTGAGATCGGATTCTTGCCGAGGACCATGAACAGGATGGTCATGGTGACGATCGTGAGGCCGATCGCGATCAGCGGGGAGACCAGCGCGACGATCTTCGATCGCTCGGCGCGCTTCTCAAGTATCAGCTGCATGCGCCTGCTCCTTTGTCTCGAGGCTGCTGCCCCCCATCAACAGGCCGAGTTTCTCGCGGCTGGCCTCCGCCGTTGGCAGCGATGCGGACAGGTGGCCGTGAAACATCACGGCAATTCGATCGGAGATTTCGATGAGTTCATCGAGATCCTGGCTCGTCACCAGCACTGCAGCGCCGCCGGCCGCAAGATCGAGCAAGGCCTGTCGGATCACGGCAGCCGCGCCGGCATCGACGCCCCAGGTCGGCTGGCTGACGACAAGCACGGCCGGATTGCGCAGGATCTCGCGGCCGACGATGAATTTCTGAAGGTTGCCGCCTGACAGGCTCGCAGCTTCCGGATCACGCTTTGCCTTGCGCACGTCGAAAGTCTCCGTCGCTCGGTCGACGGCATTCAGCGTCGCCGCCGTGTTGACGAAACCGTGCTGCACCATGTTGCCGGCGGCGTGTCCGGTCAGCAGAGCATTCTCCGAAAGCCTCATGCGCGGCGCGGTCCCGTGACCGAGACGTTCTTCGGGCACAAAGGCTGCTCCAAGCTTGCGCCGCCGGCTGATCGAGAGATGTCCGGCCGCGATTCCCTCGATCACGATCGTGCCGGGGTCGCGGGCGAGCCGCTCGCCCGACAATGCCGCAAACAACTCGTCCTGTCCGTTCCCGGCCACGCCCGCAATGCCCAAGATTTCACCACCTCTGAGCTCCAATGAGATGCCCTTGAGGTGCACGCCATGCGCATCGTCGGGCTCTAGGTTGAGATCGTTGATGACCAGCCGCGGCACGGTGATCTCGCGGCTTGCCGCCGGCTTCACTTCCTTGATTTCGGTGCCGACCATCATGCGCGCCAGCGAGGCGGCGGTCTCCGCTTTGGGATTGCAAGTCGAGACCTTCCTGCCGCCGCGCAGGATAGTTGCAGTGTCGCACAGCCTCTTCACCTCTTCGAGCTTATGGCTGATGTAGAGAATTGCACGCCCTTCGCTCTTGAGGCGCTCGAGCACGACGAACAGTTGGTCGGCTTCCTGCGGCGTCAGCACCGCGGTCGGCTCGTCCAGGATGAGAAATTTGGGATTCTGCATCAATGCGCGTACGATCTCGATGCGTTGACGTTCGCCCACCGAAAGCTGCCAGACCTCGCGCTTGGGATCGAGCGGAAGCCCATAGCTGCGGGATACCTGCTGAAGCCGCGCGGACATCTCCTTGAACGATTCCTTGCCATCGAGGCCGAGTGCCACGTTCTCGGCAACGGTGAGGTTGTCGAACAGCGAGAAGTGCTGAAACACCATCCCGATGCCGCGGGCGCGAGCCTGCGACGGACCCGACAGCACCATGGTCTGGCCCTCCCAGCGCAGTTCGCCCTCGCTGGGTTGCACCAGACCGTAGATGGCCTTGACGAGGGTGGACTTGCCTGCGCCGTTCTCGCCGAGCAGTGCGTGGATCTGCTGCGGCCAGACGTCGAGATCGATCTTGTCGTTGGCGAGAAACGACCCGTATCGCTTGGTCAGGCCGACCGTCTGCAAGAGCGGCGTGGCACTCGTGTGCGGCGCGGCCGATGTCGTGTCTCGCATCCGTGGATATCGCGTTCATGAGGAGAGGGAGCGGCAATAGTGAGCCAGTTTTCCTGCATGCGTAAGTAGCGAAAAAGCGCCACCGGCTGCTCAAGCCTTCGGCATAGTTGAGCTTTTCCGTAAATCCACGGGGACGTCCGCGGTGCGTGGCGCAGCGCGACTTGGCCGTTGGCCGGCCATGCACCCGAATTTCGCTGTTGCAGAATTGTGACTGTCGACCCAATTCGCACAGGGGTAGGCATCGATGGCGGAAATTTGAGCAGAGCGCGATGACGCGGTTTTGTCTGGCTTTTTCGCGTGTCGACGGCGCTCCGTGCGTTGCGCGGAAATGTCGCGGAAGCCGAACAATGATGGGCATAATTTGAAAAGTTCTGAATTCAGTCGAAGCAAAATTTTGGCTCGCCAGATCCGATCAAACCGGACCAACTCGCAGAGGTTGTTGATCAAACTCGCATCAGCAGCTGAAAAAACTTCAGGCTTCCTGTCCGCCCCCAAGCTGCGCAAGGCTCTCATTGAAGCCTGAATTCCTGATGCTTCACTTTGGGGGTCTTCACGATGTTCAATTTCCGCCGAACCTTGTCAGCCGCCGTGCTATCGCTTGGGCTGATACCGGCCGCCACTAACCTTGCAAGTGCCGCCGATCTGCCGGTCAAGGCGCCCAAGCCGGCCGCCGACCTGCCGTTCTTTCTGGTCATCGACGACCGCGTGACCTATTCGTACATCTTCTCCGGTACCGATCCCGGCGTCTTCTCCGTTCGTCCCGACGGGAGCATCAACGGAAAGACCGCAAAGCAGGTCTACTCCTTCACGCACTTCGACATCTGGGCCTATGGCCAGAACTTCTTCACAATCTCGATGTACAAGTCGGATCACAACGACCCGGCGTCGCCGTGCTCGAATGTCGGCGTGACCATCACCGGAGCTCCGGCCACCTGCGCCGGCGCGACCGAGATCTACGGCCTGTTCCGGTCGACCTTCGGCTGGAATCAGATCTTCAACACGAAGGCGTTCAGCATGGGGCCGCTGAACAACATCTCGTTCGAAGTCGGTATGGACGCCAACACGGAAAACAACTTCCTCGCGCCGGCCAAGCGTGACGTCGTTGCCGGTCTCCAGTTCGAATTTAATCTTCCCTACAAGGGCTACATCAACGTGTCCCCGCTGATGTACTACGAG
Source organism: Bradyrhizobium sp. NAS96.2 (assembly GCF_001908235.1). Classification (GTDB taxonomy): domain Bacteria; phylum Pseudomonadota; class Alphaproteobacteria; order Rhizobiales; family Xanthobacteraceae; genus Bradyrhizobium. Next base: position 17,158 of record NZ_LGHK01000016.1, read on the forward strand.
TACTTCAACCACAATGCGTTCGACCAGTGCGGTCTGTTCGGCGCGGGCGTACCGGGCGTGACTTGCATCAGCGACGGCAACACCAAATTCAAACCGACATGGGCCGTCGAAGTGAACTACTACATGGATCTCGGCTTCCTGCCCGAGAACATGCAGTATTTCTCGATCAGCGGCCGCGCCGGCTGGTACGGCAAGAAGGGCACCGAGAACGAGCCGATGGCCTTCAATCCGGTCACCAATGTCAGTACGGCGGTCGAGCTCAACTCCGAGCCGATCCGCCTGACCTTCGACGCGAGCAAGGCGTTCTGGGGGCCGAAATACTCACACTTCGTCGACGTCTGGGTGGCCTATCGCTATTGGCAGAACAAGTTCGGCCTCGACCACGCCAAAAGCGTCGTCTGTAACGTCGCTGCCGGCGTCAGCAATAATTCCTGCACCGAGGAATCGCTCTATTCCGGCATCAGCGTGAAGTTCTGATCCACCTGGACCGTTCCTCCGGGTGGCACTGATGGCGCCGCGATGCTCCCCGCGGCGCCATTTTTCTGTTGCCGGGCAAGGGAGTTAAGCTTCGCTGGTTCGGTTGCGTTGCCAGACGTCTTGATGGAGTGCCGCGGCCTCCGTCTCAAGCAGGGGTCCGACGATTTCGGTCGGGCGCTGTCCGCTGCCGAATACCTCGCGGCAAGGGAGGTTGAGCGTTGGATTCTCGGGGTGGTCGCCGGTGAGTTCGCGCAATGCATGCTCACTCAGGCCATAGACGACCCGGCCGATGCCTGCCCAATAGATTGCGCCCGCACACATGGCGCAAGGTTCCGCAGAAGAATAAAGCGTTGCTTGGCGCAAGACGCTGGCGGGAAGGGTCACGCAGGCCTGTGTTGCCAGCAACCGCTCGGCATGCGCCGTGCCGTCGCGTGGCGGCATGAAGCCATTTTCGACTTCAAGCAGCACCCGCCTGTCGTGGTCGACCAGAATTGCGCCGAAGGGATGGTTGCCATGGGTGAGCGCCCGGCGCGCCACATCGAAAGACCGTCGCAGAAAATGCTCGTCGGCTTGCTCCTGGCTCAATGCCGCGATGTCAACCATGAATTTATGTCCCTGCGCCCACCATCTCAAACTCACTCCGGACGCGACGGCGGCGCAAATGACGAGATGTCCCGCGCCAGATGCTGGCCGTGATCCTTGCTGCCGGCTAGCGCGCCATCCGACACGATCACCTCGCCACGTACCAGCGTGGTCATCGGCCAGCCGGTGACACGGAGTCCCTCATACGGCGTGTAGTCGGCGCCGTGATGCAGGATCTGCTGGCTGATCGTGACCTCGCGCTTCGGATCCCAGATCGCGATATCCGCGTCCGAGCCAACCGCGATCGTACCCTTGCGCGGATATAGGCCGTAGGTCTTGGCGTGGTTGGTCGCCGACAGCGCGACGAAGCGGTTGAGATCGATGCGTCCCTTGGAAACGCCTTCGGAAAACAGGATCGGCAGCCGTGTCTCGATGCCGGGAATGCCGTTCGGCACCCAGCGGAAGCTGGTGCGCCCCCTCGGCGCGAGCTTGCCGCTCTCGTCATAGCGGAACGGGCAGTGGTCGGAGGAGAACACGCTGAACACGCCATGCAGGAGACCTTCCCAGCAGGCGACCTGACTTGCGGCATCGCGCGGCGGGGGGCTGCAGACATATTTGGCGCCCTCCATGTTGAGGCCCTCCATGTCCTTCTCGGTCAGCACCAGATACTGCGGACAAGTCTCGCCGAACACCTTCAGCCCGCGCTGCTGGGCGCGGCGAATCTCCTCCATCGCTTCGCGGTTGGAGACGTGGACGATCATGACGGGAACGTCGATCAGCTCGGCAAGCGCAATCGCACGGTGGGTGGCCTCGCGCTCGACCGGGATCGGGCGCGACGTGCCGTGGAAATGCGGCGCGGTCTTGCCGGCTCGTTCCAGGCGGTCGGTGAGGAAGCGGATCGCATCGAAGTTTTCCGCGTGCACCATCACCAGCGCACCGGTCTCGCGCGCCACCGACATCACTTCCAGGATCTGGCGATCGCTGAGCGCGAGGTCCTCATAGGTCATGAACACCTTGAACGAGGTGTAGCCGTCCTTGATCAGCGCCGGCAGGTCCTGGCCGAGCACCTGCTCGGTCGGATCGGAGATGATGAGATGGAAGCTAACGTCGACGTAGCAATTGCCGTCGGCCTTGGCGTGATAGTCGCGCACCGCTTGGCGCAGGCTCTGTCCGCGTTCCTGCAGGCAGAATGGCAGCACCATGGTGTTGCCGCCAAACGCGGCGGCGCGCGTGCCGCTTTCGAAATTATCGGCCATCACGATGCCGGGGGCATTCGGCTGCGAGATATGGACATGGCTGTCGATGCCGCCCGGCAACACCAGGCGATCGGTGGCATCGATAACCTGCCGTGCGGCGCCGAGATCAAGCCCGAGGGTAGTGATCCGTCCGGCCGAGATCCCGACGTCGCTCCGGAAGGTGTCGGAGGCTGTCGCCACAGTGCCGCCGCGAATGATGGTGTCGAACGTCATGTAGCATTCTCGGTCGAATCTGCCGGCTTCGCTTGCCCTCAGATAGTATAGTCTTGGTTCGTCGGACCGTCGCCATGGATCGCAGAAGGGGCGCTAACGGGGTTCGCATGGTGCGAAAGATCCGAGATACGGCTTTGGTCGCGGCTGCGCATAAGCCCCAATCTTGGATGTCCTGAGGCCCAGGGTTCCGAACGCTTCCGCCAGCTTGACCGCACTCGCGACGCCATCGATCACCGGCAGCCCGTGGTCTTCCGAGAGCCGCGCAGCCAAATCGGCCATGCCGGCGCATCCGAGCACGACCACTTCGGCGTGGTCCTCCTGCTTCGATCGTTCGATTTCGGCGCTGATCTGCGCGGCCGCATCGGACGTGGGATCATCGAGTGACAGAACAGGCACTTCGCACGCGCGCACCTTGGCGCACCGGCTGGCCAGTCCGTACTTCAAGAGATTGTTCTCGATGGCCGCAATCGACCGGGAGAGCGTAGTCACGACCGTGAAGCGATGGCCGAGCATCGCGGCCAAATGAAACGCCGCCTCGCCGATACCGATAACGGGAGCCTGCGAGACGCAGCGCGCCGCTTCGAGGCCGGTATCATCGAAACAGGCAATGACGTGAGCGGATACACCTGTTGCGTCGCCCTTGGCGATTTCGGCCAGCAGCCCGGGCACCGAGAATGCCTCGTCATAATAGCCCTCGATGGAAACCGGCCCATCCGCTGGATTGACGGCGATGATCTCGGTTCCCGGGGCGGCAACGGCGCGGCCGGCCCGGCCGATCTTCTCCGTCATCGCGGCCGTGGTGTTCGGGTTGACGATCAGGATGCGCATGAAGCTGATTCTACACCATTCCCTTGCCGGCGTCCGATCCATGGCGTCGCTGCCGGGCCTGAAGCACGAGAATGACGACCAGCGCCGAGAAAATCACAAGAAAGGATACCGCGCTCGTCAGTGTTCCCAGCGCATAGATGTCCGGCTTTGTCACGGTGGTTGTCAGACCCTGCAAATCGAGCGGCAGCGTGTTGACCGAGCCGATGGTCTGGCTCGATCGCGCGAGTTCGTCCCAGGACAAGGTAAATCCGAACAGGCCGATACCCACGACGGACGGCAGGATGATAGGTAGCACGACATGGCGAAATGTTTGCCAAGGCGTTGCGCCGAGGTCGCGCGCCGCCTCTTCAAGACGGCCATCGAACCTGTTGAAGATCGCAAACATGATCAACAGGCCGAAGGGCAGGGTCCAGGTCAGATGCGCGCCGAGGCCGGACGTGAAAAGCCCCATCGCCGTCGTCCAATTCGCAGCGCCGCTCTTGATGATGAAATCGTCAAGCAGGCGGAATTCCAGGGCGATGCCGAGCGAGGTGATGATCGAGGGCATGATCAGGCTTGCGATCGCAACATAAAACAGCAAGGTCGCACCGCGGAACGATCTGCGGAAGGCGAGGCCGGCCGAAACGGAAAGAACGACCGTCAACACCATGACCACGAGGCCGAGCTGAAGCGATCGCTTGAATGCTGCCCCGATGTCTACGATGCCCGAACCCGAGAACACCTTGCCGAACCACACCAGCGACACGCCGTTCATGGGGAAGGTCAGACCACCATCGGGGCCTTGGAACGACAGGATGTAGATCGCGAACATTGGTCCATAGAGGAACAGGACATAGGCGCTGAAGAACGCAGCGAGAAGGTAAAAGGACCTCGGCCGCCTCTCGCTCATCTCACAGCTCCTTACGGATATCGACGATCCGGGTCAGCGCCGAAATGATCAGGATCGTGACGCCGAGCAGGATGACCGCGTTGGCTGCCGCCGCCGGAAACTGCAACGCATTCAGCCGCGACTCGATGATCTTCCCGGCGGACGCAATCTGCTGGCCGCCCATCACGCCTATCGTGACGAAATCTCCCATCACGATCGTGATCACGAAGATCGAGCCGATGACGATACCGGGTTTGGTCAGCGGAATGATGACGTTCACCAGCGTCTGCCATCCGCTGGCGCCGGCATCATAGGCGGCTTCGATCAAGCGCTTGTCGATGCGGATCATCGAATTGAAGATCGGCACCACCATGAAGAACGTGAAGAGGTGAACGAGGGCGAGCACGACCGAAAACTCGGAGAACAGCAGCCACTCCAGCGGCTGCTTGATCAAACCTGCGCCCTCAAGGCCCCTGTTGACCAATCCGTTCCGGCCAAGAAGCGGAATCCACGCAATCATGCGGATGACGTTCGACGTCCAGAACGGGATGGTGCAAAGCAGGGTGAGCACGATCTGCCAGGTCTTGGATCGGACGTGGAACGCGAGAAAATAGGCGACGGTAAAGCCGATCAGCAGGGTCAGGCCCCAGGTCAGCAGGCATAATTTCAGCGTGTTCAGATAGGTCTTCAGGATGGTGCAGAGATTGGGCAGGTCGGCAATGCATCCTTCGAATGTATCGGTGTAGCCGCGCAGGCTGAAGGCCGGAATCATCTCATATTCGTTGTAGTCCCATGCGCTGACGATCGTCACGAAGAGCAACGGCAGCAGAAAGAACAGCGCGAAAACGAGCATCATCGGTGCGGCCTGCAGCCAGGCAACGAAGGTCTTGCGGTCTTGCGTCATTGAAAGGCCGGTCGCGGTGATGGCGAAGCAGGACTTGCCATGCGCTTTGGCCTGGGCAAGTCCTGCAGCTCAAGTCATCTGGATTGCATCAAGCGGCGATGAATTCATTCCATTTGCGCACCATGTAATCGTTCTCGTCCATGACCGCGTTCCAGCAGGCGACGGCGCCCATGCGATCGTCGTAGGATCCGCCGTCACGCTTGGCGCCGGCCTTCTCGAGAATGGTGCCGTCGGGCGCCTTGATGTCGTTGACGGCGGCCTTGCCTTCCATCCAGTAGCCCCACTCGTCCGCCGTCATGTTGGCCTTGGCGGTCGACAGCACAGCGGAATAATAGCCCTGGCGATTGAGATAGGCGCCTGCCCAGCCCGACAGATACCAATTCACGAACTCATAGGCCCAATCGAGCTTGGGTCCCGAAACCGCCTTCGAGACGCAGAAGCCCGATGCCCACGAGCGATAGCCTTCCTTGAGCGGTTGGAACGTGCAGGCGATTCCCATCGAGCGCACCTTGGTGACCGCGGGCGACCACATCGACTGGATGACGGTTTCACCCGATGCCATCAGGTTGACGGACTCATTGAAGTCCTTCCAGAACGCGCGGAACTGGCCGGCCTTCTTGGCTTCCGTCATGATCTTCATGGTGAGATCAATCTCCGGCTTCGTCATGTTGCCCTTGTCGGCATAGGTGTGCTGACCGCTGGCTTCGACCACCATTGCGGCATCCATGATTCCAATCGACGGAATGTTGAGAATCGACGCCTTGCCCTTGAATTCGGGGTTGAGCAGTTCGGTCCAGGATGAAATCGGTCGCTTGATCAGGTCGGGCCGGATGCCGAGCGTATCGGCGTTGTAGACGGTGGGGATCAGCGTCACGAACTCGGTCGGCGTCTTGGAGAATGTCTTCGAGTTCGCCCCCTCGAGGTAGAGCACCTTCCACGGCGCGGTGCCCTGATCGCCGATCTTCTTGCCGTTCGGCAACTGACCCTTGGTGAACACCGGGGTGATGTTGTCGAATTCCTTGATCTTCTTGGCGTCCAGCGCGAAGATGTTGCCCGACGGCACGAGCTTCCTCAGCGAGAAATATTCGGTATCCAGCACGTCGAACGAGTTCGGCTGGGTAATCACGCGCTTGGTCACGTCGTCGGTAGTTGCGGTGATGTATTCGATCTTGATCCCGGTATCCTCCAGGCATTTCTTTGAGATCTCGTCGCCTTCGTTCACCGCCGTCCCGAGATAGCGCAGTACTTTCGGCTCGGCCCCATGGATATAGGGAAATCCGGTGATCGCGCCTGAACCTGCCGCAAGGCCGACCGCTCCGGCGGTGCCCTTCAACATGGCGCGACGGCTGATGCTACGATCGAGTTTCGAAGATTTGGTCATGATGATCTCCCTTGGTGTCACGCCGCCTTTTCGGGCGACCGGACGATTACAGAGCCGGTGGTGTTGAGAAGGCTGGCCTGCGCCGGATCCCACGTGGCGAGAACACGCTCACCGACGGCGTAGTCGGCTGCGTCGAATTGGGTTTCGGTGATCTGGGCCGAAATTTCGGGTCCGCCGTCGATAGCGATGACGACGCGGACATAGGTCCCCTGGTATTCGACCTCGCTGATGGTGCCGGCGACCGACGGACCGGCAACGGCTTCGTTCGGTCGCTTCAGCATCAGCCGATCGACCCGTATGGCGAAGGTCTCGGAGCCCACGGCAATGATGTTGTGGCCGCCAATGAATTTCGCCGTGAACTCGGTGCGGGGATGGTTGAAGATGTCACGCGGCGAACCTTGCTGCTCGATCCGGCCGCCGTTCATCAGCACCACGATGTCGGCCAGCGCCATCGCCTCGTCCTGGCCGTGTGTCACATGGATGAAGGTCAGCCCGAGCTCGCGCTGCAGCTTTTTCAGTTCGGCCCGCATCCGCAGCCGCAAAAACGGATCAAGCGCCGAAAGCGGCTCATCCAGCAGCAGGATTTGGGGAGAGGTGATCAGCGCGCGCGCCAGCGCCACGCGCTGCTGCTGGCCGCCCGAAAGCTGACTCGGTAGCCTTGCCGCATAATCCTGCATGTCGACGAGCTCCAGCAATTTCCCGGCCTCGGCGTGGCGCACGGCCTTGGCTACGCCTTTCATCTTCAAGGCGAAGCCGACATTGTCGATGACGGAAAGATGAGGGAACAGGGCGTAGGACTGGAACATCATCGCCGTGCTTCGATCGGCAGGGGGCAAGTCCGTCACATTCTTCGGCCCGACAAGGATGTCGCCTGAGCTCACCGATTCATGACCGGCCACCATGCGCAGTGTGGAAGTTTTACCGCAGCCGGACGGTCCGAGCAGGCAACAATAGGAGCCGGCGGGAATCTTGAGGTTGATGCGGTCAACGGCGGTGACGCCGCCGTACATCTTCGTCACTTGCACTAATTCGAGCGCTGCCGTCGTCATCCGCACCATTCCGCATCGTCTTACCGAGGACCCAGGGCGAGCTGTCGCTCGGGGCGCTATGCGTGACGGGATGCAACAGGTGTGCCAAAAATTGCGACAGCGGACCCAAAAACTGGGCACATTCCGCCGTTCGACGTAGTCGCCTGCGCCGCTCTGGCCAGATTTCGCAGGTCAAGCTGTCGCTTTAGCCCGCTTCCTCAGGCTTAGTTACGCAAGCGATTGAGGCGATGCCAAAAACGGCCTTTTCGCAAGCCAATGCCGACCCCATCGAAGCTTTCCGCGTTCGAAGGCGCCGCCGGCCGTTGTGTGTTGATGTATCCTTTCGTTGGCCTCGAGCAATGTGAGGGCATGGGGCGTGCGCACAAAATCGGTCAGGTTGATCGCATTTTCATCAGAGCCGATGCCATACGCCTACTTGGTGCCGAACATGCGGTCCCCGGCATCGCCCAAGCCTGGCACGATATAACCGTGATCGTTCAGTCTTTCGTCGATCGCAACCGTCCAGATCGGGATGTCGGGACACTCATCCTGAAATCGGGCGATCCCCTCGGGAGCGGCGAGCAGGCAGACGAACCGGATGTCTCGGGCGCCTCGCGACTTGAGCAGGCTGACCGCAGCACAGGCTGAGTTTCCGGTGGCAAGCATCGGATCCAGGAGGATCACGATGCGCTCCGACACATCCTGCGGCGCCTTAAAGAAGTATTCCACGGCTTCAAGTGTTTCCGGATCCCGATAGAGGCCGATATGCGCTACGCGCGCTGAGGGAACGAGCGCCAGCATCCCGTCGAGAAATCCGACGCCCGCCCGCAAAATCGGAGCGAGTGTGAGTTTCTTGCCAGCGATTTTCGGTGCCCTCATTGCAGCGACGGGCGTATCGATGTCGACCATCTCCAACGGCAAGTCCCGGGTGACCTCATAGCAGAGCAGCATTCCGATCTCGTTCAGAAGCTCGCGAAACCCCTTGGTCGAGCGGTCCTTTTCGCGCATCAGCGAGAGCTTGTGCTGGACCAGGGGATGGCTGACGAGGTTTACGCTCTTGGTCATGAGATTGCTTTATCCGGGGGGGCGCGTGGGATGTTGTGCAAGGAGCGTGCCCATGCCGCTTCTGACCGTCGGGTGCCGCTTCGTTCATTGGGCGGGCAAACGGGGGCGCGCATCGCTGCAAAGGTCATGATCGCGTCGTAAACTCTGCTGTTAATGCCCGCGCTCTCCGAAACGGCCGTTGTCTTCAGGCGCGATTCGGCCATACTGGAGAATCCCCCGATTGCCGGCAACCGGGCCTGTCCGCCCGGCCGTCAGTCGATATCCGTTGGTGCGCGATGACTCGCTCTAATCGAACTGATCATATCCGGATTACATCCCATCCGGCGCCGGGCGCGAAGATCGATTTCCCGATTCATTGGGGAGCGGCCACGGCGCGTGAGCGCGGGCCGGTGATCGGGACGGTTTCACGTCCCCAGCAGCGCAATGTCATCGGCACCCACAGCGGCTCCTATTCGATCTATCGCGCGCTGGCGGTCTCGTCGGGCGCACTCGATCCGATCCGGCGTCCGGACCTGACCAATACGCAACCTGCCGCCACGGTTGGGCCATTCCCGCAATGGACCGATCCGAACCGGATCGTCTCGCTCGATCCATGGGGACACCTGGCTGCAGAGGCGTTCGCGAAAGAGATCGCCGAGGGCGTCGATATCCGTCCGAGCATTGCCGTTACCCGCGCCCGCCTCGATTTGCCCGAGTTACATGCGGCGATCGCCGCCGGTCGGCTCAAGCGTGACGGTGTTGTCGTTCACGAGAGTGGCAGCGTCTCCGTTGTCAAGATCGCGATCGACCCGGTCTGGTATCTGCCCGGAATCGCAGCGCGCTTCGCCACGACCGAAAGCAATCTGCGCCGGCAATTGTTCGAGCAGACGGCCGGCATGTTTCCGGAACTGGTGACACGGCCTGACCTTCACGTGTTCCTGCCGCCGATCGGTGGCACCACGGCCTATTTGTTCGGCGATGTCGCCAAACTGCCGGACCATCGCACCAGAATCACCTGCCGCGTGCATGACGAATGCAACGGCTCCGACGTGTTCGGCTCGGACATCTGCACCTGCCGCCCATATCTGCTGCACGGCATCGAGGAATGCGTGCGCGCCGGACAGACCGGCGGGCTCGGCATCATCATCTACAACCGCAAGGAAGGTCGCGCCCTCGGTGAGGTGACCAAATTCCTAGTCTACAATGCGCGAAAGCGGCAGGACGGCGGCGATGCCGCCGCCCAGTATTTCGAACGTACCGAATGCGTCGCGGGGGTTCAGGATGCCCGATTCCAGCAGTTGATGCCTGATGTCGTGCACTGGCTCGGACTGAAGCGGATCGATCGCTTCGTTTCGATGAGCGACATGAAGTATGACGCGCTGGTGAGCCAAGGCATCGACATCGTCGAGCGTGTGCCGATCCCCGACGATCTGGTGCCGGCCGATGCCCAAGTGGAGATCGTCGCCAAGAAGGCGGCCGGCTACTACTCGGCCGAGGAGCCAACCGAGCGGGACTTCGTCGGCCGCTCGCTCGACAAGTATTGAGCGCGGCTGTGAGTCCCGAGGCGTCGGCGGCCCTGTCGTTGCTCAATGCAGGCGCGGTGCGGGAGCGCGCGCACAAGCTTCTTGCCGTCGGCCTCGAGGACCGGCTGCCGAACTTCCACGTCGACCTCGACCGCATGGATGCGACGGCCGAACTGGTGGTGGAGACCACGCGAAAGGCGTATCCGTCGCTGGCCGTGCCGTTTCATTCGCGCTGGCGGCATTTTTCTAGTGACGGTGCCGATCGCTGGACGGCCCTGGCTGACCGGATCGCATGGCAGGATTCCGCGGCACGGGCCCGTGCCGAATTCGATCTGGCCATGGTCAGCGTCTTTCTCGACGCCGGCGCCGGGCCATCATGGCGTTACCACGACCCTGTGACCGGATCGGCGATTGGCCGTTCGGAGGGATTGGGACTGGTCTCGCTTGCGATGTTTGCTGCTGGCGCATTCTCCTCCGATCCGCGGCAGCCGCTTCGCGCCGATGCCGAGGTGCTCGCGAATCTATCCGTGACCGACCTCGCACGCGGCATGCAGGTGTCGGACGCCAATCCGCTGGTCGGCGTCGACGGCAGGGTGAATCTGTTGCGCAGCCTCGGCCGCCTGGTGGCCGCGAAGTCCGATGTCTTCGGCAGCTGCGATACGCCGCGGCCCGGCGGGCTGTTCGATCGGCTGGCATCGCTGACCGACGATCGCAGACTTCCCGCGCCGACGATACTGTCGGAGCTTTTGACGGAGCTTGGGCCGATCTGGCCGTCGCGACTGAGGCTTGGCGGGATCGCGCTCGGTGATTGCTGGAAGCATCCGGTCCTGGCGACTGACGATGTGACCAGCCAGCTCATGCCGTTGCACAAGCTTTCGCAGTGGTTGGCCTATTCGCTGATCGAGCCGCTGCAGAATGCCGGCATTGCCGTGACCGATATCGATGGGTTGACCGGCCTTGCCGAGTACCGAAACGGTGGTCTTTTCCTCGACAATGGCGTGCTGACATTCTGCGACGAGGGCGATGCATTCCGGGAGCATGATGTCGCTTCGCCGCTTGTTGTGGAATGGCGGGGGCTGACGGTGGCGTTGCTCGACCGCGTCGCGGATGATGTGCGGCGTCGTCTCGGGCTCGACGCAAACGCGCTGCCGCTGGCGAAAATCCTCGAAGGAGGAACCTGGGCTGCGGGCCGACGGCTGGCGCGTGAGCGCCGCGCCGACGCGTCGCCTCCGATCAAGATCATCAGCGATGGTACGGTGTTTTAGGGCAGAGGCTCGGTATGGAAGGCGTCACGATCGTTAGCCACCCGCTGGTACAGCACAAGCTGACACTGTTGCGCAGCAAGGACACCTCGACCAAGTCGTTTCGAGAACTCCTCAAGGAAATCGGGATGCTTCTCTGCTACGAAGTGACCCGCGATCTGCCACTGGCGGATGTCGAGATCGAGACACCGCTGGCGAAAATGAAATCGCCGGAGATATCAGGCAAGAAACTGGTGTTCGCACCTGTGTTGCGCGCCGGTGTCACTTTTGCGGAAGGCATGCTGGACCTCGTGCCGACGGCGCGTGTCGCCCATATCGGCCTTTATCGCGAGCCCGAAACATTCGTGGCCGTGGAGTATTTTTTCAAGGCGCCGAGCGATCTGCACGAGAGACTCGTGATCGTGATTTCCCCGGTGCTGGCGACAGCCAATCTGTCCGTCGCGGCGGTGGACCGGCTGAAGGAGCGTGGTGCCAACGACATCCGGTTGGTCAGTCTGATCGCCGCTCCTGAAGGGGTCGAACGCATGCGCGGCATTCACCCGGATGTTCCAATCTGGCTTGCCGCGATCGACGAAGGGCTGGACGAAAACGCCTTCATCCTGCCGGGCCTTGGCGATGCGGGTGACCGTGCCTACGGGACTCGATAGTCGAGGCTGGTCGGAGGATTCGGCGATCAATCGCTTTCGTCGGAAACATCCGGCAGCTCTGCGAGCCTCGGAATGAACCGTACCGCGACGTTTGCTTCCTTCAGCATCGTACCGGCAATCGCAAAATCCTGGGACCAGTTGGAATTCGGCCGGTCAGGCTCATAGCCGACCACCTCCGATATGCCCGATTGGATAATCGCCTTGGTGCATTCCACGCAGGGGAACCAGGGCACGTAGATCGTGCAGCCCTTGAGTGCTATCCCGATGCGCGCAGCGTTGAAAATGGCGTTCTGCTCGGCATGGCAGCTCCAGACGTATTTTGCGCCGGTGATACGGGAGTGCCGCTCTTCCACCGCATCGTTGACCCCGCGTGGCAGGCCATTGTACCCGGTCGAGCGGATCTCATAATCGGGCCCGACCACGACGGCGCCCACGCGGCGTCCCTTTTCAATGCTCCAGTGCGCCAAATGATGCGCCAGAAGCATGAACCGCTCATCCCACTTCCTGTCTCGCAATTCGTCCGACCTCGCTAACGTGCGCCCAGCATCAAACAGGCGCTAAAAAAGTCAACAGCCGGTTTCCTCGTGCCTTCTTTGCCGCATTCAGTCCAGCAACCGGCTCGCCTGCCGAACTTCGCTCAGGAACGCCTTCGCCAACCGCGACAAGGGCTCTGCCTCCGACCATAGCATGTAGGCGACAGCGAGTGTCTTGGGCGCGAAGGGGCGCACGACAAGAACGTTGCTGCCGCCTTGGCGCGGAGAGAAGGGATCGACGACGGCCGCACCGACGCCAGCGGCCGCCAGCACGCAGGCCGTATTGCAATAGTGCACTTCGACGGTCGGCTGGAACGGCGCGCCGGCTCGGGCAAAGCTGTCACGCACGGCTTTACCGAGGCGGGTGCCTCGCTCGAGCCCGATGAAGGGCAGGCCGACCAGGTCGGCTGCGGAGACGATCGGCTGTCCGGCCAGCGGATGTTGCGGCGGCAGCACGCAGGCCATTTCGCCGGAATGAACCACCTCATGCGCAGTGCCCGGATGATGCGCCAGGCCGAGTGCGAAGCCGAGTTCGGCTACATGGCTGAGCACGCCTCCTTGATGCCTTCGTAGCGGCGGACATCGAAAAACACCGGTGTCTCGGGACAGCGGCGCAGGAATCTCGATAACGCGGACGGGATGATGCTGTAGGCGAGCGGCGGGGTTGCCACGATCGACAGATGTCCCGACCGGTTCTCCCTCAAGTCGCGCACGCGATTTTCGAGCTTGGCATGCAGGGCGAAGATCGCCTCGCTTTCCTTGTAGAGCGCCATCGCCTCGACGGTCGGAAACAGGTGGTTGTTGACGCGTTCGAACAGCGCAAAAGCCCGCCTGCGCTTCCATCGTCTTCAGCGCGTTGCTCACCGCAGTCTGCGACAGCGCCAGCTCGTCCGCCGCCGCGACCGTGGTCCGGTGGCGAGATCGCGCGCGGCGAGACGCCGTCACTGATGGGGTCCGTTCTCAAGCCTCAATCCGCGCATGCGCGTGAGCGACATCCTGGCCGAGCCGATCCGCAATTTCGGCCTCGCCAAGTCCGCGGCCGATCTTGAGGCGCGCGTCACAGCGCTGATGGACACCGTCAGCTTGCCGCGCGAGGCGCTGAGCCGAAGGCCCCACGAATTCTCCGGCGGCCAGCGTCAGAGTATCGGAATCGCCCGGGCGCTTGCGGCTGAACCTTAATTGATCGTCTGCGACGAAGCGGTCTCCGCGCTCGATGTCTCGGTGAAGGCGCAGATCGTCAATCTCCTGCAGGATCTCCAGCGCGAGTTCGGCCTCGCTCTGCTTTTCATCAGCCACGACCTCGCGATCGTCGAGCACATGACCCATCGCGTCGCAGTGATGTATCCCGGCAAGCTCGTCGAGGTGGCGCCGCGGCGAGAGATCTTTGCCGCGCCGGGACATCCCTATACCAAGGCTCTGCTCTCCGCAGTACCGCTGCCGGAGCCCGGCGTCGAGCGCAGTCCCATCATCCTCAGCGGTGACGTGCCGAGCCCGCCCCCCCCCCCCCCGACAACCCCAGAGCGTCGGTCGGGATCGAGCATAACGATCGAGTAGGGAGGTCAGATCCTACCTCGGCGCGTCGGAACGGAGTGCGTCCAGGATCGCGTTGACGTTTCGGAATCCTTTGGGTCTGAGCTCGCGCGTCCAGTTGGACGCGAAAGGCTGGAGGGTGCGGTCGTGGGCAGGTGCTGCAAAGCACCGTGATCCTGCGACGAAAGCCCATTTTCCGTCGGATAAGCCCAGCGATGCGACCCGCAAGTCATTGATTATACTCACCCGTCGCTGACTCTTAATCAGCGAGTCCCAGGTTCGAGCCCTGGTGCGCCCACCAAGCTTTCAAAGCTTAGGTTTAGCCCTCGTAGCGGTCATTCCGGCCGGCAGTCGCGTCTATTCGGACAATCCGGCTGCCCCTGTTCGCGTCTCACGATATTTCCTGACCTCCGATCTCATCCGTCCTGCATGTTCGTCTTGCGGTGTCCGCAATCGCCGCGCGGACCGATGACATGAGTCCGCGACCGGTTTTGCGCCAGCTCGCGCGTTTCGTTCGATCACCGTCCGGCACCGGTCTGAAGTTCGTCGCGCCGGATCGGCCGCCGCCGGACGATGCGTGAGGTCCCATCCGAGCGCGGGGCGCCCTGCGGCAACGACAGTTGACAGGGGGAAGCGCCCACTTTAATCACCTGACTAATTAATCAATTAATTAAGGTCTGAAACCCTAGGGAAAGAATCCGCCTGATGCCGGCCGGCCATCGATATCCGAAGCTGCTCGCCCCGCGGTCGCGGCTTCACTGGGCTGGAAGACCGGGCGCCTGCGGTCAGATCCTTGATGCAGGTCCGCTCGCGCGAGCGCCGCGTGGCGCTGCACGCGCGACAACGATGTCGCGGATCGGCGTGTCCTGCCCGAACCGGAATGGCTCCGTTCACCCGAACGCAAACTGAGGAGTGAGGCGTAAACGATGGGACGTCGATCTGAGGTACTGATGGCGCAAGAGACCGCCGGCACGGACAACCGGCGCGTGATCCAGGTGGTGTCACGCGCATTCGACATCGTGCGTTGCTTCGAAGGCCGAAGCATACGCCTCGGTAATCGGGAAATCGCCGACCGGTGCGGCCTTCCGCGCTCGACGGTCTCCCGTCTCACATTGACCCTCACCCAGATCGGCCAATTGATCTATCTGCCGCAAGAGCAGAAATATGCTCTCGGTCCGCACGCGGCCGCGCCGAGTGTCCCGCTGTTTGCAGAGGGATGCGACAAGCCCGCCTGCGCCGACGAGCGGGAGCGCGAGACGGCGCAACCGTCCATGCTGATCAACTCGCGTTACTTCGAAGATCAGCGCAATCCGGTTGCCGCGCCGCTTGCGGTGACGCCACACCGCTGACGCGTCGGTCGGTTCCGGAGTAAAAGACTCAGCGGAAACGGTCCGGCCCAATCGGCGCGAGCCACAGTCAAGAAACATCCAAAGCAGAGGGAAACGCATGTCTGAAGCATACATCATCGACGCGGTGCGCACGCCGCGCGGCATCGGCAAGCCGGGCAAGGGCGCGCTGTCGCACCTGCATCCGCAGCATCTGGCGGCAACCGTGCTCGCCGCGCTCAAGGCGCGCAACAAGCTTGATACCGCGACCGTCGATGACATCATCTGGTCGACCTCGACTCAGGAAGGCAAGCAGGGCGGCGATCTCGGCCGCATGTCGGCGCTCGCCGCCGGCTACGACATCAACGCCAGCGGCACGACCTTGGATCGCTTCTGCGGCGGCGGCATCACCTCGGTGAACCTCGCGGCAGCGTCGGTGATGTCGGGCATGGAAGATTGCGTCATCGCCGGTGGCACCGAGATGATGAGCTACCAGCAGACCCTCGCAGCCGAGCGCTCCAAGGCGGGGCAGCCGGCGCGGATGATGGGTTCGGGCAATCCGGCGCTTGACGAGATTCACCCACAGTCGCACCAGGGCGTGTGCGGCGACGCCATCGCGACGCGCGAGGGGATCAGCCGCGAGGCCTGCGATGCGTTGGCGCTGACGAGCCAGCAGCGCGCCAAGCGGGCGATCGATGAAGGCCGCTTCGCCAAGTCGGTGATCCCCGTTCTCAACGACGACGGGAGCGTTGCGCTCGGTCGTGAAGAGTTTCCGCGCCCCGAGACCACCGCCGAAGGCCTTGCTTCGCTGAAGCCAAGTTTCGAGCAGCTTGCCGATTTCGATCTCGGCAACGGCGTGACCTTCAAGAAGCAGATCCAGCGCCGCTATCCGGGCCTCGAGTGGAAGGGCGTGCATCATGCCGGCAACAGCTCGGGCGTGGTGGACGGCGCCGCCGCTGTCCTGATCACGTCGAAGGAATATGCCGAGAAGCACGGCCTCAAGCCGCGCGGCCGCATCGTCGCCTATGCCAATCAGGGTGACGATCCGACCTTGATGCTCAACGCGCCGGTTCCGGCGGCCAAGAAGGTTCTCGCCAAGGCCGGCCTGACCAAGAACGACATCGATGTCTGGGAGATCAACGAGGCGTTCGCCGTCGTCGCCGAGAAGTTCATCCGCGACCTCGAGCTCGACCGCGAGAAGGTCAACATCAATGGCGGCTCGATTGCGCTCGGTCACCCGATCGGCGCGACTGGATCGATCCTGATCGGCACCGCGCTCGACGAACTCGAGCGCAGCGGCGGTCGTTATGGCTTGGTCACCATGTGCGCCGCCGGCGGCATGGCGCCGGCCATCATCATCGAACGCCTCTGATCGCGAAAGGATAACGCAAATGAAACTCGATTCATCGGTCGCCGCCGTCGTCACCGGCGGCGCGTCCGGCCTCGGCGCAGCCACCGCGCGCGCGCTCGCCGCGCAGGGCGTGAAGGTCGCGATCTTCGACTTCAACGAAGAGAAGGGCGAAGCCATCGCCAAGGAAATCGGCGGTGTGTTCTGCAAGGTCGATGTTACCTCCGACGAGCTGGTCGATGCGGGCTTCGCCAAGGCCCGCGCGGCGCACGGCCAGGAGCGCATCCTGGTGAACTGCGCCGGCACCGGCAACGCGGTGAAGACCGCCGGTCGGGACAAGAAGACCGGCGAGCCCACGCACTTCCCGATCGATGCCTTCAACCGCATCATCCAGATCAACCTGGTCGGCACCTTCCGCTGCATCGCCAAGTCGGCGCAGGGCATGCTGTCGCTGTCTCCGCTGGAGCACGGCGAGCGTGGAGCGGTTGTGAACACCGCTTCCGTCGCGGCCGAGGATGGCCAGATGGGGCAGGCGGCCTATTCGGCCTCCAAGGCCGGCGTCGTCGGCATGACCCTGCCGATCGCGCGCGACCTGATGGCCGAGGGCATCCGCGTCAACACCATCCTGCCGGGCATCTTCAACACGCCGCTGCTGCAGGGCGCCCCGGAGAACGTCAAGGCCGCGCTCAGCGCGTCGGTGCCGTTCCCGAAGCGTCTCGGCATGCCCGAGGAATATGCACAGCTGGCGCTGACGATGATCACCAACGGCTACTTCAACGGTGAAGACGTCCGCCTCGACGGCGCCATCCGCATGGCCCCGCGCTAGGCATTTGCCACGGCAACAGGAGACGAAGCGATGTCCGAAGAAACGCCGGTCCTCACTGAAGTCCGCGGACCGATCCTGATCATCACGCTGAATCGGCCGGAAGCCAAGAACGCCGCCAACCTCGCCCTGTCCAAGGGCGTAGCCGCGGCGATCGACCGGCTCGACGCCGATGATGCCCTGAGCGTCGGCATCATCACCGGCGCCGGCGGCACGTTCTGCTCGGGCATGGACCTCAAGGGATTCCTGAAGGGCGAGCGGCCGTCGATCCCGGGCCGCGGCTTCGCCGGCCTCACCGAGGCGCCGCCGAAGAAGCCGCTGATCGCGGCGGTCGACGGCTACGCGCTCGCCGGCGGGATGGAGATCGCGCTGTCGTGCGACATGATCGTCGCCAACCGCAACGCCAAGTTCGGCATCCCCGAGGTGAAGCGCGGACTGGCGGCTGCGGCCGGTGGGCTGATCCGCATGCCGCGGCAGATGCCGATCCGTGTGGCGATGGAGTTCGCACTGACGGGCGAGTTCTTCGGCGCCGAGCGTGCGCACCAACTCGGCATCATCAACCGCGTCACCGACGGCCCGGCGCTCGACGCCGCGCTCGAGCTTGCGGCTGCGATCGGCGCCAACGGACCACTCGCCGTCAAGGCATCCAAGCAGGTGATCGTCGAATCCCGGCTCTGGCCGGAAGACCAGATGTGGAAGAAGCAGCAGGAGATCGTCGGTCCTGTCTTCGTGTCCGAGGATGCCCGCGAGGGTGCTGCTGCCTTCGCAGAAAAACGCGCGCCGAACTGGAAGGGCAAGTAAGGCAGCGACTGTTTCGATCAGGGAGCGCCGGTTTTGATTGCAGCAGAACCGGCGCTCCGTTTTTTTGTGAGGCCGCGCCTTGCGCCGGCCGGATTCGCGCCGCTTGAGAGCGCTATTGGGTGAATGATGCGCAGCTTTACCGAAGACCAGGTCATCTTCCGCGACTCCTACCGCAAGTTCCTCGCCAGCGAGATCACGCCCCATATGGAGGAGTGGCGGGAGGCCGGCATCGTCGACCGCAGCGCGTTCAAGAAGGCCGGCGACCTCGGCTTCCTGATGATCTGGCCTGAGGAAAAATACGGCGGAATGGGCGATGAGGACTTCCGCTATGAGCAGATCATCATCGAGGAGACCGCGCGCTCGGGCTGCAAGGGCTGGTTCAATACGCTGCACAGCCGCCTGGTCGGTTCCTATTTCAAGCGCTTCGGCACCGAGGAGCAGCGCGACCGCTTCCTGCCGAAATGCGTCAGCGGCGAGACCATCCTGGCGATCGCGATGACCGAGCCCGGCGCGGGCTCGGACCTCGCCGGCATGCGCACGACGGCGGAGGACAAGGGCGATCATTTCCTGCTCAACGGCTCGAAGACCTACATCTCCAACGGCATCAATTCGGATGTGGTGATCGTGGCCGCCAAGCTCGCAGGTGCCGAGAAGAAACACGCCATGGTGCTTCTGATCGTCGAGCGCGGCATGGAAGGTTTTGAGCGCGGCCGCAATCTCAAGAAGATGGGCATGCCGGCGCAGGACACCGCCGAGCTGTTCTTCCAGAACGTGAAGGTGCCCAAGGCCAACGTGCTGGGAGAACCGGGCAGGGGCTTCTACTACCTCATGGAAGGCCTTGCCGAGGAGCGGCTGATCTCCGCGGTCGGATCGATCGCCAACGGACGCAAGGCGTTCGACATCACGCGCGCTTACGTGATGGATCGCAAGCTGTTCGGCCGGCCGCTCGCCGAGCAGCAGAACACCCAGTTCCGCATGGCGGAGATGGATGCCGAAATCGATCTCGTGCAAGTCTATGTCGATCACTGCGTCGCCGAGCACAACGCGGGGCGCCTGACCAGCAACATGGGCGCCAAGGCCAAGATGATGTCGTCGGAGGTCGAGTGGAAGATGCTCGACCTCGGCGTGCAGCTGCACGGCGGCGCAGGCTATATGGATGAATATCCGATCAGCCGGATGTTCACCGATGCGCGCGTCAATCGGATCCTGGCCGGAAGCTCGGAAGTGATGCGGCTCATCATCGGCCGCGATGTCTTCTCGGAGCACTACAAGAGCATTCTGGACTAAGCATGATCCGGAAAAATGCGAAGCGGTTTTCCGAAAAGATCATGCTCAAATAAAGGGCTATAGCGCGATGACTTAATCTCATCGCGCTTTAGCCGGTCACCGCGACCGCCTATCTCCCCACGTTAGCCACGCGCCTGCCTGAGCGGCTCGCGCGCATGCTCCTTGGACCGCATCAACGCATCGACGAAGATTGGCTCCCAGGAGCGGATGTGGCTGCGCAGCAGCGTCGGCAGCGCCTCGGTCTCGCCGGCGAGTGCGAGTTCGATCAGCCGGTAGTGCTCGGGCACCGAGGCCTGCTGCCGCTCGTGGCCGGCGCGGGAGCTGATGCCGTAGAGCCGCATCTTGTCGCGCAGGCCCATCACCATCTCGGTCAGCAGATCGTTGCCGGCAGCGGCGATGAACTCACGATGATAGGCGCGGTCGGCTTCCAGATAGAGCTGGACGTCGTCGGTCTCGACGGCCCTCGCGATCTCATCGGCCCAACCGCGTACGGCTGGCAGATCCTTTGGCGGATTGGCGGCGACCAGCACGGCGGCGTGCAGCTCCAGCACCTCGCGCATGTCGAACAGATTGCGCAGCTCGGTCAGCGTCGGCTCGACGACCTTGAAGCCGCGGTTGCGCATCGGCTCGACCAGCCCGCCGCGGCTGAGCTCGAGCAGGGCCTCGCGCACCGGCGTCGAGGAGACGCCGAGGCTCGCGGCGAGGCTCGGCACCGAATACATCGTGCCGGGCAGGCTTTGCCCCGAAATGATCTCGGCGCGCACCCGCTGCAGCACCTGTTCGCGCAAATTCTGGTCCATGGGTGGTCGCAGCCGCCTCTCGCCGGGAACTCCGATTCGTCCCTGATTATTACTTAGCCTTGACGAGACCGGTAGCGTATGACGTAAATGTGTAACGCATTACAAAAATGCGTCACATGGGCTGACTTGACGGTGAGACGGCGGTGAAACAGCGGCTACCCGGCTATTGCACGCTTTGTCGCTCGCGCTGCGGTGCTGTCACCGTCGTCGAGGACGGGCGCCTTGTCGGTGTGGAGGTATTAAGTAACCATCCAACCGGCGGTGCACTTTGCGCCAAGGGCCGGGCGGCCCCTGAAATCGTCGCCAGCCCGCGCCGTCTGACCGTCCCGCTCAAGCGAACTCGTCCGCGTGACGCCGCCGATCCGGGCTGGGTCGAGGTGTCCTGGGACGAGGCGTTGACCGAGATCGCCGACCGGCTCCGCGCGATCCGCACCGAGAGCGGCGCCGAGGCGGTGGCGTTCGGCGTCACCACGCCGAGCGGCACGCCGATGGTCGACAGCTTTGAATGGGTCGAGCGCTTCATCCGCGGCTTTGGCAGCCCCAATCTGATCTATGCAGTCGAGATCTGCGGCTGGCACAAGGACTTTGCGCACGCGCTGACCTTCGGCCGCGGCATCGGCTTTCCCGATTACGACAATGCCGATGCGATCATCCTGTGGGGCCACAACCCCGCGCGCACCTGGCTCGCCCAGGCGACGCGGATCGCCGACGCGCGGCGGCGCGGCGCCAAGGTTGTCGTGGTCGATCCCAAGCCGAACGGTTCGGGTCAGCAGGCCGATCTCTGGCTGCGCATCCGTCCGGGCGCCGATGGCGCGCTCGCGATGGGCGCGATCCGCCATCTCATCGCGACCGGCAGCTTCGATACGGACTTCGTCGATGCGTGGACCAACGGATCGCTGCTGGTCGATCGCGCCACCGGACGTTTCCTCCGTGCCGACGCGCTGTGGCCGGACGGCGCGCCGGATGCTTTCGTTCGTCTCGATGCGTCGGGCTCGCCGGTACCTTGCGACACGCGCTATGCGCCGGAGCGCGGCGGCCAGCTTCGTGGCGCGCTGTCGATCCGTGCGCGCGATGGCCGGATGATTTCGGCGGCAACCGCGTTCGAATTGCTCGCCGAGCGCGCTGCGCCTTACACACCGGAACGGGTGGCGGAACTGACATGGCTTGATGTCGAGGACATCGAGGCGTTCTACGCGCTGCTCGCTACGCGGCCTCGGCTTGCCTATCATTCCTGGACCGGCGTCGGGCAGCACACCAATGCAACTGCGATCGAGCGCACGATCGCGTCGCTCTACGCGCTGACCGGCGCCTGCGATCGGCCCGGCGGCAATCGCTGGCCGGTGCCGCCGCCGACGCGTGCCCTCAACGACTACAATATCCTGCCGCCAGAGCAGCAGGCCAAAGCGCTTGGTCTTGCCGAATTGCCGCTCGGCCCGCCGGCGAAGGGCTGGATCACGGCGCGCGATTTCAGCCGGGCCGTGCTCGACGGTGAGCCTTACCAAGTACGCGCACTGGTCGCCTTCGGCACCAACTTCGTCGTCTCGCAGGGCCATTCCGAGCGCAACAAGGCCGCGCTGAACGCGCTGGAATTCCAGGTTCATATCGACATGTTCATGAACCCGACCGCGGAGAGCGCCGATTTCGTTCTGCCGGCCAGCACGCCGTGGGAGCGCGACGCGCTCAAGATCGGGTTCGAGATCACGCAGCAAGCCGTCGAGACCGTGCAGTTTCGCCCGCGCATGGTCGAGCCGGTCGGTGCGGTGAAGGCCGACTACGAGATCGCCGCCGCGCTCGCGCTCAAGCTCGGCATGGACGAGTTGTTCTTCGGCGGCGACATCGAGGCCGGCTGGAACTATCAGCTGGCACCGCTCGGCATTGGCGTCGCGGATCTGCGCGGTCATCCCGAGGGACGGCGCTTCCCGCAGGCCTTCCGCAATGAGAAATATGCCGTCACGCGCGAGGACGGCACGGCGGCGGGCTTTGCGACGCCGACGCGCCGCGTCGAGATCTATTCGGAGCTGATGCTGGGACACGGGTATGATCCGTTGCCCGATCATGTCGAACCGGTCGGCAGCCCGCTCACGGCGGCCGCGGACGAACGCTTTCCGCTCGTGCTCTCCACCGCCAAGAGCGGCTGGTTCATTCACTCCTCCTGGCGGCATGTCGCCTCGCTGCGGCGGAAGTCGCCCGACCCGGCCGTCGAGATCAGCCCGCAACTCGCCGCGCAGCGCGGGCTGGTGGAAGGCGATTGGGCCGTGGTGGAAACACAGGGCGGCGCCGTGCGCCTGAAGGTGCGGCTCAATGCGGCGCTCGACACGCGGGTCGTTGTCGCCGAATTCGGCTGGTGGGAGGATTGCCCGCCGCTCGGCCGCGATCGCTCGGCTGCGGCAGGCGTTCTCACACGCAATATCAACGCGGTGCTGCATGACGACGCGCGCGATCCGGTCAGCGGCTCCGTCCCGCTGCGCGCCATCGTCTGCGATATCAGGCGCGACGGCGTTGCCAGCCGCGGCGTCTGGAGCGGCCAGCGGCGGTTCGTGGTCGGTGAGCGCCGCGCCGAGGCCGATAACGTGATTGCCCTCAGCCTGCTGCCGCTTGACGGCGGTCCGCTGCCCGAGTTCTTACCGGGCCAACACGTGATGATCGCGTTGCCCGGTGCCACCGAGGCGCGGGCCTATTCGTTGACCGGATTGGGCGATCTGCCGCAAGCGTTGTCGATCGCGGTGAAGGGACGCTTCTTCGACGAAGCCAAGGGCGACGACGCGCCGTTCTTCATGCCGGATCGTCTGCATGGGCTTGCCGTCGGAGATGAGGTTCTGCTGGAGCCGCCGGGCGGCATCTTCACCCCGCCATTGAAAGGGCCGCGGCCGCTGGTCTTCCTCGCGGCGGGCATCGGCATCACGCCGTTCATCAGCCATCTCGAGACGCTGCAACACGCAGCGCCGCAGGATCGCGTCGCCGATGTCCTGCTGCTCCACGGCTGCCGGAGCAGCCGCGAGCATCCGTTCGCGCGGCGGCTCGCGGAGCTGGAAGCGGCCACGCCGGGGCTGACGCGCGTGACCTTCTACTCGGCGCCGTTGCCGCAGGACTCCGTCGATCCGCATTGGTTGCGCAAGGGGCGGATCGATCTTGCGCAGGTCAAGGCGTTGCTGACGCGCCGGCCGCTGGTCTACATCTGCGGCTCGCCGGATTTCGTCACGGCGCAAATCGAGGCCGCAGCGGCGCTCGGTATTCCGCGGTTCGACATTTTCGCTGAAAGCTTCGTGTCGCCGCCATCGGTGCCGGGCGACCTCGCGCCGCGCACCATCCGGCTTGCGAGCAGCAAGCAGAGCTTTTCCTGGGGACCAGAGCAGGGGACGCTGCTCGACGCGGCGAGTGCGGCAGGCGTCGCGCTGCCGAGCGGCTGCCGTGTCGGGCAGTGCGAAAGCTGCGCGGTCGAGGTGGTCGATGGGGAGTTCACCCATCTCGGTCCGGTCGATGGCAGCGAGGGACAATGTCTCACCTGCCAGGCCGTGCCGCTCACCGATCTCACGCTCGCACTTTGAATGACCAATCAGGATTGAAACGAACCGCATCACCGGAAGGGGATCAGATTGATGACGAATGCAACGCACGACCAAACCGTGAGCCTGCGAAAACCTGTCGCGGACAACATCATGGCGCGGTTTTCGCAAGCCCTGGTGGCGTTCGCCGAGCGCTGGTTTCCGGATGCGTATGTCTTCGTCCTGATCGCCGTGATTGCGGTCGCCGCCGGCGCGATCCTGCACGGCGGTTCGCCGCTCGCCGTCAGCCGCGCGTTTGGCGACGGGTTCTGGAATCTGATTCCCTTCACGATGCAGATGGCCCTGGTTGCGATCGGCGGTTACGTCGTGGCGATGTCGCCGCCGGTCGCAGCCGTGCTGGCGCGGCTTGCGAGCGTACCGAAGACCGGGCGTGGCGCGGTGGTCTTCGTCGGGATTCTGAGTATCTTTCTCTCGCTGCTGAACTGGGGCCTCAGCCTGATCTTCTCCGGCCTGCTGGTGCGGGAGATCGCGCGGCGCACGGATATCCGGCTCGATTACCGGGCGGCCGGCGCGGCCGGCTATCTCGGGCTCGGCTGCGGCTTCACCCTCGGCATCACGTCGTCTGCCGCGCAGCTGCAGGCCAATGCCGGCAGCATTCCGGCATCGCTCCTGCCGATCACCGGCGTGATCGGCTTCTCGGAAACCATCCTGACCTGGCAGAACATGGTCACCGTCGTGATGGTGAGCGTCGTATCCGCGGCGATCTGCTATTTCACCACGCCGGCGGCGGAGCGGGCGAAGACGGCGGAAGACCTCGGCGTTGCGCTCGACAATGATCGCATCGAAGCCAGGAAGCCGGCGCGTCCGGGCGACTGGCTGGAGTTCAGTCCGCTGCTGACGATCCTGATCGCGCTGCTTGCCGCCGGCTGGCTGTGGCAGACGTTCCAGTCGGGCAATCCGCTGATCACGCTGTCGGGACTCAACACCTACAATTTCGTCTTCCTCATTCTCGGCATCGTGCTGCACTGGCGGCCGCGCAGCCTGATCGAGTCCTTTTCCAAGGCGATGCCGAGCGTGTCCGGCGTACTGCTGCAGTTTCCGTTCTACGCCGGCATCGCCCAGATCCTGACCAGGGTGCCGAACAGCAGCGGCACCATGCTGTCGGACACGATCGCGCACTGGTTCGTCGGCGCCTCCAGCAATTCCACCGTGTTCTCGTTCCTGGTCGGAATCTATTCGGCACTGCTCGGCTTCTTCGTGCCGTCGGCCGGCGGCAAGTGGATCATCGAGGCCCCCTACATCATGAAGGCGGCCAACGACATCGGCGCGCATCTGGGCTGGACGGTCATGGTCTACAACATCGCCGAGACGCTGCCGAACTTCATCAACCCGTTCTGGATGCTGCCGCTGCTCGGCATTCTCGGCCTGAAGTCGAAGGATCTGATCGGTTATACGTCGGTGCAGTTCTTCATCCACTTCCCGATCGTGATGCTGCTGGCCGCGATCCTGATGGCGACCTTCACCTATCACCCGCCGATCCTGCCCTGAGCGATCGCGGCCGGGCACCAGGACGCAGGGTGCCCGGCCGTTCCCGTAATTCGGCGGCCCGCTGCCGATATCACCAAATCTGTGCTGTTTTCCGGGCCGTCGCGACTGAGGTATCGCGCCGGACCGTCATCTTTGGACTGCCATTTCATTGACCGCCGCGCGGTTCGGCTGGATATTGATGCGCGATATCCGTGTTGAAGGTCACCGCAATGAGACATAACCACCGCAGCCTGATGTGCGACATGCGAAGCCGCATGCAGCATCGCTGCGTCTCGGCGGCGACCGGCGTCTGTTGTTGATCGCTTCAAAAATCCAGAGCACCCGACAATCAGATAGGAACGCCGTTCTTCGGCGCGTGAGCACGCATGTCCCAAGCCCAGATGTCCCAAGCCCAAATATCCAAAGCCTACATCATTGAAGTCTCGGATCGCACCGCAGGTATCGTTGTCGGCGATAGCAGCGGCTTCTGCTTTTTCTCCTCGGACCGCGCCTTTGACGGCCTCGACGGCGGCCACTTCGGCTCCGCGCGCGCCGCGGAGCGCGCGGTGAGGGCGCTGTTGCAGCAGCGCCGCCCGGCGTCATCGAGACCAGCGCCGGGCGCCGGCAGCTGAAAGCGGATTGAAGCGAGGCAGATGATCGGTGCGGCCACGCCGGCACGGCTGCCATCAGGCAGCCGCCGTTGGTGCAAAGCCGATTGTAAGGAGGTGCCGCCCGCGATCAGGAGCTAGGCCGGGCAGACCATCGTCAGCAGCAGAAGCGTCGGCGGCTGATCGTCACCGTTCGCGTGCTCCCAGACCAGCAGGATGTCGTGCCGATCGGCGTTCGGCGCGTTCTTGTCCTGCTCCTTGACGTCGATCTTGATCGGGATCGGCGGTTCGGAGTTGAAGCACTTGCGGACGCTGGCATCCAGCAGGGCGCATTTCGTCAGCGGCACGACCCCGGCTTCGTCCTTGGAGAGGGGGGCGGTACTAGCCTGCGTGGCCAGGTCCAGGCGCGCCTTGCCCATCTCCCGCTGCCACCGCTTGCCGCTTCCGCCCGGCCACTGGTCCCTGGGCGACAGGATCGGCTGATATTGGCCATATTCCAGCGTCTCGATGTCGATATGATCCGACGCCTTAAGTATAGCGACGCTCTTGATCATGTTCTGCAAAGGATAGTAGTGCGCGTTGATGTGATCTTTAAATTGTTGATTATTGAATACTCTTCCGCCCATAGGATTTCCCTTTCATTGCAACTTTGAATTGCTCTGGCTATACGTAAATTATGCAACGCTGGTACGTCGATCGAATAGTCCGGCGGCTCCAGTTGCGCCTTCCGATTTCTCTCGCGCCCCGACCTACCACTCAAGACTGTATCCCGTCTAGTTCGACAACCTCTCGGGTTGGCGCGGATGCAAGTGGATTGCACGTCCGGATTGATAAGCAGGTCCCGATGGGTAATCTCTACCCTAGGCTGCTCACCGGGGGGAGCCGGCGATACCGCAGTAGCCTTTGAGAGCAGGGGAATGCTTTGCTTTGCATGCCAGTCGACGATCGGAGCGGACGACAATTGGTGCGCCAAATGCGGTGCTGCGGTAGCTAAGCGCGCGGACCCCGATAGCGAACAACGATTTGTGACGATCCTTCGCGCCGACGTGGTCGACTCGACGGGGCTTGTCGCGGATTTGGACCCGGAAGAGGCGGTCTCGCGCCTGGAGCCGGCCCTGATCGCGATGCGAGGCGCCGTGCGCCAGTTCGGCGGCATCGTCAGCAAGGAGCTGGGTGATGGGCTCGCCGCGGTATTTGGCGCGCCGATCGCTGACGACAACCACGCGCCGCTGGCCTGCCATGCGGCGATCGAACTGGTTCGACGGGTCGCAGGTTTGGGAGATCCGAGGCTCCAGGTCCGGGTCGGGCTCCATTCGGGGCGGGTGGTGACCTATATGGTCGCCAGCGAGTACTCCAAGGTTTACGAGATCGGCGGGGCGGCGCAGCATCTTGCGGCGCGGCTTGAAGCGGTCGCCGAGCCGAACCAGATCTACGCGTCCGAAGCCTGTCAGAACCTTGCCGAGGGCAACGTTCAGTTTGAATATCTGGGTCGGAAGCAACTCAAGGGATTTAGCGAACCCTTACCGATCTACCGCGTCGCCAGCGCAACGGATGTCTCCAGTTGGCGGGTGCGCAGGGCACGAAGCGTTGCGCGGTTCGTCAACCGGCTGAAGGAAACGGCGCGGCTCAGGCAGTTGGCGCACGATGCCGACCCTGATCGGCAAACGGCGCTCTTGATCGGCGATCCCGGGATCGGGAAATCGCGGCTGGTGCATGAGTTCGTAGACCAGCTCACCCGGGAGGGGTGGCTTCCCATCCACGCCGAATGCAGCCCGAATCTTCAAGGCGCGCCGTTCAGCACACTCAAGGCCCTGTTGCTCTCGATCCTGGAGGGAGCCGCAGCGGACGCGGACGGCTTGACCAAACTGACCGCGATTCAGCGTTCGGCCATCGATGCCGTGCTCGACCGCCCGATATCGGATCCGGAATGGGGCGAGCTGGAGCTGCACGCACGCGGCCGTGCGATCAGCGAAGCATGCTGTGCGATAGTCGAAGGCCTGGTCGTCCGCCGGCGCGCGGTGATCCTCATCGAGGATCTACACTGGATCGATCGCGCCAGCGAGACCGTGATGGCGGCCCTCGCTTCGCTGAGGGCACCCGGCCTTCTGGTGCTGCTGACCAGCCGGCCCAATGGAATTCCGGATTGGGTCGAGCGCAGCAATGCTGAAGTCACGGCGTTGCGTTCGCTCGATGAGGATGCCGGACGCGAGATGCTGGACGACATCCTGGGCTCGTCGGCGAACATGGCTGATCTGAAGAACCGCGTCGTTCTTCATACGGCGAGCGTACCGCTGTTCATTGAGGAGGTTTGTCGCAGCCTCAAGGACAGCGGAATCCTCCGGGGCCATTGGGGTGAACTGGCGCTTGCGCGTCCGGTCGGTGATCTCGGGATTCCGAGCAGCATTCAGGGCGTTATCGCCACGCGTCTGGATCGCATATCGAAGGAGGAGCGCGCGCTGTTGCAGATCGCGGCGGCGTTGGGCCCGTCTTCGACGGAATCCTTGCTGCGTGAGGTGTCCGGCCTGCCGCAAGAGGCTTTTCAGCGCTGCCTGACGGCGCTCGATCGTGTCGAATTTCTCGTGAGGATCGATGTCGAGCAGGACGGCTTGCTCGAATTCCCGCACGAGATGGTTCGCCAGGTGACCTACGACTCGATGGTCGAAAAGCTGCGCGAGAGCGTCCACGCACGGATTCTTGCGACACTGGAAGGCAATGGCAGTTCGTACGAAGAGCCCAGCAAGCTCTGCTATCACGCAATGCGGGCGAAGGATTGGCAAAAGGCCTTCGCCTACGGCAGAACCGCCGCGCGCAAGAGCCTGGCACGATCGGCATTTGCCGATGCGACCAACTACTTCGAGATCGCGATGGCCGCGCTCGACAAGACGCCGTTCGCTCGCTCGCGCGAAGCGGATGCGATCGACCTTCGCATCGAGGCGCGCACGGCGTTCATGAGCGCCGGCAAGGTCGCCGAATGGTTCGATCTCGGAAGGGACGCGGAGGGGCGCGCCAACGCAGTCGACGATATCGGACGGAAGGTCGCGGCGATGGCGGTCAGGTCTGGGGCCCAGAACTTCTACGGCACGCCTATCGAGGCAATCGAAACCGGCGAGGAGGTTGCTCGCCTGGCCGCTGAATGGGGCAATCCCGGTTGGCTCAACCTGGCTCAATACAGCCTTGGCCAGGCCTACTTCATCGCTGGCCGCTTCCGTGAAGCTGAGCAGATGCTGGGACAGGCGTGCCTCCGCCTTTCCGGGCCGGATGCCAGCGCACCGCCCGGAACGACGCCGAGAACACTGCTGTTGCTGTGTTGCATGATGAAGAGCGTGACCCACACGACTCTGGGAGAGATCGACACCGGCATCGAATTTCACGAGCGCGCGGCCGCGATCGCCGATGAGAGCAATCGACCGTTTGATCGCGTTGCCGCGGGGTATAGCGGCGGCTTCCTGATGCTCGGCCAGGGCAATCCCGAGGGAGCAGCTGACATCCTGGGGGAGGCTTTCGCGCTCACGCAGAAGTATGGAATTCGCCTCTTCGTGCCGGTTGTCACGTGCCATCTTGGCATCGCATATCTGGAGCAGGGGCGTCTCGATGAAGCGCGGCTGACGCTCATTGAAGCCCGGGAAGAAGCCAGATCGGTCGGCTACACCTCGATTGTGCTGCGAGCCTCGATCTATCTGGCGCTCGCTGTCAACCGGCTCGGCGATACACGGGCTGCGCTGAACATGCTGCGCGAGGTGCGCAACACCGCGCGGCAGCAGGGCTTTTCAGGTCTGGAAGCCGAGGCGCTGTTCAGCGAGGCAACGATATCGCCAGCCACGAATGAGAACGAGAGGAACCTGGTTCTCCACCAGTTGCGTACGGCGATCGCGATTGCATCGGACAGTGGCGCGAAGCCGCTGCTGCAGCGGGCCGAAGCGCTTCTGAACGGAATGCTCGCCGATTCCCAGTGAAGCGTCTCGCGCCGCTAGGAAGCCGCGGCGAGGGGCGGCGACACCACCTGCGGCGCCTCGGGTGCCTGCTTGGCGGTCGTCGCCAGCTGGAAGCGGACGCCGTGCACGGAGACAGTCAGCGGAATGGCGCGGAAGTCGTCGTGAAAGGCGCGGATCCGGCGGGCCAGCTCGGCTGGGCTGATGCCGGCGGGCAGCTCGCACACGTCGCGGTACATCTGTCGGGTGCTCTTGACGCCGCACCAGGCGATTTCCAATTCGTGCAGCGGTGAGGGATCCCGGGCGAGTTCGCGCGACATCCGCCAGAACAGATGGGCAAGCCGCACATAGGCGATCTGCTCGAGCCCGCGCACGCTGATCCTGTCGGGAATGCACAGGTTGAGTGTGAGGGCGTTGTCATGATGATGCGCGTCGCCACCTTTGCGCAGTCGGACCAGATGATATCAAGCGCGCTGCGCCTGCAGGCGGCGATGGCCAATGAGCAGGTGCAGGAGTCCTCCGGGCTGCAATCCGAGGATTCCGGTAGTTACGGTTCCGGCGCCGGCCGCGTGATCAATCTGCAGGTCTCGGTGACGCGGGCTCAGTCCTATATCGATGCCAGCAATCTCGCCGACAACAAGGTGCAGGCGATGTATTCGGCGGTCGGCTCGGTGACCGATATCATCACGCAGCTGCGGACCCAGCTCAGCGCGGCCACCACCGGCAGCAGCACGGCGACGGCATCGGTGATCAACTACGCCCAGCAGGCGATGTCGCAGATGCAGGGGTTGCTCAACACCCAGTACGACGGCGAGTATGTCTTCAGCGGCGCCCGTACCGACACGGCGCCTGCGAATCTGACGAGCTTCGACACCGGCACCGGCTCGCTGACGGCGTCGGATACCAGCTACTACAAGGGCGACAGCGAGATCGCGTCGGTGCGCGTCTCGGACAGCCAGTCGATTTCCTACGGCGTCACCGCCGACAACCCGGCGTTCGAGCAGGTCATGCGGCTGTTGAAATACGTCGGCAACAGCACGACGTTGACGTCGAGCGGTATCTCGCAGGCACTGGACCTCGCCAGCACTGCGCCGGGTGCAACGTCCACGGTGCAGGCAAAGCTTTCGACCGCGGCGTCGCAGATCGAGACCGCCAGCACCGACCAGAGCGACTACCAGAATTTTGCGAAGACCCTGTCGACCAACCTCACCTGCGTCGACGTCGCTGCGGTGACGGCGCAGCTTTCGACCTATCAGGCGCAGCTGACGGCGTCCTATTCGGCGATCTCCAAGATCCAGAGCATGAACCTCGCGAGCTACCTGCGATAGCGGGCTCACATCCGCGTCATGATCCTGATCTCTTCCCCGTCATTGCGAGGAGCGTTAGCGACGAAGCAATCCATGTCTTCGCTTGCGGCGCCATGGATTGCTTCGCTTCGCTCGCAATGACGCGGAAAGAGCGTGTGCAATAATGTGGATGGCAGTCGCCTCCCGAGCTGCGATAAGCGCTAGCGGTTCAGGATCTTCAGCCAGACATCGCCGAGGATGATCGGCTCGCGCGGGGGCAGCCACGTGAGGCCTGCCGCCTTGCCAAGTTCGGCGATGGTGCCCTTGGCTTGCAGATCGGACAGCACCTTGTTGACGGCCTCCAGCAGCGCCTTGTCGGTTTCGAGCGCAACGTAACCGCGATTGGCGCCGATCGGATAGTAATATCCCGACGCCGTGATCTTGGTATCCGGATGGCTCGCGCGGTAAGCGTCGAACCGGCGCAGATCAAGCAGCGTGGCGTCGTATTCGCCGCGCTCCAGTTCTCCGAGCAGATCGCTGCGGCCGGGGACCAGATGGGTGATGTCTTCGATCAGTTTTCCCTTGTCGAAGGTCATCAGGATGGCATCGCCCAGCGTGCCGCTTTCGATCGTCAGGCGAAGGCCGGCGAGATCGCCGATATCGGTGATCTTGCGCTCCTTGATCTTGTCCCTGGCCTTGGGACCGAGCACGACGGTCATCGCGGAATAGATATAGGGCTGGCTCGGCACCAGCACCCCGATCGGGATCCGGCGACGGCGATCGTCGCGGGTGGCGCCATCGAAGTCCGGCAGCTTGGCCGTCGTGACGCCGGGCGCCTTCAGCGAATCCGTGGTGAGCGCATAGCCGCCGACCAGCGAGCAGCGCCCGTCCGACAGCAGGGCATTGGCTTCCAGCGCCGGGCTCGAATCCTCGTCGAGCTTGCTCTCGAACCATTGGATATTGAGCGGACGTCCGAGCCGCTCGGCAATGACCTGCGCAAGCGCGACGTCGAAGCCGGCATCCGGCTTGCCGCGATGATGCGCCGACAAGGGCGGCAGATCCTCGTCGAGGCAAACCTTGAGCGGCGCGTCGGCGGCATGCGCTGCCGCGGTCATGCCAACAAGCAGGGCCGTCGCAACGCCGGCAAGCAGGCCCCTCATTGGGGCCTCCGGCTCGACAGGAAGGCCCAGACGTCGGCGATCTCCTGCTCGCTCAGGATATCGGCCCAGGGCGGCATCTTGCCGTT
Source organism: Bradyrhizobium sp. NAS96.2 (assembly GCF_001908235.1). Lineage (GTDB taxonomy): Bacteria > Pseudomonadota > Alphaproteobacteria > Rhizobiales > Xanthobacteraceae > Bradyrhizobium. The sequence goes on from NZ_LGHK01000016.1 coordinate 49,717, forward strand.
CTTGCCTTGCTTCACGGTGGTCACGAAGCGGGTCTTGTCGCCGGCAAATGCGCGCAGGTCCGGCGTGATGGTGCCGGAGTTGACCATGTTGGGTCCATGGCAATGCGAGCAGTTCTTGGCGTAGGTGACCTTGCCCTGGTCGGCCTGACCTTCAAGGTCGATTGCACCGGCTTGCTGCGCGGCCGCCGGGATCAAGGTGATCAAGGCCGCCGCGACGGCGGCGAAGATCGCCGCCGTCAACAGGGTTACTCTTTCAGTCACGTGTGCTCCGCGCTCAGTTCTTGACCGCGAAAACCCACACCGAGCCGCCGGGGGGCACCTTGGCAAGCCGCTCGTCGCCCGAGAACAGCGAATAGACGCCGCCATAGCCCGAGGTGACGGCGACATACTGCACGCCGTCCTGCTGCCAGGTCACGGGTTGTCCTTCGATGCCCGAGCCGGTCTGGAACTGCCAGAGCTTCTTGCCGGTGTCGGCGTCGAACGCCTCGAATTCGCCGGTCAGCTGACCGGAGAACACCACGCCGCCGGCGGTGGAGAGCACGCCGGAGAAGCGCGGAATATCGCTCGGCGCTTCCCACTTCGCCTTGCCGGTCATCGGATCGATCGCCTTGAGATGGCCGCGCGGTCCGGTGCCCCATTCCCAGGGGTCGGTGAGGTCCATGCCGAGATACCATTCGCCCTGCTTGAACGTCACCGGCTCGGCCTTGTACTTGCCGCCGAAGGCGAGCGTGTTGGCGTAGGCGAGGCCGGTCTGCGGATTGAACGACATCGGCTCCCAGTTCTTGCCGCCGAGGATCGACGGGTAGACCGTGACCTTCTTGCCGTCACGCGCATCCTTGGCGACGTCGGTCTCGATCGGCCGTCCGGTCTTCAGGTCGACGCCGGTGGCCCAGTTGACGTTCACATAAGGATTGGCCGCGAGCAGCTTCCCGTTGGTGCGGTCGAGCACGTAGAAGAAGCCGTTGCGGTTGGCATCCATCAGCACCTTGGTCGGCTTGCCCTCGACGTTCATGTCGGCGAGGACCATCTCGGCCACCGAGTCGTAGTCGAACGGGTTGTTCGGCGAGAACTGGTAGTGCCACTTGATCTTGCCGGTCTTCGGATCGAGCGCGAGCACCGAGCAGGTGTAGAGGTTGTCGCCGGGACGCACCGCCGAGTTGAACGGTCCGGGATTGCCGATGCCCCAATACACCGTGTTCAATTCGGCATCGTAGGAGCCAGTGATCCAGGTCGACCCGCCGCCGAGCTTCCAGGTATCGCCCTTCCAGGTGTCTCCACCGGGCTCGTCCGGGGTCGGGATCGAGTAGGTCCGCCAGAGCTTCTTGCCGGTCGCGGGATCCCAGCCGTCGATGAAGCCGCGGGTGCCGAATTCAGCGCCCGAGATGCCGGTGATCACGACGCCGTCGGCGACCAGCGGCGCCACCGTCATCGAGTAGCCTTCCTTGATATCCGCTGCCTTCTCGCGCCACAGCTCCTTGCCGGTCTTGGCATCGAGCGCGATCACATTGGCGTCGAGCGTGGTGCGGAACAGCTTGCCGTCATAGAGGGCGGCGCCGCGATTGATGATACCGCAGCAGACGATGCGCGGCGTCTCGGCGGGATATTCGACCTTGGTCTTCCAGATCTGCTTGCCGGTCTTGGCGTCGATCGCGATCGTGGCGTTGTGCGTGGTGACGTAGAGGACGCCCTGGTAGACGAGCGGCTGCGATTCCTCGCTGCGGTCGTCGTTCAGGCTGTAGTTCCAGACCGGCACCAGATTCTTGACGGTGTCCTTGTTGATCTGGTTCAGCGTCGAGAAGCGCTGAAGGTTGTAACCCATTCCGTAATTGAGAACGTTCGACGTATCAGTCGCACCCTTGACCAACTGCTCGTTGGTCTGAGCGCTTGCACCATACGATGCAAGAATCACGAGGCTTGCGGCCAGCGCAATGCGTCTCATCCTATCCTCCCAATGAACCTTTGCTGCACGCCTATTCCTGACGTTGCGGATGGAACCATCGGCCTGAAACCAAAACGGGTCAATACGAAAACGTGAACGAACCCCAGCCACCGCCGGAGGCCGGTCGATCGTGTCAGTTTTTTGCTGATGCGTCCGTGGCTTACCGTCGCGCGGAATACACAACGCCACCGCGCAGTTCGCACTTATGCCGCAGCGCGAACGGTTCGATCAGCTCGACGGTGCATGAGGGCAGGCACTTGGCCGCGGCTTGGTGCCGCGCTTGTCCGGCGGCACATTGCAATTGTCGATGCGCTGCTCGTCGGTCCATTTGCGTCCGAGCCGCTCCTTGCCGGTGAGCACCCGCGGCTGGATCGCTTCCGCCGATGGGACGGGGGCCCGGTTCTGCGCGGAGACGGGCGCAATCAGACCGAGCGCAACGACGCAGCCCAACATGGTCCTGCAAATATCGCTCATGGGGTCACCTCGCGCGTTCTGGCGCCAATGCAATCGACGGAGCGCCATCGATGATGCTTCAGGCCGTCCGTTTCCACCCGAAACCCGACAGGGGCACACCGGTTGCAATTGCTGCGGAAGCCTCGCCGAAGCTGCTATGGTGAACTTCGATTGCGGACCTGCTCCGTACCTCACGCCGGAGCGGCATCAAGGGAGACGAATGATGATCTCGCGCCGATCGCTTGCTTTGACTTTGGCTGCTGCCGTCCTGTCTGGGCCCGCTCTGGCCACATCCGGTGGTCGCAACGCGCTCAAGATGCTCGACCCCGACAATGACGGCACCGTCGACCTTGCGGAAGCCAAGAAGGCTGCCGCCGATCTGTTCGCGAAGCTCGATGCCGACCACGACGGCACGCTCGACGTGCGCGAACTGCGCGGACGGCTGACCGCGAAAGAGCTCAAGATGGCGGATCCGGATCACGACGGCACCCTGACGCTCGACGAATACCTCGCGGTCGTCGAGCAGCGTTTCAAGGCCGCCGATCCCGACAATGACGGAACGCTTGATGCGAAAGAGCTGAAGTCGCGCGCCGGCCGGGCACTGCTGCGCCTGCTCAAGTAGCTGCCTGGAAGCGGGTTTCGTTGCGCGGATTCCGGATATTGATGCTGGATTCCGCGCATAACAAAAAAAGTTGCGATTTCGCTCTTGGGCAAGACGCGGCCGGCGCAATCGGGTTTGCTCATCGGTGCGTCGCCGACCGGCAGCCGGAAAATGCCTGACAGATCAGTGTCGGAATTTCCCAGCCGTTGCAAAGCCGGGCGGATGCCCGCGAGCCGTCGTCCGTTTCGGCATGTCCAGCAGCGAAGTCGGGTCCTTACCCGCCCGGCTTGCGCCCTGGAAAAGCCAGCCCTAGCTTGCCGCGCGGCGCGAGGCTTGCGCCAACTTATACTTGGGAGAAGGAAATGGCCTGGAAAACACCGAAGATCGTCGAAGTGCCGGTCGGCATGGAAATCAACATGTACGCCTGCGCAGCGCGCAAGTAAGTCCACCTGACGACCTGCCGCGGCTTCGATGGCAAACGCCGTCGGAGCCGTGGCAGTGTCGGCGGGTCCCTCGATCTCCGGACGCCTGTCGAAATGATCGCTCCGGTGCCGTCGCGCAAAGCCTCACCTGAGCAGGCTTCGACGATCCCGCCCGAGACCTCAACCGTCCATTGCCGGATTGTGCTGCGCCTATGCCCGGCCAGCGCCGCTGCCTGTCCGTGAAGCGAATAGATCGTCACGCGCCTTGCGCGTGCTCAGGGGCGGCTCTTGAATCGCGCATACCGAAGCGCGAGGGTGGGTAGCACCAGCAGGCTGAGTGCCATCGAAGTCATCAGGCCCCCAAGGATGACGATCGCCATCGGGCCCTCGATTTCACGTCCCGGTTCTCCTGCGCCGATCGCGAGCGGCAGCAATCCGAGGCCGGTCACCAGAGATGTCATCAGGATCGGGACGAGGCGGTCGGCCGCGCCCTCGATCACGGTATCCAGTCCCCACACGCGACCATCGACCAGGACCAGATGCTCGTAATGCGAGATCATCAGGATCGAGTTGCGCAGCGTGATTCCGAACAGCGTGACGAACCCGACCATCGACCCGAGCGAGAGCAGGCCACCGGTCATCGCCAGGGCGAACACGCCGCCGACAAACGCAAACGGCAAGTTGATCATGACCAGCAACAGGTTTCGCCAATGACCGGTCACCATCGCAAGCAGAACGACGATGCCCGTCCCGGCCAGCAAGGAATTGACGATGAGATCGTGCCGCGACCGGGCCTGGGCCTCGGCCGCACCGGCAAACTCCACGTGAGCACCGGGCGGCAGCGTAACCTCGCGCGCCAGCTTGCGCTTGGCGGCGACCACGAAGGATTCGAGATCGCGGCCGCTGACGTTCGCCGTCACGGTCTGAACGCGCTGCGCATTCAGGTGCTGGATCTGATAACGGCCCGAGGTCTCGTAGACGTCGGCGATTTGCTTCAGCAGAACGTAGGCGCCGCTCGGCGTCCGCACAGGCAGGTCACCGATCTGAGTGACTCGGGCGCGGGCATGCGCGTCGAGGATCACGATGACATTGAAGACGGCATTGCCTTCATATCCCTGGCCGACGACATCGCCCTGATAGGCGGTGCGAATGAGTTCGAGCACTTCGACCGCATCGAGCCCCCAGCGCTGCAGATCCGTCGGGCGAAGCGTTACGTTGACTTGCGGCATCCCCGGCGGGGATCGTTGCTGCACGTCGGCGGCCCCCGCGACTTCATCCAGTTCCCGAGCGACGTCGCGCGCAGCGCGCTCGAGCAAATCGAGATCGGGCCCGTAGATGTTGACGACCACCGCCGCGGTGAAGCCGGAGACGGTCTCCTCGACACGTTCCGTCAGGTAGGTCTTGCTCGAGAACGAAACCCCGGGGAATCCGGCAAGAGCGGCCCTGATGCGCGCTTCCGCCGCGGATTGCGCCCGACCCGAGAGCCCGGGCTCCAGGTCGACCTCGAACTCGCTGGAATGCGGACCGACCGTGTCGATGCCGGCCTCGGCCCGGCCTGCATGTTGCGCCACCCGGCGCACACCCGGGATTTTTAGGAGCGTATCGGTCATCAGCTTGCCGATACGAAGCGATTCGTCGAGCGAGGTGCCGGGGATCGCGGAGACGTGCAGGATCAGATGGCCTTCGCGCAGATCCGGCAGGAAGGTCCCGCCGAAGAAGGGCAGCATCGCCGCGCCGGTGATCGTCAGAACCGCGGCCGCCGTCATCACCAGCTTCGGGTAACGGCCGATATGACGCAGCAAGGCCTGGTAGTGGCGACGGGACCACCGCACCGCAGGCGGTTCGTGCAGGCGCTGTCCGCCGCTTCTGCCGGCGAGGAGCAGCATGGAGAGCGCCGGCGTCACCGTAAGGGCGACCGCCAGCGAGGCGAGCACGGCCAGGATGTAAGCGATGCCCAGGGGCCCGAAGAGACGGCCGGCAATGCCGGAAAGCGTCAGGATCGGGAAGAAGACCAGCAGCACCGCAAATGTCGCATAGGCAACGGCGGTCCGCACTTCGAGGAAGGCCTCGAGCACGACGCGAGCCTCGGGTCTCGGCGCTGTTGCTTGGCGGTTTTCGCGCAGTCGACGTACCACATTCTCGACGCCGATCACGGCGTCATCGACGACTTCGCCGATCGCGATCGCAAGGCCGCCCAGCGTCATCGTGTTGAGCGTTTCACCCATCCATTGCAGTGCGAGCACGGCCGCAATCAACGAGAGGGGAATGGCAGTGCAGCTGATGATCGAGGTACGCCAGTCGAACAGAAACAGAAACAGCACAACGACCACGAGCGCCCCGCCGATCAACAACGCGTTGAGCACGTTCTCGGTCGCCGCATCGATGAAATTGGCTGGCCGGAAGATGTCCGCATGGAGCTTGACACCGTCGGCTTCAAGGCCCGGTCGCAGCTCTTGCAGGGCGGCTTCTGCCCGCGTGGTGACCTCTCGCGTGTTCGCGCCGTATTGCTGGCTCACCATGAGCATGATGCCTGGCACGCCGTCGATGAGGGCGGCCCCGATCGGCGGCTCGGGAGCCGTCACGACGGTGGCGACGTCGCCGAGAACCACGCTCGCGCCGCCTTCGTGCAGAAGAACGGTGCGGGCAAGCTGGTCGGGCGTCAGGGACTGCCCCTGGGTTTGCAGCGTGACGCGCTGATTGGCGGTATCGATGAAGCCGGCGCCCCGCACGCCAGTGGCCTTGCGCGCGGCGGCGAGTACATCGTTCATGCCGACCCGGAACCGGATCAGGTCGTCCGGGCGGACCTGTACTTGCAGAGACCGGACGTCTTTGCCGTAAGTGGATACTTGTGCCACGCCCGTGACGGCCAGAAGCCGTCTTGCCACGGTCCAGTCCGCAACGGTGCGCAAATCCATCAGCGAGCGCCGGTCGGACGTCAGGCCAATGACCAGCACCGTGCCGGCCAGCGGAGTCAACGGTGTCATTGAAGGAGGCTGCACGCCTTGTGGCAGCCGCGCGGCCACGGCCGAGAGTCGCTCCGTCACCAATTGGCGCGCTCGGTAGATATCGCTGCCCGGTTGGAAGACGACCGTCACGATGGAGAGGCCCTGGATCGACGACGAGCGCAGGCTTTCGACGCCGGCCAGGCCGTTGATCGACGTTTCGATCGGTTGCGTGACCAGGATCTCGACATGCTCCGGGCTGAGGCCGGGAGCTTCGGTCTGGATCGTGACCTGTGGCGGTGCGAATTCGGGGAAGACGCCGTATTTGGCTTCGCCGAGCGCGAACAGGCCGTAGCCCAGCAGCGCGAACGAAAGCGCGAGCACGATGCCGCGGAAGCGGATGGCGAACGCGACGAGAGCGGCTTGCGGTCCTGAACGGTCGGAGCCGGTGCCGTCAGTCATTGTCATCGCCGCTGCGAAGTTCGCTCTTGGCCTCCTCGGACAGCAAGACCTGTGCACCCCGGATGACGATTTCGGATCCCGACGGGATGTCCCGGACGACGTAGTCGTCATCCGACACCGGCTGATCCGTGCTGATCGGATGCCGCCGGAAGCTGTCGGGGCTCACGCGCAGGTAAACCCACGATCGGCCCTGCCATCGCACGATCGCGGTATCCTCGATGAACACGCCTTCGTAAGTGTTGCCTGAAGGCACGTAGACAGTGGTGTTCATGCCGGGCAGCAGGCCGCTGTCGCCTGGCGCCGAGAAGAAATAGCTCAGCCCCTGAATGCGCGGGTCGGTGCGGGTTGCCGGGGAGACGTACTGCAGATCGATATTCGCATTTCGCGTCGGCGCCTGTGCGAGGGCCGTTCCCGGAGTCTCGGTGACACTCACGCCGGGCGGCAGCGTCACCTGAACCAGAAACTGACCGCGCTCGATCAGCCTGACGACCGCGGGCGAGCGCTCGACGATGCCGCGGCCGATCACCGGTCCCCATTCCTGCTGTGCTGTTGCTGCGAGAGTCCTGAGCTGCGATTCCGCCGCGGCAAGCGCGGCCTTGTCGGTTCGCAGCGTTCCCTCCGCGGTTTCGGCTTCCTTTCTCGGAAGCGCGGCGGAGTCGACGAGATTCTTGGTCCGGTCGAATGCGCTCTTCGCGACTTCGAGCTTGGCCTGCGCTGTCTGGAACTGGGCCTGCGCATTGGCGTAGCTGTTGGTGAGCTCGGTAATGCGAGAGATGTCCAGCACCGCACCGTATGCGCGGAATTGCTCGGGATGCGGAGCGGCTTCCACAACCGAAGTTTCGAGCCCGATCTGTCCCTGCTGGCTGGTCGTCAGCTTGACCGGTGCCTGGTCGCTGTTTGCGGTGCGGGAGGGCTCAGGGCGGCCCGAATCCGGCTTGCCCGGCTGCGGCTCCGCCGCTGCGCGCCGAACCTGACCCGTGACAGCCCAAGCGCCGGCGCCGAGCGCCAGCAAGCATATGGCGATCGCGACGCCGCGCCGGGAGGTTTCCGTAAGAGCCATCAGCCTGTTAGCAGTTGTGGGAACCAGCTTATTGACGAAATCAACCGGCGGCAAGGCGCAGCTTTCACGGTTGTTGGCTCGGGTCACGCCGATGTACTGCGGGGCCGCGCCCGCCGGGTTCCGCTTGATCTCGCACGAATATGAAACTTCCGGCTGCTGTGGGCGTACCGCTTATGTTATCTTTTTGACGACGCCCGCGAGGTCTCATGCATGAATCCGATTGATCTGATCGTCACTGTATGTGCCGTGCTGTCGCCCGCCACCTGCGAGGAGCAGCATCTGGTGTTCAACTGGAGCGGCTCGCTGCAGCAATGCGCCATGGCCGCGCCGCCCTACATCGCGCAGTGGGTCGGCGAACATCCGAAATGGACCGCGGTGCGATGGCGGTGCGAATATCCGCACACCAATGATCGCGCGAGCGCGGACGGCAAACCGCCGGCGGGTTAACCGTTATTTGTTGCAGTCCTTCAGGTCCTTGTCGGACACCGAAAACACTGCGTCGGCCTTGATCTCGATGTCGCGGGCCAAGCACTGCTTGCCCCCGCTATAGCCGACCTTGGCATCGTAGCGGCCGGGCTCGACGCCGGTGATACGCAAGCGCTCGTCGTGGTCGACTTCCTTGTCCTTGTCGTTCAGCGTCTGGTTGGGACCCCATTCATTCTTGCCCGCCGGCGACAGCTCGAAGCTCGAAATCGTGGCGCTGGTCAGATTCCACAACCGGATGCCCTTGCCCTTGCTTTGGGCGAGCACTGCGGCCGGCAGCACGAGCAAGGCAACTCCAACGGCAATCAACGCACGCGACATCCGACTTCTCCCTAACGCTTCGTCCAAGGATGACGGCGTCTCACATATTTGCAAGGTCCAACTGTGAGAGCTGTCGCTTGATTTCGTCGATCTCAGGCTCGCTGCGCATCGCGCGCGGCGTGGCGATGGTCTCGACGTGAAGGATTCGGGCCGGCCGCGGCGACAAGAAGAACAGGCGGTCACCGAGGCGGACGGCGTCGTCGAGATCGTGGGTGACCAGGAGCGTCATCATCTTCCGGCTGGCCACCAGCGTCGCGACCTGGTCGCGCAGCCTGCCTGCGAGGGCATTGTCGAGCGAGGCCAGCGGCTCGTCGAGGATCAGGAAATCCGGCTCGATGGCGAAGGCGCGGGCGAGGGCGACGCGGCGGGCGAGGCCGAGCGACAGCTCGCCCGGAAAGTGGTTGCGATGCGCGCTCAGTTCGAGCACCTCGAACAGCGCCGCCAGCGTGCCGTCGTCGACCTCAGGTGCGGCGAGCCGCACATTCTCCTCGACGGTGCGCCAGGGCAACAGCCGCGGCTCCTGGAACACCATGCCAAGGCGCATGCCGGGCGAGCGAGTGACGCGGCCCCGGTAGTTGCCGTCGAGCCCGGCGAGAATCTTGAGCAGGGTGCTCTTGCCGCAACCCGACGGACCGAACAGGACGCCAACCTCGCCGGCGTTCAACGTGAAAGTGATGTTGTCGAGCACGTCGTGCCGCTTCCCGGCCGCGCTCTCGAAGCTCTTGCCTGTGATATTGACCTCAAGCTGCACGGAGCCGCCACCGCGTTAGCCTGGTTTCAAACGGCTGCACCATCAGGGTCTCGATGACCAGCACGACGCCGGCAAAGCTCAGCGAGTAGGCGAGCAGCAGGGGAATGTCGAACAGCTGGAAGGCGACGCCGATCTCGAAGCCGACACCGTTCGGCCGGCCGAGATATTCGGCGACCAGCACGATCTTCCAGACCAGCGAGAGCCCGGAGCGCGCCGCGGCCGCGATGTAGGGCGCAAGCTGCGGCAGGATCACATGCCGGAACGCGCGGCCGCGCGGCAGGGCAAACGCCGTTGCCATCTCGTCGAGCGCAGGGTCGAGCGCACGGGCACCCTCGCGCAGGGTGACGACGGCAGTCGGCAGCTTGTTGATGGCGATGGCCGCGATCGCCGCGACCTCGGTCAGCCCGGCCCAGATATAGGCCAGCACGATGACGACCAGCGCCGGCAAATTGAGCAGCAGGATCAGCCAGGGATCGCCAAGACGATTGGCAAGCGAGACGCGACCCATCAGGTAGCCGATCGCCGAGCCGAGCGCCATCGCAAGCGCAAAGGCCAGCGCGACGCGCGCAAGCGTCGCGCCGAGGTTGACGAACAGCGCCCCCGATCGTGCCTCGACTATGAGCACCGAGAGCACCGCAGGCGGCGCTGGCAGCTTCGCATCGCCGATCACGAGCGAGGCAATCCACCAGGTCACGATGAACAGCGCGAATGACAGGAGGCGCAGCACCGCTAGTCTCCCGGGATCGCTTGATAGAAGGTGCCGGGATCGAGCTCGGTCGCCGTCCCGACCAGATCGCGGCCACCGAGCTGCGCCAGCACCCGGTAGAGCACGCGCGCGTCCGCCTCTTCGTCAGTGATCGGACGGTGCGGGATGCCTTCCCGGTAGCGGTCGCGATAGGCCTGCAGGGTTGCGGCATCCTGCGCGCCGGTGAGCGGCGCGATCGCATCCCATTCGGCATCCGAGGTTGCGAGAATGTCCTTTGCGGCACGCGTCACGGTGATGAAGCGGCCCACCAGATCCTTGTTGGCACTGGCCCAGGCCTCGTCGAAGACATAGCCGATCATCGCGATGCGGCCCTTGCTGCCGAGCTTTTGGAGGACCTCTTCCATGCCGGCGAGACGGCGAAAGCCCTTGGCCTCGAGCGCGGCGCAGAAATTCCAGTAGTTGAGCGTCGCGTCCATCTCGCCGCCCAGCGTCTTGGCGGCGAGCAGCGGCGGCGCGCCATAGACGATGGTCGCCTGCGACTTCAGGTCGACGCCATCCTGCTTCAAGGCGGCTTGCAGCAGCAGCCAGTTCTTGTCGATCGCGCCGCCGGCGACGGCAAGCTTGCGCCCCTTGAGGTCGGCGAGCGTTTTGACCGGCGAGGCGGCCGGGACCATTACGGCGCCCAGCGCGCTCGAATAGGGATAGAATTGCAGCTTGGCGCCGAGCGACCGCTCGCGCGACACCCAGGGCCAGTCGGACACCATCACGTCGGCGGTGCCGGAGCGCAGCGCGATCTTGCCGGCCTCGGGGCTGGCGAGCTCGACGACATCGATCGACAGGTTGGCCTTCTTGTCGAGACCATGGGAGCGAATGACAGCCAGTTCCCAGGCCAGCGTTCCGGTCTTCTGCGCTGCAACGCGGATGGTCTCCGCGTTGCACGAGGTGCCGAACTGCATGACCGCCAGAACTGCCGCAGCCAACACCGTGCGTACAGACATGATCATCGCTTCTTGAGCCACTTCCCCGAATGTTTTCTTTTCTGATCAACACCCATAGCATAGCTTGCGGGAAGATAAGAGGAAGCACGACCATGGCAGGAGCTGGCATGCTACGACCGATTGTCGCCGTCTTGGCGGTTTTCCTGGCCGTGCTCCTGGCCGTGCTCGCCGGGACGACGGTCAGCGTGCGGGCTCAGGAGATCAACGACTATCCGACCTCGGCACGGGCGGAGTATGTGTTCGGCTGCATGAAGGCCAATGGCGAATCCCGGCAGTCGATCGAGCAATGTTCCTGCTCAATCGACGTCGTCGCCTCGATCATCCCCTACGATCGCTACGTCACCGCCGAGACGGTGCTGAGCATGGCGCAGGTGCGCGGCAATCTGGGCGGCCAGTTCCGCTCGTCCGAGCAGGCCGCGAACGCGCTCAACGACCTCAGGCGCGCCCAGGCCGAAGCGGAAGTCCGATGTTTCTAGAGCGTTGATCGCGAGATCGCGTACCCTTCAGGTCCCGGGATTCTCGACCTTCCATTCGTGCTCGAAGACGTGCCCGTCGGTATCCCTGGCTTCGGCACGGAAGTGCTTGGCCCCGTTCGAGACGTAGGTGAAGCGGATGTTGGGGTCCTCGGAAATCGAGATTCCGCCCTCCATCGCCAGCACCGGACTGTCGTCCTGCCAGATGTGCAGCTCGTTGACAAAGAAGGCCGGGATATAGAGCTGCGTGACCTGATCCATCTGCAGGCCTGAATTGTTCGGATGCCCGATCATGATCTGGGCTTCCCGCGTGCTGGTCGCCGGCCCCTGTTCGGACTTTGTGAATTGCCGGTAGCGCATCTGGCCGAGCCGATTCTTGGCTTCCTCGACGTTCTTGCCGGCCGGTGCCGAGCAGCCGCCGGATGCCTTGACGTAGACCTTGCTCACATAGAGCTTGCCGTCGCTGAGCTCTGCGACGGCGTGCACGTTGGTGTAGTTGTTGACGCGGACGCGGGTCGAGATCTCGGTGACATTGGCGTCCGGCCCGAGCGTGAATTTCGCGGCCATCGGTGCGGGATTTTCGTCGATCACGAGCGTGATGGCGACGACGCGGCGGCTGTCGCCGGGCTGCAGCTTGGTGCGCAGCGTGACCGGAACGATCGCCGCGTCCTCCGCGCGCGCCGGCATCTCGATGCCGACGACATCGTTGCCGTCATTCATCGGACGATTGCTGAAGATGTCCTGGACGAGGCCCGGCCAGGGATCATAGGTTTCGGCCGCAAGCGCGGCCGGTGTGTCCAGCGCGATCGCAAGCAGGCTGGCGATACAAAGCAGGCGGGCGCGATGTCCGGTCATGTTCGCGAGATCCTATGCAGCCGCATCATTATAGGATCAACAGCTACTCCCATTCAATTTCCGAGAATGCTGCAGTTGCGTTGCGGGCGTTGTAATCATCGAACAATTGCCAGCGCGGCCGCTCAGCTGCCGCGGCGTGCTCCGCGGCAGCCGTGATCGGCTTGCCGCTTTTGACCAGCGCACGCACGTCCGTGGCCAGCGTCTCAAGATAACGCCGTTCGTCGGCGAGTGCCCCAGGCCATGCGCTCACGGGTCCGTGACCGGGAACCACGCGCTCGGCTGGAATCGCGGCGAGGTCGCCGAGCGCGCGCAGCCAGCCCTTGAGGCTGCCGTCGACCACGGGAATATGCTCGAGGAACACCATGTCGCCGGCGAACAGGGTCCCGCTGCGCTCATCGAAGACGGTGAGGTCGTTGTCGCTGTGGGCGGGCGGCCAGGCTTTCAGGGTGAGGCTCCGTCCCCCGAGATCGAGCTTCAGCGTGTCCTCGACCAGCACGGTCGGTGGAATGATTCGCACCTCGTCGATCAAGGCATCGCCCATGGTTCGCCGAAACCCGTCGAGATAGAATTGCCCGCGCGCCGCCAACGCGCGGGGCAGGGCCTTGTGGCCGACAAAGCTGGTCCCGTCGCCGACGAACGCCGCGTTGCCGAAGCTGTGGTCCGGATGCGCGTGGGTGTTGATCACGTAGCGGATCGGCTTGTCGCTATGGCTGCGCACCGCGGCGAGCAATTGCCGCCCTTCGCGGACGCTGCCGCCGGTGTCGATGACGGCAACGGCACTATCGCCGATCACGAAGCCCACATTGGCGATGGCGCCTTCGTTCTCGCGCGTCATCAATGCAGTGACGCCGGTGTGAACGAATATTCCGGGGGCGACTTCGCTCACAGGCAATTCCGCCTCTTGCGCCCGCGCTATGGTCGGCGCCCAAAGCATCAGGAGCAGCGCAAGCACCGAACCGCCATGAGCCATGTTTCCGCCTCAGTTTCTCCGGGACACGTGAACGATGTCGTCTCACGTCCATTTGCGCTGCAACAAGCAACGCGGCGCCGGCGCGATCATTATCCCTGTTGCACGTCATGCTTTGCCGGGCAATTGCCTGATGACGGTGACCTGTCTGCTCAAGAGGAGACCGCGTAATGAGAGTTGTCGGATGCCGTCCAGTCCTGTTCACGCTTGTCGGCTTTATCGCCTGTCTCGCCGGCCGCGACATCGCGCGTGCGCAGGTCAATGAACAGGGCGAACTCTCCATCGAGCTGGTCGATCCCAAAGTGCTCCGCATCTGTGCCGATCCGCGCAACCTGCCGTTCTCGAACGACAAGGGCGAGGGCTTTGAGAACAAGATCGGCGAGCTGTTCGCCGAGAAGCTGCAGAAGAAGCTCGATTACATGTATTTTCCGCAGGCGACCGGCTTCGTGCGGGTCACCCTCGGCTCGCATCGCTGCGATGTGATCATGGGATTTCCGCAAGGCGACGACCTCGCGCAAGGCACCAATCCGTACTACCGCACGGCCTATGCGATCGTCGCCAAGCCGGGCAGCGGATTGGATGAGGTGACGACGCTCGAGGATGAGCGGCTGAAGGGCAAGCATATCGGCATCGTCGCCGGCACGCCGCCGGCGACCAACATGGCCATCAACGGGCTGATGGGCAATGCGAAGCCCTATCCGCTGATGATCGATACGCGCTACGATTCCTCGGCCGAGGCGATGATGACCGATCTCGAAAAGGGTGAGATCGATGCCGGCATCCTATGGGGGCCGATGGCGGGCTTCTATGCGAAGAAGGCGAACCCGCCGCTGCATATCACGCCGCTGGTCAAGGAGACCACGGGACCGAAGCTGGTCTATCGTATCGGCATGGGCGTGCGTGGGTCCGACCAGAACTGGAAGCGGCAGCTCAACCGCCTGATCCAGGAGAACCAGCCGGCGATCAACAAGATCCTGCTCGACTTCGGCGTTCCGCTGCTCGACGAGAACGACCGTCCGATCGGGCCGGAGACCGCTACCAAGTCGCCATGATCAGACTCGTGGTCATGCTGGCGGTGCTGGTGGTCGCCGCTTCGCCTGTCCGTGCGCAGGACCAGCCTGTAGAGCCCGAGGGGTACCGCACCGAGGATTACCGCGCGCCGGTGCCGGCCACGCTTGCCGGCGCACGGGTGCTCACGACCGAGGAAGCGGCAGCGATCTGGCGCGACAAGTCCGGTGCCTTCGTCGACGTGCTGCCACGCCCGCCGAAGCCGAGACTGCCCGCCGGCACGGTGTGGCGCGAGCGGCCGCATCGCGACATTCCCGGCAGCATCTGGCTGCCTGACACCGGCTACGGCAAGCTTGCGGCGTCGACCGAGGACTATCTGCGGCGCGGCCTGGCCCGTGCCTCCGGCGACGACAGAGCGAAATTGCTCGTGATCTTTTGTCAGGAGAGTTGCTGGATGTCGTGGAATGCGGCCAAGCGCGTGCTGTCCTACGGCTACCGCAACGTGGCGTGGTATCCGGAGGGAACCGACGGATGGGAACGGGCCAAGCTGCCGCTGGCGGATGCGGAGCCCGAGCCGCGCGAGGGCGAGCAGTGACGCCGTCCTCGCACGGCCAGGAAAACGCTCAAGCGCGTTATTTCTCCTTATCGAGCTTGTCGATGGTCTTGCCGCCGTCGCTGTCCGACGCGGTGAACGTCACCTTGTCACCGGCATGGAAGGCTTCGAGCGACTGCCCCTTGGGCACCTTGTATTCCTGAATCGCAGCGCCGGTCGCGCCCACCGTGCCGCTCTGCGTCTGCTGGATCGAGATGGTGCTGCGCAGGCGGTCAATCTTGGTGACCATTCCCGACATGGATTGCTGGGCCAAAGCCGCTGAGGTGATCAGGCTCGCAGCGGCGAGGCTGGTCATGACGATCTTGGCTGCTCTCATCGAGGTCTCCCAACTTCAGATATAGTTGGAGACAACGAACGGGGAGCGCGGTTGGTTCCGGGCCGGAGGGGCCTGAGAAGCACATCAAGAAGCAGGTTTAATGACCGCCGGGGCGATCGGTCGCAGGCCTCAATCCAGTTCCTGCTGGATGGTGCGGCTGAGCGCAAACAGCCGCTGATCGATGGTGGTGGGCACCTCGCAGACGAATTTCACCACCCGCCCGCGGTCCTCGAAGATCCGCGTCTCCCAGACCAGCTGGTTGCCGAGCTCGTCGACCTTGGCCTGATCCGGCGGGGTGGCATCCTGCAGTGACTGCAACTTTACCGTGTCGTCGCGGATCTTCTCCGCGGCCTCGCGCTGCTTGCGCATCACGCGCTCGAGCCCGTTCATGACCGAGGCGCGCTGCCCGTTGAGCGTATCGAACAGGCCCGCGAACAGCAGCTTTCCCGCATTGGCTTTGTCGGCCGCGGCGGCCTGCAGGAACTCGGTGATCTGCTTCTGCGCATCCTCGAGCGGAATCCGGCGCGCTGCGAGCTTGGTCGCGAGTGCGCTGATCTTCGGGTCGTCCCTCCATTTGGTCCCGGCATCGCCAAGCGGCGGCCCGGCCCAGACCGCAGCCAGCGAGATCTCGGGCACCTTGGCCTGTTGGCAGGGCCAGTCCGGATAACGCGGGTCGGCACCGAACGCGACCTGATTCGACAGAGCCATCGCGAGCAGCGCGCCAAGTCCCGTTCGCCAGCCTGTCATGCCTCGCCTCCGCCGGGTCCTCGGCGCACCAGGCCGCGCGATGGATCGTAAGCCAGGATCGCGCCGATCATGAACACCACCGTGCAGCCGCCGACCACCGCGAGCGAAACCCAGTTCATCTTGCCGTAGAGCGCGAACCGGATCAGCTCCACCGCATGGGTGAATGGGTTGCACTGGCAGACGTAGGACAGCATCGGGCTGCCTTCCTGCACCCGCCAGAGCGGGTAGAGCGCCGACGAGGCAAAGAACATCGGGAAGATCACAAAGTTCATCACGCCGGCGAAATTTTCTAGCTGTTTGATGCTGGCGGAGATCAGCATGCCCAGTGCGCCGAGCATCAGGCCCGACAGCACGAGCGCCGGAAGTACGGTGAGGTAGCCGATGGTCGGCGGCGTGATGTCCCAGAACCACGCGATCAGCAGGAAGGCGTAGACCTGCAGCAGCGACACCGCCGTGCCGGCGAGCAGCTTGCAGAACAGCAGATAGCCGCGCGGCAGCGGGCTGACGAGCAGCGTGCGCATGTTGCCCATCTCGCGGTCATAGACCATCGACAACGAGGACTGCATGCCATTGAAGAGCTGGATCATCGCCATCAGGCCGGGCGCGATATAGACCTCGTAGAGGATGTAGGTCTCGTAGGGCGGGATGATCGAGATGCCGAGCACCTGACGGAAGCCGGCCGCGAAGATGAACAGCCAGACCAGCGGCCTGACCAATGCCGAGACGAAGCGCTCGCGCTGGTGCAGGAAGCGCAGCGCCTCGCGCCACACGATGCCGTTCAGGCAGACGATGTATTCCGACACCGGGAAGCCGCTTCGCTCAGGCGTGACCGTCGTGCTGCTCATGTGGGCGGTTTTCCAGTGAGGGTTGCCGTTCCGGTCAGGCGCATGAACGCGGTGTTGACGTCCTGGGCGCCCGCGTCCGCGATCACGCGCGACATCGGGCCGTGCGCCAACATCCGGCCCTGGTGCAGCACCACGAGGTCGTCGCCCGGCATGATCTCGTCGAACAGATGCGTCGCCCAGAGCACGCCGATGCCCTGCTCGGTGACGAGCTGGCGGACATGGTCGAGAATGTCGGCGCGCGCCTTGACGTCGAGCCCGACGGTGGCCTCGTCGAGCAGCAGCAGCCGCGGTCGGTGCAGCAGCGCGCGGGCAATCTCGAGCCGTCGCATCTGGCCGCCCGAGAGATCGCGCACCTTGCTGCCGGCGCGGTCGGCAAGGCCGATGCGCGTGAGCACCTCGGCGCTGCGCAGCCGCGCCTCGCGCCGCGAGATGCCATGCAGCGCGGCGTGATAGAGTAGGTTCTGCGTCAGCGAGAGATCGAGATCGAGCGTTCGCGGCTGGAATACGACGCCCATCAGCCGCAGCGCTTCGCCGGGCCTCCGGCTGATGTCGTGGCCGAAGATCTTGATCTGGCCGTTCTGGATGCCGAACAGTCGCGTCACCAGCGAGAACAACGTGCTCTTGCCGGCGCCGTTGAGGCCGAGCAGCGCTGTGAAGCTTGCCGGCTGCACCGTGAAATTGACATCGATCAGCGCGCGCCGCGGACCGTAGCTGTGGCTGACATTGCCGATCGACAGCGCCGGCTGCGCGGTTGCTACAGGACTTGCATCCGGCGAGGATTGGCTCGCGATATGGGCGTCGGTTGCGGTCATGGCTGCGCGATCGTGATTCCCCAGGGCAGTTCGCCGACCTGAATGGTCTTGATCACCTTCTGAGCCGCGACGTCGATCACCGAGACGTCGTTCGAAACGCCGTTGGTGACCATCAGATATTTTTCGTCGGGCGTGAAATCCATGTGCCAGACCCGCTGGCCGACCAGCAGATATTTGAGCACCTTGTGGGTCGTGCCGTCGACCACCGCGACGCGGTTGGCGGGGCCGAGCGCAACGAATGCGGTCTTGGCGTCCTTGGTCATGCCGATGCCGACGGGCTGGATCGCCTCGTTGCGCAGCCCAGGAATTTCGAAGGTGATCTTGCCGGTTACTTCGCGCTTGACCGGATCAATGATCGACACCGTGCCGCCGATCTCCGAGGAGACCCACAATTCGGAGCCATCGCGCTTGAACTGGGCGAAGCGCGGCCGCGAATCGACCAGCACATTGGCGACGATCTGGCGCGTCGTGGTGTCGATGAAATGCGCCATGTTGGTGGTTTCGGACGTGTTGATCAGGATCTTGCCGTCCGGGCTGATCGTCATGCCCTCGGGCTCGACGCCGACCTGGATGTCGCCAAGCCGGGCGCGCTTCTCGAGATCGATCACGGTGACCGTGTTGTCGTTCTCGTTGGCGACATACATGGTCTTGCCGGCGGCATCCTGGGTGAACAATTCGGGGTCGGGGCCGGAGGGCAGGGTGTCGACGATCTCCTGGGTCTTGGTGTCGATCACCTGGATCGTGTCGTCGTCGCCAACCGCGACCATCACGAACTTGCCGTCGCGCGAGAACTCGATGCCGCGCGGCCGCTGGCCGACCTTGATGGTTTTCGTCACTGTCCAGCTGTCGGTGTCGATCACCGTGACGGTGTTGCCCTTTTCGTTGGAAACATAGGCAACGAAGGCGGACGCCGGTGTCGCGGCAAGCCAAACCAGCATCCCGGTCAACAGACAGCGGCGCCACATACGTTTCATCTCCCTCACTGCAGCTTGCACTTCGTTTCAGGCCGGTCAACACCGAGCGTGTCGAGCTCGGAGACCTGATGCAGGAAACCTTCCTGCGGCGAAACCGAAACGACCATACGACCATCGGCGAGCAGGATCGGCTGGCGGAGCTGAAGATTCCAGTCTCGCAGGGTCAGTCGCGTGCCCTTGAAGGCGGCGATCGAGAAATCCTTACCCTTGAGGAAGGCGATGACCTTCTTGGGATCCCCCGAATTGGTGCGGGACGTGGCTTCCCCGATCATGCGCGCGGCGGTCCAGGCCTGCATGTCGAGCGCCGTCATGCGGCGCATGTTCAGCTTGACGAAGCGGTTCTGGATCTGGACCGCACCCCATTGGTCATGCGCCGCGTCCCAGCTGGTCGGTACCAGCCCGGCCGAGCCGGCCACGGGCCGCGGGTCCCAGGTGCGGTAGGGCAGATAGTTCGCGAACACCTCGCTCTCGTCGGCGGCGACGAGCACGTCATGAGCCGGCGCCTGCTGCGTGAACACCGGCATCTGGCGCTGGATCAGCGTCACGCCAGAGTCGGTGCGGCGCGCGCCGCCGGTGTCCTCGAAGGTCCGTTCCTGGACGATCTTGGCGCCGAAACGGGTGGCGGCGCGGCGCAACGCGTCGGCGTAGAGCTTGTCCTGATCATGCGAGCCTGTCACCAGCAGCCAACGCTTCCACTGCTTCCACACCAGGTACTGGCCGAGCGCGTCCGCCAGCATCGAGCGGGTCGGCGCGACATGGATGACATTGCCGCGGCAGTCCTGCTCGCGCAGCCGGTCGTCGATCGCGCCCGCGTTCAGCAGCAAGGTGCCGCGGTCGCGTAGCGCATCGGCGACCTTGAGCAGGGCGTCGGCGGGCAGGTCGGTGATGATGTAGTCGTTATGGCCGGCGAGATCGGTCGCGACCTTGGCGACATCGTCGCTATCCGTGACCCTGACCTCGTCGAGCACGAAGCGCTGGTTGAGGAATTTACCGGTCGTGTTGTTGTCCTCGATCGCGAGGCGCGCGCCGGCGATGCCGTCATTGTCGGCCGGCTGTTCGACCAACGAGAGCGTCGATTTGATGCCGGTATGGCCGAGATAGCCGATATGGATCTCGACGGGATCAGCCGCCAATGCGCCGGTCGCCACCATGCTGAGCGCGATCGTGCCGATCAGCCATCGGAACATAGCTCCTCCCGCAGTCTTTCTTCACCGGGCATGGCATTGTCGGACCATGCGTTGAGATGCAAGATGACGAAATTGGCCCGGCTTGCAACCCCGCTTTTTGTCGTTGCGAGGTTACAAATTTCAATTGGTTCACAATCATGAGATCAGCGTTCTCCATCGTCGTATCTTTGTTGGTGATGTCTGTAGCGGTGGCGCGCGCCGAGCCGCCCAAGCTCGCGGTGTTCGACCTCGAGATGATCGACACCAGCCTGCAAGGGGAGGTGAACGGGCCGCGAACCGACGAACAGACGCGGCTGCTCCGCACCGGCGATCAGGTGCGCAAGGAGCTTGCGGACTCCGGCAAGTTCCGCGTGCTCGACATCGCGCCCGTCAATGCTGCGGCGCACGGCAGCAATCTTCAGGCCTGCGGCGGATGCGATGTGAAACTGGCCGGTGAACTCGGCGCCGATCTTGCGATGACCGGCGTAGTGCAGAAGGTCTCCAACCTGATCCTCAACATCAATCTCTATCTGCGCGACGTGCACACCGGGCAATTGGTGACGGCAGTGAGTGCCGACATGCGCGGCAACACCGACGAATCCTGGTCGCGCGCCACTGATTACCTCGTGCGCAACCGCCTGCTCGCGCCGAACTACGGCGCGCCCCAGGCAAGGTAGGTTGAATGCGCAAACATCGCTCCGTCATCCTGAGGTGCGAGCAGAGCGAGCCTCGAAGGATGAATCGGCCCGGGTGCAGCGACGCGCAGAAAGCCGGGCCGTGCATCTTCGAGACGCGCTTCGCGCTCCTCAGGATGACGGGGACGGACTGGCTCACGCCTTCAGCCGCGCGGCGTGCCAGCGCAAATGATCGGCCATGAAGGTCGAGATGAAGTAATAGCTGTGGTCGTAACCCGGTTGACGCCGCAAGGTGAGGGGAATGTTGGCCCTCTCGCATGCCGCCTTCAGCAACTCGGGCCGCAACTGCTCGGTGAGAAAGCCGTCGGCATCGCCGTAATCGACCAGCAGGTCGGGGAAGCGCGCGCCATCCTCGATCAGCGCGACCGCATCATGCTTGCGCCACGCCTGCTTGTTGCTGCCGAGATAACCGCTGAGCGCCTTGTTGCCCCACGGCACCTGCGATGGCGCCACGATCGGCGCAAACGCGCTGGCCGCGCGATAGCGATCCGGATGGCGCAGCGCCACCGTCAGCGCGCCATGGCCGCCCATGGAGTGACCGAGGATCGATTGCCGCGTCGTGTCGACCGGGAATTGCTCGGCGATCAGTCTTGGCAACTCCTCGGTCACGTAGCTCCACATCCGGTAATTGGTCGCGAACGGCGGCTCCGTTGCATCGACATAGAAGCCGGCGCCGAGGCCGAAATCGTAGGAATTGGCGGGATCGCCGGGGACGCCTTCGCCGCGCGGGCTGGTATCCGGAGCGACGAAGATCAGGCCAAGCTCGGCGCAAGCCTGGCGGAATTCGCCCTTCTCGGTGACGTTGGCGTGCGTGCAGGTCAGGCCCGACAGGTAGGTGACGACGGGCAATTTGGTGCCGGCCGCATGCTCCGGGACGAACACTGAGAACGTCATGTCGGTCTTGGTCTCGCGGCTGGGGTGCCGGTAAACGCCTTGTGTGCCGCCATGCGACTTGTTCTGGGAAACCGTCTGCATCGTCGTATTCCTCTGTGTTGGTGCGCGGCGTCAGCCGACGCCGCTCTCGATCGCGAGGCGCACCAGCTCGGCCGAAGTGCGCACGCCAAGCTTCTGGCGCATGATCGATGACGTGTTCGCGACCGTCTTGTATGACGAATGGACCAGCCAGGCGATCTCCGACAGGCTCTTGCCGGAACTGAGCAAGCGCAGGATCTCCATCTCGCGCGAGGTCAGCTTGGAAAGCGGATTCTGCGCAAAGCCCGGCCGTGCAAAGGCGACGTTGCGTGCGATCGCCGGCGGCAGATAGACGCCGCCATTGCCGACCTCGCGCACCGCCTCCACCAGATCGTTGGGGTCGCCGGTCTTCGAGACGTAGCCCTTGGCGCCGATGTCGATGGCGCGGGCGGCGAACACCGGGTCGTCGTTCATGCTGAACATGATGAGGCGCGCGGACGCATCACGGGTCAGGATGCGCCGGGCCAGCTCGAAGCCGGAGACGGTCGGCAGGTTGATGTCGATCACGCAGAGATCGGGCTTCTCCGCGACGAAAGCCCGCTCGCCGCTCTCGGCATCCGCTGCTTCGAGCAGCGTGATCTCAGGGTCGTCGGCGAACACGGTGCGACAGCCGGAGGCAACGATGGGATGATCATCGACGATCAGAATGCGCATGGCGTTGTTCCGGCGACCTGCTTCGATTCATGCGTCATCACATCGGTTTGCGCGAAGAACACCTCGGTTCCGACCGGTTGTGCACCTCGCACGGGATTGCGATAGGGTGCGATTAGATAGCCGGGCAAATTTGGCTGTCAACGATCCTCTCGGAGGAGGGATCGCGGTTAGAGGCAACGTCATGTGGCAAAAGCTATCCTTGCGCGCACGGATCAACCTGTTGCTGGCGCTGATACTGGCGCTTGGATTGGGTATCAATATCGCGCGGCTGGCGCTGGAGGCGGGACCTCGCGTTCAGGCAGAAGATCAAAGTGTTATCCGGCTCGCGCGCGAGTTTGTTGCTGCGATCGTGGCCGGTCTAGACGAGGCGCCGGATCCCGAGGCGCGGCTCGATCAGATCGTCGAGGATCTGAGCCGGCTGCGCCATGTCAGCATCACGCGGCAGGATGACGCGACCGCAAGGTCCCCTGAGCGTCCGCAGGACGCTGGCGATCCGCGCGCCCCGCCGCAGTGGTTTGTCGCGCTGGTCCATCCCGAACAGACCTCAGTGCGGGTGCCAATCTCGGTTCACGGCAAGCCGCAATCGCTGGTCATCACCTCGCATCCCGACGACGAGATCGCCGAGATCTGGGACGGTATCGTTACCCAGCTTGAGATCGGCTCCGCGATCGCAGTGGCGCTGCTGCTGGTGACCATGCTGGTGGTCGGTCGCGCGCTGGCGCCACTCGAGGCGTTGTCGCAGGCCATGATCGGTATCGAGGCCGGGGATTACGACGCGCGGGTCGAGCCCGGCGGATCGCCCGAATTGGCCGCGATCTGTGCCAAACTGAACCATTTGGCGACGACGCTTGGCGAGGCCGTCGACAGCAAGCGGCAACTCGCCGAACGTGCGGTCTCGCTGCAGGATTCCGAACGCAAGGAGATCGCGCGCGAACTGCACGACGAGTTCGGGCCCTATCTGTTTGCGCTGCGCGCGCATGCCGGCGCGCTGACCCGGCTGTCTGAGGTGGACAAGGCGGACCCCGCGGCATTGCGCAAGCACGGCAACGCCATCCTTGAGCAGGTCAATGCGCTCCAGCAGTTCACTCGCCGCATCCTTGAGCGATTGCGGCCGGTGGGATTGGCTGAGCTCGGACTTGCGGAAGCGCTCGGCGCGCTGGTGCGGCTGTGGAGCGAGACGCACCCGGAGGTGGAGATCGAGAGTAACGTGTCGCCTGATCTCGGCGATACCGGCGAGATGGCCGATTTGACGATCTACCGCATCGTCCAGGAAGCGCTTACCAACGTGTTCCGCCACGCCGGCGCGACGGCAGTCGATATCACGATCGAGCCTGTCGAGCGGCAGGCCGGCCTGCGCGGCAGCCGCGGCGGCGCGCTGGTGCGGGTTCGCGACAATGGCCGCGGCATGCTCGCCGATCACAGGCTTGGCCGCGGCTTGACCGGCATGCAGGAGCGGATCCTCGCCCTCGGTGGCACGCTCAAGATCAACTCCTCCGATGACGGCGTGACGGTCGAAGCGCTGGTGCCGAAGGCCGCTACCTCGGCCAGCATCTGAAAGCGGCCCACGCCAGCGCCAGTGCGCCGGCGATCCAGAGCACGACGATTGCGATCATCCCGGCGCGGCTGATCGGTCGCTGCAATACCGCGGCGGCCTTGGCGCGGCATTCCGCCATCACCTCGTCCGGAACGAGCGCGATCGCAAGCCAGATGCCGAGCGGCAGCAGGATCAGATCGTCGAGATAGCCGAGCACCGGGATGAAATCCGGAATCAGATCGATCGGGGACAGCACATAGGCCGCGATGGCGATCGCAAGCGCCTTGGCGCACCACGGTGCGCGCGGGTCACGCGCCGCGAGATACAGCGCAACGCTGTCCCGTTTGAGATTGCGCGCCCAGGCCTTGATTGAAGACAGCTTTATTGATGAGGGTTTGAAGGTCGACAGCATGGCGTGACGCCTGCACGCCAGACGGAAACGCTACTCCAGCACCACGTCCACCGGCATGCCGCTGTGCAGACCCTTGTGGACGGACGAGGGCGCGATACCGAAATATTTCCGGAATACGCGGCTGAAATGCGAAGAGCTCGAGAAGCCCCAGGAGAAGGCGACGTCCGTGATGGTCTTGCCGTTCTGGGATTCCAACTCCTGCCGGCAATTCTGTAGCCGGGCCTTCCAGATGTAATCGCTAACCGTCATGCCGCGATCGCTGAACAGCATGTGCAGATACCGCTTCGAGCAGCCGAGCGCCGCAGAGATGCGGTCGATGCAGAGATCGGGATCGCGCAGGTGCTCGCGGATGAAGCCTTGGGCCCGCACGTAGGTTGCTTCGGCGCTGCCGCGGTCGAACATGGCGCCGGTTTCGCGCAGCGGCAGCAGCAGCAAATCGATCAGCGCATCGGCGACACCGACCGCGTTGACCGGGGTTAGCGTCGGCGCCTCGCCGAACGCGGCGTGCACGAAATCATAGGCGATGCGGCCGGTGCCGTTGCGCGCCGAGAGCTTGCACGGCGCCATCTTGGAGAGCTGGAAGCCGCGCTCCTTGAGCAGGTCCTTCGGCACGATGACGACCTCGTGACGCGTCAGGGACGGGCTGATGATCGTGTGCGGACAGGACACGTCGTAGGCGAAGCAGTCGCCCGGCATGATGTCGAAGTGCAGACCGTCCTGCTCGAAATGCGAGACGCCGTGGGTCTGGAAGACGATCTTGATGTAGGGATGCTCGCTCAGCTTGATGCGCGAGATGGTATGCGCGATCCGGTGCTGGCTTGCCTCGATCTGGCACAGCTTCAATCGCGAGACCGTCGTGAAATTGATGCGGCCCTCGAGCGAGGATCCTTCCAGCGCATCGACGTCGAACTGACCACAGAGGTCAGTGAGCGCATCCGACCAACGCTGGATTTGCCGCTTGGGCGTCAATCCGTTCGTGCTGAGTGAATGGACTGTATCGGACATCTTTCCAGCCACCGATTCGATCCCCAACGTGACTGCTCACCGAGCTCAATCTGGCCCGGGATGATGCGCCTTCTCCCTGATTCTGAACAGCTTAGGGAGGTGGCGGGATTTCTTCCCGGTTAATGTCGGGTGATCCTCCGACTTAGTTCTGGGCTCGTCAAGCGCAACCTTAGAACGCGTCAATCTGGCGCTTCGAATGCGCCGGCCGCGATTGATGCCCTGCAACATGAAGCAACCTTTGCCACCCATTCGGGGGCGGCCTGCAAAAATCTGTCGCAGCTTCGCTTTTGAGCAAACGGCTCTTCTCTATTGGGCAAGTCAGCAGGGTTCGATCGGACTACGACTAGGAAACCAAAATGGAAGAAGTGGGGCCGTTTCGGCGGAAACCCTTGAGCTCTTGAACCTGGGAGGAAATCCACGATGCGCAAGATGCTTTACGCGACTGGCCTTGGGGCAATGGCGGTGTTTGCCGTCGGAGCTGCCAACGCCAATGACGAACTCCACAAGATGTCGCAGAACCCGAAAGACTGGGTGATGCCGACCGGCGACTACAACAATCAGCGTTACTCCAAGCTGAATCAGATCAACGCCCAGAACGTCGGAAAGTTGCAGGTCGCCTGGACGTTTTCGACCGGTGTGCTGCGCGGTCACGAAGGCGGACCGCTGATCATCGGCAACATGATGTACGTGCACACCCCGTTCCCGAACAAGGTCTACGCTATTGACCTTTCCAAGGACAATCAGATCGTCTGGAAATACGAGCCGAAGCAGGATCCGAACGTCATCCCGGTGATGTGCTGCGACACCGTTAATCGCGGCGTTGCCTATGGCGACGGCAAGATCTTCCTGCACCAGGCCGACACCACGCTGGTCGCGCTCGATGCCAAGACCGGCAAGGTGGAATGGAGCGTCAAGAACGGCGATCCGAGCAAAGGGTCGACCGGCACCTCCGCACCGATGGTGATCAAGGACAAGGTCTTCATCGGCATCTCCGGCGGCGAGTTCGGCGTTCAGGCGCACATGAGCGCCTACGACATCAAGACCGGCAAGCTGGTCTGGCGTGGCTTCTCGGAAGGTCCGGATGACCAGCTCCTGGTCGACGACAAGACCACCGAGCTTGGCAAGCCGATCGGCAAGGATTCGAGCCTCAAGACGTGGCAAGGCGATCAATGGAAGATCGGCGGCGGCGCGACCTGGGGCTGGATCTCCTACGATCCCGAACTGAACCTCGTGTACTACGGATCGGGCAACCCCTCGACCTGGAATCCGAAGCAGCGTCCCGGCGACAACAAGTGGTCGATGACGATCTGGGCGCGTAACCCGGACACCGGCGTCGCCAAGTGGGTCTATCAGATGACGCCCCATGACGAATGGGACTATGACGGCGTCAATGAGATGATCCTCTCGGACCAGAACATCGACGGCAAGCCGCGCAAGCTGCTGACGCACTTCGATCGTAACGGCCTCGGCTACACCCTCGATCGTGCCACCGGCGAACTCCTGGTCGCCGAGAAGTATGATCCGAAGGTGAACTGGACCTCCGGCGTCGACATGAAGAAGGACTCGCCGACCTATGGTCGTCCGAAGGTTCTTGATGCAGCGTCGACTGACAAGGCCGGCGAAGACCACAACGTCAAGGGCATCTGCCCGGCGGCGCTGGGTTCGAAGGACGAGCAGCCGGCAGCCTACTCGCCGGAGACGCAACTGTTCTACGTGCCGACCAACCACGTCTGCATGGACTACGAGCCGTTCAAGGTGAGCTACACCGCGGGTCAGCCCTATGTCGGCGCGACGCTGTCGATGTATCCGCCTCCCGGTGAGACCAACATGGGCAATTTCATTGCCTGGGACGGCAAGACCGGCAAGATCGTCTGGTCGAACAAGGAGCAGTTCTCGGTCTGGTCGGGTGCGCTCGCGACCGCCGGCGGCGTGGTGTTCTACGGCACGCTGGAAGGCTACCTGAAGGCTGTCGACGCCAAGACGGGCAAGGAGCTCTACAAGTTCAAGACCCCGTCCGGCATCATCGGCAACGTCACCACCTATGAAAATGGCGGCAAGCAGTACGTCGCAGTTCTGTCGGGTGTTGGTGGTTGGGCAGGCATCGGCCTCGCGGCCGGTCTGACCGATCCGACGGCCGGTCTTGGCGCAGTCGGCGGCTATGCGGCGCTGAGCAACTACACCGCGCTCGGTGGAACGCTCACCGTGTTCTCGCTGCCGCAGCAGTGAGCTGAGCAAGCCTCGTTCCGGCGCATGGGGCGATCTCCATGCGCCGGTCCGTCTTCAATCCGTACGCGAGGATATGCTTTTGCGTAAGATCTGGTTTGTGACTGCTGCGATCTTCGTCGTGGCAATGGGAGGAGTTGCCTCTGCCGAAGCTCCCGGCGACCCGACGGCGGTCAAATCCGAGGACGGCAAGTATCTCGATAAGGACGGTAACCCGACCTACAAGGTTGCGCCTGACGGGACCGTTGATTGGTACACGTACTCCGGATATCGCCGATACCATTCGGAATGCCACGTTTGTCACGGGCCCGATGGCATGGGTTCGACGTACGCGCCTGCGCTGAAGGACTCGCTGAAGAGCATGAACTATGCCGATTTTCTCGGCGTGGTCGCGAGCGGACGCAAGAACGTCTCGACGTCGCAGGAGAACGTCATGCCGGCGTTCGGCGACAATCCGAACGTTGCTTGCTACATGGACGACCTCTATGTGTACCTGCGCGCTCGTTCCAATGATGCGGTTGAGCGCGTACGGCCGGCCAAGCACGAAGACAAATCGGAAGCCTACGGCAAGGCGGAAGACGCCTGCATGGGTCACAACGACAAGAAGTGAGCGTGACCGGCGCGAATGACAAACCTGTTTGATGTTTTGTGGAGACCAAGATGAAGACCCGCGCCGCAGTCGCATTTGAAGCAAAGAAGCCGCTTGAGATCGTCGAGCTGGACCTGGAAGGCCCCAAGGCCGGCGAGGTCCTAGTCGAGATCAAGGCGACGGGCATCTGCCACACCGACGCCTACACGCTCGACGGCTTCGACAGCGAGGGCATCTTCCCCTCGATCCTCGGGCATGAAGGCGCGGGCATCGTCCGCGAGGTCGGCGCCGGCGTGACTTCGGTGAAGCCTGGCGATCACGTGATCCCGCTCTACACGCCCGAATGTCGGCAGTGCAAAAGCTGCCTGAGCCAGAAGACCAATCTCTGCACCGCGATCCGCGCGACGCAGGGCAAGGGCGTGATGCCGGACGGCACCTCGCGCTTCAGCTACAAGGGCAAGACGGTCTTCCACTACATGGGCTGCTCGACCTTCTCGAACTTCACCGTGCTGCCCGAGATCGCGGTCGCCAAGATCCGCGAGGACGCGCCGTTCGACAAGAGCTGCTACATCGGCTGCGGCGTTACCACCGGCGTCGGTGCGGTCGTCAACACCGCCAAGGTGACGCCGGGCGCCAACGTCGTCGTGTTCGGCCTCGGCGGCATCGGCCTCAACGTGATCCAGGGCGCCAAGATGGTCGGCGCCGACAAGATCATCGGTGTCGACATCAATGACTCCAAGGAAGCGTGGGGCAAACAGTTCGGCATGACGCATTTCGTCAACCCGACCAAGGTGAGCGGCGATATCGTCCAGCACCTGGTGGGCCTGACCGACGGCGGCGCCGACTACACCTTCGACTGCACCGGCAACACCAACGTGATGCGGCAGGCGCTGGAAGCCTGTCACCGTGGTTGGGGCGTCTCGGTCGTGATCGGCGTCGCGGAATCCGGCAAGGAGATCGCGACCCGGCCGTTCCAGCTCGTCACCGGGCGGGTCTGGAAGGGCACCGCATTCGGCGGCGCGCGCGGTCGCACCGACGTGCCGAAGATCGTCGACTGGTACATGAACGGAAAGATCCAGATCGATCCGATGATCACCCATGTGCTGAAGCTCGACGAGATCAACAAGGGCTTCGACCTGATGCACGAGGGCAAATCGATCCGTTCGGTCGTCGTATTCTGAAATCAAAACACCAAGCACTAGGAGGATAGACCAATGACTGTTCATATCCACCCGTCGGTCGACAATGGCGTCAAACAAGGTTCCGGCAGTTTTGCCGGCGGCACGCTCGTCTGCAAATGCGCGGACAAGAAGGTCAAGGTCGCGGTCAAGGGCGACGTCGCCCACAACCACGCCTGCGGCTGCACCAAGTGCTGGAAGCCTTCGGGCGCCACCTTCTCGGTGGTCGCGGTCGTCCCGCGCGAGAACGTCACCGTGCTGGAGAACGGCGACAAGCTGAAGATCGTAGATGCCGCCGCGGTGATCCAGCGTCATGCCTGCACCGGATGCGGCACCCACATGTATGGCCGGATCGAGAACAAGGGCCATCCGTTCTATGGCCTCGACTTCATCCATCCCGAGCTGTTCCAGGAGTCGGGCTCGGCGGCTCCGGGGTTTGCCGCCTTCGTGTCGTCGGTGATCGAATCCGGCGTCAAGCCGGCCGATATGGCCGGGATCAGGTCGCGGCTGAAGGAGCTTGGGCTCGAGCCCTATGACTGCTTGTCGCCGCCGCTGATGGACGCGATCGCCACCCACGTGGCGAAATCCAAGGCGGCCTGACAGGGCCCGGCTTGACCAAGGCAGCCGACAACGGCGGCCCGACCAGTCCGTCCTGACGAGATTCGTCGCCGGCAGAGGGCCTGTCGGCGACGGATATGCTGGTAGTACCCGTGACCTTGAACCTTGCATGCCCTGCGGGCGACCACAGGGCATGCATTTTATGTTCCGCCTTGCCCTCGTCCTGTCCCCGATCCTGATCTTCTCGCCGGCCCGCTCCGCGTCGCCAGAAGACCGCTACATCGCGACGCGTGACGCCGCGATCGCCAAATTCGCCAGGCTGTCGAACGACAACAAGATCAACGAGGCCGTCGACAAGGTCGAGGCAGCCGCGCGCGACGAGCTCAAGGGCCAGTTGGCCGCGATCCTGTCGCAGCCCGCCCGGCCGGGCTTTGCGCCCGCCCAGCTCAATCTCGACACTCTATATAAAGGCGACATGGGATATAGAGGCGACATGGGGTTCGGCATGCTCGACGGCCTGCGCTTCGATGCCGACACCGGCAGGGACGGCGGCAAGATCGGCGAGAAGCGCGCCGACGGCAGTTTCGTCGAGCCGAAAGCCCACATCATCGTCACATCCGAAGCCCTGTTCACCCGCTGGCTGCACGAGCATAAGGCCTGGTGGGACAAGGGCAGCAAGAACGTGCCGCAGCAGATCGAACCGGCGCTGAAGTTCGAGGGCCTCTACACCCAGGCGATCTCGACCGATGCGGCCGTGATCAACTTCAACGAGTTGCCGGTCGCCAAACCGGCGTCGGCCACGCTGACTTACGGTTTTCTGGCCGGCCGTACCCAGGATTCGTTCCCAGAGGCGGCCGACGAGGTGTTTGTCGCAGCGCTCGCCAACGGCAAGTTCTACATCGCCTATGGCGAGATCGCGCCCACCGTGCAGGTGCCGGCCTGCACCGCGATCCGCGCCGACTACAACAAGAAGGCCGACGCGGCCGCCGAGAAGCTCGAGCGCAAGCACCCGTGCGGCCTATGACAAGCTCGGCGACCTGCGCCAGCAGGGCGAGGACGGCTTCAAGCGCTGCTTCGTTCAGCACGCCCCGGAGCAGCCGGCATTCGCCGCAGCCACCAAGCAGGCCCAGGCGCTGCTGGAGACGGCGATCGGCAAATAGCCTCACGCGACGGTTTGATCGGCTGACGGTCCGCCCTATCTTCCCCGGAAAGCTCTGCATTCCGGGGAGACGCCATGAATACCGCCATCATCCCGTTTCGCATCGCCGTCAGCGACGAGGTCCTCGAGGATCTGCGTACCCGGCTGCGCCGGACCCGCTGGCCGGAAGCCGAACTGGTCGACGATTGGAGCCAGGGTGCGCCGTTGAAATGGATCAAGGACATCTGCCAGTATTGGGCCGAGACCTATGATTGGCGGCAGCGCGAGGCACGGCTCAACCGCTTCAGCCAGTTCACCACCGAGATCGACGGGCTCGACATCCACTTCATCCATGTCCGCTCGAAGCATCCGGAGGCGCGGCCATTGATCATCACCCATGGCTGGCCGGGATCGGTGGTCGAATTCCACAAGGTGATCGAACCGCTGACTGATCCGACCGCGCATGGCGGCAGCGCCGCCGATGCGTTCCATGTGGTGTGCCCGTCATTGCCCGGCTTCGGTTTCTCAGCCAAGCCGGCTGCGACGGGCTGGGGCGTCGACCGGATCGCGAAGGCCTGGGCAGTGCTGATGGACCGGCTCGGCTACACCAAATATTTCGCGCAAGGCGGCGACTGGGGCTCCGCGGTCACGACCGCGATCGGCGGGCAGGATCCGGCGCATTGCGCCGGCATCCACATCACGCTTGCGATGTCGACCCGGCCCAATGTCGAGGGGCAGCCGACGCCGGAGGAGACCCGCGCGCTCAACGGCATCAAATATTATGCCGATTGGGATTCCGGCTATTCCAAGCAGCAGTCGACCCGGCCGCAGACGCTCGGCTATGCCCTGACGGATTCACCGAGCGGGCAGGCGGCCTGGATCCTGGAAAAGTTCTGGGCCTGGACCGACTGCGACGGGCATCCGGAAAACATCCTCAACCGCGACGAACTGCTCGACAATGTCATGCTGTACTGGCTCACCGAGACGGCGACATCGTCGGCGCGGCTCTATTGGGAAAGCTTCGGGCCGGGCAAGCGAACCCCGCACAAGGTGAGTGTACCGACCGGCGTTGCCGTGTTTCCCAAGGAGATCGTCACGCCGGTCCGCAAATGGATGGAGACCAATTTCACCAACATCCAGCACTGGAGCGAGATGCCGAAGGGCGGGCACTTCTCCGCGTTCGAGCAGCCCGAGCTGTTCGTTGGCGAGGTTCGGGAGTTTTTCGGGAAGCTGCGCTAGCCGCGTTTGTGTCAATGCGCTGCGCAACGGAGGAACGTCGGCGTGCTGCTTGATCCCCGCGACGGCGACTTTGAGGACAATGCCGCCAGTCCCGAACAGCGTTCGTTGTTCGCGATCGTGGGCAGCCTTCTGGTTGAGATAAGCCCGGCGAAGCTGTTATTCGCCTGGACGGTTTCACTTCTGCTTCCGGGCCTGCTGCTCGGCCTTGCGCCGCTGGTCGCGTCCGCCTGGATCTCGAGCCTTTCGCAACAAGTTCTGGCGTTGTCCGAAGTGGGGGCCGTGCTGGCGTTGGTTGTGATCGTAGCGTTAGGGTGGCTCGGCGGGCGACCGCTGTTTCAAATCGCAGAAACAAACTTCTGGTCATTGAACGCGCTCGCGGTGCAACCGAGCTACGCCTTCACGCGTGAGGCGCTGGGCCATCTGGCGGAACTGCTCTGGCGAACCGGCGCAACTCCTGCTTCTCGCATAAGGCTGCGCCGCAATTGTTCGATCGGCGCCGGCATGCTGCTCTCTGCAGGTGCGGCATTGATCGCGGTCCTGTCCTGGCCTGCTTCGCAATGGACTGCGACCGTCAATGACCTTGTTCTGATCCATCGTCTTGTGGTGCCGACGTTCGCGAACGCCGTGGTGCTGGTGTCCAGCTATCTTGCGGTCGCATCACTGGCCTGGAGTGTGGCCGACGCCAGCATGGATCAACCGGCCGACCTTGCTGCCTTCGACGCGACGCCGCTCGGAGGCCGCTGTTGGCGCCTTGCGCATTTGTCGGATCTTCATGTGGTCGGTGAGCGATACGGCTTCCGCATCGAAAGCGGGACGGCCGGCCCGCGGGGAAACCAGCGCTTCCATCGCGTGCTGGCTCGCCTCGCCGAAATTCACGCCGTCGATCCACTCGACCATGTGCTGATCAGCGGCGATATGACGGATGCCGGCCGGCCCGGCGAATGGGCGGAATTTCTCGATGCATTGGCAGGTCATCCTGAGCTTGCAGCACGCATCATCATGCTTCCGGGCAATCATGACGTTAACGTCGTGGATCGCACCAATCCCGCGCGCCTCGACCTGCCGTTCAGCCCAGGCAAGCGGCTACGGCAGATGCGTACCCTGTCGGCGATTGCGGCCGTCCAGGGCGATCGCGTGCGTGTCATCGACGGTTCCGGCAAACCATCGGCTACGCTGAACCAGGCGCTGGCACCTTACCAAGACCGGATAGTGCAATTTGCGCAGCACGGGGGTGTGCGCCGTGCAGTGGCGATCCGCGGCTTGTTCGATGACCAGTTCCCGATGATCCTGCCGCCGGACCGGGATGGCGGCCTCGGGATCGCCATACTCAACTCCAACGCAGAAACCCACTTTTCCTTCACCAACGCGCTCGGTTTGGTTTCGGAAGCGCAAACGCGGCGATTGGAGGCTGCAATCCGTCATTTCCCGACGGTATGCTGGATCATCGCGCTGCATCATCACTTGATGGAGTATCCGATGCCGGTCAAGACGTTTGCCGAACGCATCGGGACGGCCCTGATCAACGGCAGTTGGTTTGTACGCAGGTTGCAAAAGTTTTCCGATCGCTCGGTCGTGATGCACGGTCACCGGCATATCGATTGGATCGGTACATGCGGTGCGTCGAAGATCGTCTCGGCCCCGTCGCCGGTGATGGGGGCGGCCGATGATGCGGTCACCTATTTCTATATCCACAGAATGGTGGTCGGGCCGGACCGGAAGCTCTGCCTCGCCGAGCCCGAGCGGGTGGAAATTGCCGGAAGCTAAGGCGTTTCCGGCCTTTCTTCGTGCGTTCCGCCGAACAAATCAGCGATCCATGCGGCCGACGGACTCTCGGCACAGAAGGTCAGAATAGCGAGCGTGATCGGCACGCCGATGAAAGTCCCGAACAGGCCCCAAAGCGAGCTCCAGAAGAAGATCGCAAACAGCACCAGGAACGGCGAGATCGACAACGTCGAGCCAGCCACCCGCGGTTCGATATAGCTGCCGACCACGAACTGGATGACGTTGAGACAGGCGAACACACCAAACACCGCGGGCCAACTCTCGAACTGCGTCATGGCCAGCAGCGTCGGGAACAATGTCGCGATGAAGGGCCCGATGAAAGGAATGTAGTTGAGGACAAAGGCGATAACGCCCCATTCGAACGCGAATGGCAGTCCGGTCACGGCGGCGAACAGGCCGACCAGGAGACCCGTGACCGCGCTCATCTGCGTCCGCACCAGCATATATTTGCGAAACTTGGCGGCCGTGGCCTTGCTGCCCTTGAGCAAGACGCGCGCGGCTGTGCGATTCTCCAGTCGCTGGATTCGTCGACCAGCGTCTTCGACCTCGAGAAGTCCCAGCACGACATAGACCAGCACGATGAGCCAGAAACTCAACGTGGTGTTGACGCGGCCAGTGACGTATTGCGTGACGCGCAGCAGCCAGCCGACATTGAAATGCTCCGCCCAAAGGCCTGCAAACGAGATGCCGTGGCCGTCCAGCCATATCACCGCGGCGTCGTAGAAGGTTTGATATCGCACCGCATCCGCAAGCAAGGAGCGCCCGACACGACCGAATCCCCACGCCGCGAGCGAGGCAAATGCGATGCAGGCGGTGGTCGTAACGATGACGGTGATGGCGAGCGCGAGGAGTTTCGGCAGCCACGACTGCAGCGTTTCCTGAACGGGCCAGACGATCGCAATGATGAACAGCGCGGCCGCAAGCGGGGCCAGCACGCTGCGCGCCTGAGCCACCGCCGCAGTGACCAGTACCGCGGCAATGATGCCGGTCGTGATCTTCAACCCGCCTATCACCATCCGGCGACCTTAGTAGAAAACGCGCCCCGCAGGCAAATGCGGCGCTCGAGCGCACCATTCAGCTTGGAAGCTGACCGGCAATCTCGTCGGCTCGCCAGCACCGCACTGAGTGTCCGTCCGGACGCGTTTCAAGCGAAGGCGCGGGTGCGCGACGACACACCGCTTCGGCGTAACGACAGCGCGGACTGAATGCGCATCCGTCCGGCGGATCGAGTGGCTTGGGAAGCTCGCCCCTTGCCGTCGCCAGCGGCGCGCGGCGTAGCGGATCGGGAATCGCGGCGATCAGGGTTTGCGTGTAGGGGTGCGCCGGCCGTTCGAAGATGTCGCGCCAGCCGCCCGTCTCCACGATGCGGCCGAGATACATCACCGCGACCCTGTCGCTCATGTGCTCGACCACACCGAGGTCGTGGCTGATCATGATGTAGGAGAGGCCGAGGCTCTCCTTCAATTCCAGCAACAGGTTGATGATCTGAGCGCGGATCGAGACATCGAGCGCCGATACCGGTTCGTCGCAGATGACGATCTTCGGATTGAGGATCAGCGCGCGGGCGATGCCGATACGCTGGCGCTGGCCGCCCGAGAATTCATGCGGGTAGCGGCCGGCCTGTTCGGGCCGCAGGCCGACATGCCTGAGCATCTCGGCAACGCGTCCGTCGATCTCGCTTTGGGTCGTCACGCCATGCAGGCGGAGCGGGTCTTCAAGCGTGCGGCGAACGGTCTGGCGTGGATTGAGCGAGGCGTAAGGATCCTGAAATACCATCTGGGCGATACGGGCCAATCGCTTTCGATCGACCGACCGCCGCTCCGTCACGACGTGCCCGTCCAGCACGATCCTGCCCCGCGTCGGCGTCAGCAGCCCAAGTAGCGAAAGGGCGACGGTCGACTTGCCGCAACCGGATTCGCCGACGAGACCGAGGCACTCGCCGCGCTTGAGCTCGAGATCGATGCCGTCGACCGCGCGCAGCAGCCGATGGCCGCCGAGCAGGCCGCCGCCAAGCGGAAAATGCACCGCGAGATCCTCCACGTTGAGGATGACGTCGTCGCCGGGCCTCACCGCGGGGTCAAGCATGATGGTGGCACCTGACGAGGCCGCCTGCACCGAGCCATGTCGTCTCCGGCACGGTGGTCCGGCAGATCTCGGTCGCCCGCGCGCAACGCGGATTGAATCGGCAGCCGCTTGGGAAATCCGCGATCGCGGGTACGACGCCGGCGATCTCCCTGAGCCGCGACCGGCCAAGCGCTGCGCGGCTCCCCAGCCGTGGCAGCGAGTCGACCAGGCCTTGCGTGTAGGGATGCGCGCCGGCGCGGAAGATGTCGTCCGAGCCGCGTTCCTCGACGATGCGGCCGGCATACATCACGCCGACGCGGCGGCAGACGTTGGCGACCAGGCCCAGATCGTGGCTGATCATCAGAATTGCGGTGCCGCGCTCGGCGCACAAATTGCGCAGCAGCTCGATGATCTCCGCCTGCACCGTCACGTCGAGCGCAGTGGTCGGCTCGTCGGCGATCAGAAGATCCGGATCGCACGCCAGCGCGATGGCGATCATCACGCGCTGGCGCATGCCGCCGGAAAGCTGGTGTGGGTAATCCTTCACCCGCCGCTCCGGCGCGGGGACGCGGACATTCGCCAGCGCCTCGACGGCCAGCTGGTTTGCTTCTCGCCAGCTCTTGCCCTTGTGCAGCACGAACATTTCCGCGATCTGCCGGCCAACCGGCGAGACCGGATTGAGCGCCGTCATCGGCTCCTGGAAGATCATGGCGATCCGGTTGCCGCGCAGCGCGCGTTGCTCGGCCGCGGAAAGCCCCTGGATCTCGCGGCCTTCGAAGCGGATGGCGCCGGCGGCGATCGAGAGCGGCCGGCGCAGCAGGCCGATCAGGGCAAGGGCAGTAATGCTCTTGCCGCAGCCGGACTCGCCGACAAGGCCGAATGTCTCGCCGCGATCGATGCGGAATGAAACGCCTTCGACCGCTGCAACATGCCTGGCACCGTCGTCGAGATCGATGCGTAAGTCCTCGACTTCGATGAGCGAAGCGGCCGTCATGTGCGCCGGCTCCTTGACTGAGGATCGAGCACGTCGCGCAAGCCGTCGCCAAGCAGGTTGAGGCCGAGCACCGTCAGGAATATCGCAAGGCCCGGAAACACCGACAGCCATGGAGCCGTGGTGATCTGGTCGCGCGCCTCCGACAGCATGCTGCCCCAGCTGGGATAGGGCGGACGGATGCCGAGGCCGAGGAACGACAGCGAGGCTTCGGCCAGCACCGCGCCTCCCATGCCGAGCGTGCCGATGACGATGATTGGACCGATCATGTTCGGCAGCAATTGCGTGATCATGATGCGCAGATCTCCATAGCCGAGCACGCGGGCAGCCTGTACGTAGCCCTGGCTCTTGAGCGACAGCGTCGAGGCCCGTGCGATTCGGCAGGTGAACGACCAGTTGGTCAGTCCCAGCGCGATCAGCAGGCTCGTCAGGCCGGGTCCAAGCACCGCCATGATGGCGAGTGCGAAGATCAGCGAGGGGATCGCCAGCATGAGATTGGTCAGCCCGTTGACGAAATCGTCCCACCAGCCGCCCCAATAGGCCGCGGTCAAGCCCAGCGTCACGCCGATGACACTGTTGACGAGCTGCGAGACGATGCCGACGGTCAGCGAGATGCGCGCGCCGTGCACGACGCGGGAATAGATATCGCGGCCCTGCGCATCGGTGCCGAACCACCAGATCCAGCTCGGCGGTTCTTCTGCATTCATGAGGTTGGCGCCCATGACAGGATCGGTATGTGCCAGCCAGGGCGCAAACAGGCCGACGAAGATCGCAAGCGCGAACAGCATCCCGCCGATGATCGCGCTGGTGCCAAGCTTCATCGCGGCCGCTCCGCCGTGACGGGCTGCACGGTCCATCGTGCAAAGGTGTGATGAAACCGACGGCCGCTCATGCGTATCTGATCCTGGGATCGATCACGCCGTAGAGCAGGTCGACCAGTGTGTTGACGGCGAGAAAGAACAGCACCACCACCAGAATGGTGCCCTGCACGGCAGGAATGTCGCGCTGCAGGACGCTATCGACCAGCAGCGAGCCGATGCCGGGCCAGGAGAATAGTTTCTCGACGACCACCGCTTGGCCCATCACGACGCCGAATTGCAGGCCGATCGCGGTGAGAATGATGACGAGGGCATTGCGCATCACGTGCCAGGTCACGACCCGGGTCTCGCTCATGCCCTTCGAGCGCGCGGTGCGGACAAAATCCGCGGTCATGATCTCGAGCACCGCCGCACGCGTCGTCCGCGCCAGCAGCGCCATCGGCGAGACGCCGAGCGTCACGGCGGGCAGCAGCAGGTATTTGAGCCCGCCATCGCCATAGCCGAAACTCGGCAGCCAGCCGAGCTTCAATGCGAACAGATACATCAGCAGCAACCCGAGCCAGAACTTGGCCATCGAGAGGCCGGATACCGCCAGCACCATCGAGATCGTGTCGACGAAGCTGCCGGGCCTCAGCGCGGCGATGAAGCCGAGCGGTACGCCGACCGCAACCGCGAATGCCAAGGCTGCGAATATCAATTGCAGCGTCGGCCACATCCGTTTGGCAATCATGGTCGTGACCGGCTCGCGGGTCCGGAACGAGGTGCCGAAATCACCGGTCGCGAGCTTGGCGATATAGGAGCCGAAGCGCACGTAGACCGGATCGTCGAGCCCGAGCTGCTTCTTCATGCGTTCCACGACCTGCGGGTCTGTCGGGCCGCGGCCGTCGTCGCCCATGCTCGACACGATGCTGCCCGGGACGACGCTGAACAGCACAAAGATCAGCAGCACGACGGCCAGCACGGTCGGGATGGTTTGCAGGATTCGACGGATCGCGAAGGAGAGCATTGGACGTTTTCCTCACTCCCTCCATCATGTCTCGTGATGGAGGGAGGACGATGGCACCTGTCACTTCGCGGGCGAGGTCTCGTCGACCCAGAGGTCCTCGACATTCTGATGGGTCAGTTCGGTTGCGTCCAGCTGGATTCCCTTGAGCCAGGGCTGCACCGCCATGACCGCCTTGTTGTAGTTGAAGAACCAGACCGGCGCTTCTTCACGGAGCAGCCCATTGCCTTTTTGCAGCAGCTGCACGCGCTTGGCGGCGTCGTCGGTCTGCCCGGCTTCATCGATCACCTTGTCGAACTCCGCGTTCTTGAAGTTGGTGTAGTTGCAGGCCGATTGCGGCGTCGCCGAGTGGAAGCATTTGAGCGCGGCCTGTGGATCCGGGCCGGTCGCCTGGG
Source organism: Bradyrhizobium sp. NAS96.2 (assembly GCF_001908235.1). GTDB lineage: Bacteria > Pseudomonadota > Alphaproteobacteria > Rhizobiales > Xanthobacteraceae > Bradyrhizobium. The sequence continues at coordinate 88,881 of NZ_LGHK01000016.1, forward strand.
AATAGATGAAGGCCTGGAAGTCGCCCTTGCGAATGACCTCCGCCAGCACCGCGGTCTCGACCTGCTTGACCTTCACCTTGATGCCGACCTTGTCCAGCATCGGGATCGCGGCCTCGACGATCGGCAGGCCCCAGCTTTCATTCTGACTGGTGGTCCATTCGAATTCGAAGCCCGAGGGATAACCCGCGTCCGCGAGCAATTGCTTCGCCTTCGCGGGATCATACGGGTAGGGCTTCATGGCCTTGTCGTATGCGGGCGACGTCAAGGGCAGCCAGCTCGTGGCGCGATAGGCCTTGCCCTTGACCAGCTTGTTGATGATCAGGTCGGCATCGATCGCGTAGTTGATGGCCTGGCGAACCCGCTTGTCGGAGAACGGCTTGAAGGCGGGATTCATCCCCATATAGCGTGTGAAGACCTCGGCGACCTCGACGATGGTGCCCTTGAGGTCGGGGTCGGCCTGATAGGCGACATACTGTGCCGGCCCCAGCACCGAGGTGTCGATCTCCTTGTTGCGGAAGGCGACGTCGCGCGCCGCGGCTTCGCCCATCAGCGAGACGACGAGCTTGTCGGCGTATGGCTTGCCGGGCTTGTAGAACCGGTCCCAGCGTTCCAGCACGATACGCGAGCCCGGCACGTGCTCGACGAACTTGAACGGACCAAGACCGATCGGCTTCTGGATGAAGCTCTCCTTCGCGCCCTCGTCGGCGGGATAGATCGAGGTCAGCGCGGTGAAGAAATAGAAAGCGGGATCGACTTTTTCGGTCAGCTTCATTTCGAGGGTGAAGTCGTCGATCTTCTTCAGCCCGGAGATCTCCTTGGCCTGGCCCTTCTCGACCTCGGCCGCGCCCTCGATGATGCGGACGAAGCGTGCGCCGGGATAGGCCTTGGTGCCGTCCATGATGCGATTGTAGGACCAGATGATGTCGTCCGCCGTCATCTTGCGGCCGTTGTGGAAATAGGCGTCGTCGCGCAGCTTGAAGGTATGAACGAGACCTCCGCCCGAGACGACGACCTCCTTGGCAAGTTCCAGAACCGGCTTGCCCTCGGTGGAGTCCCAGATATAGAGCGAGCGGTGCAGGGCCTTGGCGTAAATCTCGTCCTGGGCGCGCGGCGTCGTGTGAATGTCCATGCTGGTGAAGCTGGAGCCGTAGGGCGCCGTCATGCGAATGGTCCCGCCCTTGCGCGGTGTCTGGGCCGCCGCCGCCGTGGCGGCGAGTGCGAGCCCCAGGCCGGCCGCGATCGCAATCAACTTAAACTTCATGTTTCCCCCAACGATGCAGGAACATTCCGATCAGCGAGTTGACCATCGGCGGCATGTCAAGCGCAAGGTCCTCATGTCGTGTCGATGGCGACCGGCACCAAATATTTGTGCCGCCTCGATGCGAGGAGCGGGATCACGGAAGCGCAACGCATGGCGTGCATCTGCGATGCGGTGGCGCCGACTGCAGTGCAACTCTTGCTTGTATGTAAGCGATCGCGATTGAACGGATTTCGGGTTCCGTCCTGAATCCGCCAAGGCAGGATTCGAACGCAGGCTGCTATCGGTCGAGCGAAGCGCAACCCGCCATCTACAGCAGCCCCCGATAAATTCCCGGCGCGGAGCCTTCGATGGCCACGGCGCCGACGGCCTTCGTATAGAAGTCTGCTGGCCCGACGCCACCGATGATGGCGTAGCCGAAGCCCTGGTGCTTCATGTCCTCGAGACAGGCGAACAGCAGCGCCTTGCCGATTCCGCCCTGCTGGGCCTTCGGCGCGACACCGGTCGGACCGAAGAAGTTGCGACAGGCCGCGTCGTGGCAGGCGAATCCCAGAATCTTCTTTTGCTGGATCGCGATGAAGCAGGAGATCGGTTCGCGGCTGAACGCGACCTCGGTTTCGCTGGCCCATGCCTCGCTGAAGGTCTCCCTTACCCAGGCTGTGACCTTGTGCTTTTCGGGGGCGAGCGCGCGGCGCATCACAATTCCGGCCTGCTGCAATCGATCGTAGGCGGGCCGGGAATCGGGCAGGGCATAGAGCTTGACGAGCATGTCCATCCGGCGACCTTAAGGCATGATCCGGAAAAGTGCGAAGCGGTTTTCCGAGAAGATCATGCCTGAACGAGGAACTAAAGCGCGATGACGGTTCAAGCTGATCGCATCGCGCCTTTGTAAGAGACACGCCGCGGGCAAATCGCTCTGGATGGGCATCAGTGCGCTCCACCCATCCTGCGTCATTTTCGACGTTGCCTGCTCGAGGCCCTGACTTCACGCGCGATGGCCCAAAAATACCCGCCGCAGAATGCAACGATCGCAACAATCACGCTGGCGGCGATAATCTCTTGCATATCCGAGGCTCTCCAAGTAGATGTGTCTCGTTTGCGTGGGAAGTTTGCCCACGCAAAGCAAAATCGGCTTCGCGGCGTGATGAGACGGGGTGAATGCATGGAGAGGGTCAGTGCAGTGAGGGTCAGTGCAGCAGACGGACGTCTTCGGGCAATCGTCGCTCTCGCCATCATGGCCGGCATCGGCTCGGCGCAGGCCACTCGAACGCCCGATATGTCGGACGCCAGCGGAGGGACCGTCTCTGTTCCGATCGACACGCGGAGCCAGACATCCGCGATGGATAGCGCGGTCCACCCCGTGCAGCTTCCCAAGGGCGCGTCCGCGATCAGTGAGACCCACGGAGACTGGATCGTCAAATGTCAGCTCGACGGCGGCGCAAGGCTCTGCACTCTCAGTCAGACACAGACCTCCAAGGAGACCAATCAGCAAGTCTTCGCCATCGAACTGCTGCCACGGAACGGAAAGGCCGAAGGCCTGGAGCAGACGCGCTTCTCCACCTGCACCGCGCAAGGCTGTCTGCTTCCGGTGTCCTTTCCCACTGTTGTCACCGACACCATGAGCAAGGCCAAGACGCTCACTGTCGCCGCGCAGAACATCAACACCGGGCAGGCGGTCGTCTTCAATGTCCCGCTCAGCGGCTTCGCCGCGGCGTTGGAGCGCACCATTCAACTTGGCAGCTGACCGGCACGTTGCGAGCACGGCCTGCGCGAGGCCGCAAGGCTATTCACGCGGCGAACCGATCGCCATTATTCGCGGCAGCATTGCGGGCCTCCATCGCCGTGACGGAATTTTCGAACGCCTTCACCAGCACGCCTCGGCCGACGGTGCGGAGCACAAGGCCGAGGATCCATCCCCTGAGGCTCTTGCCATCGCGCACCACGATCACGTCGATGTCGGTGGTGCCATCGGGCCGGCGCGTGAAGTTGTAGGTGTGGCCCGACGCGCCGCCCCACACATTGGAGTCGATCGTCGTCAGGACGACGTGATCGGGGTCGGACCAATCGTAGTACAAGCGCTCCCAGATGCCGCCCGAGCCTTCCGTCACGTCGGCGTCCGAGCGGCCGCGATCATGCACCTTGAGATAGGCATCGGCACTGTTGCCAAAGAGTTTGGAGCGGCCCGGGCCGAAGTCAGTGAGGCCGGCTACGTACTGCTCGGGCGTCAGGCTCGTCGTTCGATGAAGGCGGATGGTGGACATCTGGGGTTCCTGCACAAGTGACGGAAAGACGGCGGTGTCGGAACTAATTGGAGACTGGGCCCGACGTGCGGACGGTCAGGCCGTCGCCGCTTCGGCTGATCTCCAGTGCGCCTGCCTGGTTCGGCGTCGAGAGCAGGGCGCGCTGACCGGGTGCCAGCACCGATACGAAGCGGATCGGCGTCCCGGCCGCGCCCTCTGCCAGCGTGGTCACGACGCGATATCCGTCGCGCTCGACGGTGTAGTAGACGATGCCGGCGAGGTCGCCGAGACGAACGCTTTGACCTTCGATCGGCCTGAGCGTGCTTGCGTGCGCGGCTCCCAGCGAGGCCAGGCTTAGGGCGGCGGCTAGAATTGTGCTGCGGATCGACATGGGATCCTCCGTTGGCTTGGGGTGGACTTGGGCGGCGGGCGGTGGCCCGTCTGCTCCCTTGCCGGAGGAGATGGTCAGGCTATGATCATCGATCAAACAGATGAGATCGATAATGGCCATCGATATCGCTAATTTAGGTCGTATCGACTTGAATCTGCTGGTTCATCTCGATGCGCTGCTGACCGAACGGAGCGTGACCAAGGCGGCGGCTTGCGTCGGGATTGGCCAATCCGCGATGAGCCACAACCTTGCCCGCTTGCGTGAGCTGTTCGGTGATGAGCTTCTGACCCGTGGGGCCGACGGCATGCGCCTCACTCCGCGTGCGGCAACCCTGCGCGAGCCGGTGCGGGGCGCGCTTGCGCAGGTCGAGGCGGTGGTGCTGCGCGATCAGGCCTTCGATCCGGCCACGGCGGTGCGGACGTTCAGACTCGGACTATCCGACAGCATGGAGATCCTGATCATGCCCGCTCTGCTGGCGCGCATGCGCGAGATCGCACCTGGCGTTCACTTCCGGCTCTACAATGTTGATTCGTCCCGGCTGCTCGATGACCTCGACGCCGATGAGCTGGATCTTGCAGTCGCCCATGGGCCGCTCCCGCAGGGACAATTGCATCACAAGCGGCGCACGCTGTTGACCGAGCGCTTCGTGTGCATGTTCAATGCCGAGAAGACCGGGATCACGCCTCCGATCTCGCTCGAGGATTACGTCCGGCTTCCGCATGTGCTGACCAGCCTGCGGCCTGCCCGCAACGTGCGCGGCATCGTTGACGAAGCGCTCGACAAGCTCGGCCTGCAGCGCACGGTTGCGCTGACCACGCCGCGTTTCCTCACCGTCCCGCATCTGGTGGCGCAGGCGCCTGTCATCGTCACCATGGGTTCACGGTTGGCCACGCGCTTCTCCGCCGAACTCGGGCTCAGCCTCAGCCCGCCGCCGGTGGAGCTAAACGAGATGCCGGCGACGTTGTTGTGGCACGCCTCCTACGATCACGATCCGGCCCATGCCTGGTTGCGAAACCAGGTGGTCCAGCTGGCAGCCGAACTGTGAGCCGGCGCGGCGATGTCGCGAGAGGGCGGGCGTATGAGTCTCAAGCTGCGCCACACACTGTCGTCCCTGCGAAAGCAGGGACCCATAACCACCAATGGTTATTGTTGAGCGATGTCGGAACGACGAGTCCCGTTCACGACGCTCGCCGCGGAGTATGGGTCCCTGCTTTCGCAGGGACGACACCGTTGCTGGGGGCAGCCCTTCGCGATCGAGCGCCTCAATTCCGATACGACGGATCCGCCCGGTCGAGTTTGCGCAGCAGCGCAGGCCAGGCGAGCTCGCCGTTGCGTGCGGCGCGGCCGGGCTTGGGCAGCATCCGCTCATAGGTGTCTTCGAGGATGTTCTGCGGCGGATAGATCAGCTTGGTGTTGCAGGACAGCGCCATCACCTGGGTTTGGCAGGCGCGCTCGAGGCGGAACAGCACGTTGAAGGCGGCGGGCACGGTGCGGCCGACCACCAGCAGGCCATGGTTGCGCAGGATCATCGCTTCGTTGTCGCCGAGGTCGCGGACCAGCCGCTCGCGTTCGTCGACATTGTCGGCAATGCCTTCGAAGTCGTGATAGGCGATGTGCAGGAAGCGCATCGAGGTCTGCGCCAGCGGCAGAAGGCCGCATTCCATCGCCGAGACCGCCATGCCCGCCGGTGTATGGGTGTGCGCGACGCAGTCCATGTCGTGCTTGGCCATGTGGATGGCGCTGTGGATGACGAAGCCGGCGACGTTGACGTCGTAGTCGGTTGCGTTGAGCAGCGTGTTGCCCTCGACGTCGACCTTGATCAGGCTGGAGGCGTCGATCTCCTCATACAGCATGCCGTAGGCGTTGATCAGGAACTGGTCGGTGGTGCCGGGCACGCGGCAGGAGATGTGGTTCGCGATCATCTCGGTCATGCCGTACATCGCGGTGAGACGATAGCAGGCGGCCAGATCGACGCGGGCCTGCCACTCCTCGGCGCTCACCTGCTCGCGAACGGATTTGACGACCTTGATCGCCGGCGAGCTGACGGGGGGATTCATGGCGTTCTCTCCTTGAGATTTCTGCGAGGCCGCGGCCCGATTGTTGGCTTGAAACATAGCAGAATCCGCGCGGCGGCAAGCCGTGACGCGTCTGCTTATTTGCAGGTCTGGCGGGCAAAAACCGAATGCGGATTGGCGCGCGGCGCCTTCGATGCCACTATGCGGAAAACAGCCGAGGCGCATCAAAATGAGCGATCGCAAGATACGTATCGCCGTCCTGCATTTCTGCCACGAAACCGTCTCGTTCCTGCCGAACGAGACCACCCTCGACGACTTCATCTATCCGGGCTCGCCGGCCAAGGGCGAAGCGCTGCTGCAGTTCGATCCCAGAAACTACATGGGCGGCTTCGTGCAAGTTGCGCGCGAGTTCTCCGAAGTCGAACTGGTCGGCATCGAATCCCCGCTCTGGCCGAAGACCTACACCGGATCCGGCTGGATCACCCAGGAAGCCTATCGCACCTTCACCGGCAAGATGATCGCCGGGCTCGAGGAGGAGGGGCCGTTCGACGGCGTCTATCTGTGCCTGCATGGCGCTATGGCGGTGCGCGACGTGCCGCGGCCGGAGGCCGATCTGGCGCGGCAGGTGCGCGAGGTGGTCGGCCGCTCGGCGTTCATCGCCGCGACCTTCGATCCTCACGGCAACGAGGACGAGGCGTTCCTTGAACAGGCGGACATGGCGTTCGCCGTCAAATATTTCCCGCATTATGATGCGCATCTGCAGGGCGAGCGCGCGGCGCGCATGCTGGTGCGGGCGATCCGCGGCGACTACAAGCCGGTGCACAGGACGATCAAGGTTCCGGTGATCTCACCCACCGTGCTGCAATGGACCGGGGCGCGGCCCTGGATGGATCTCGTGCAGCGCGCGCTGGTGTGGGAGGCCCGCGAGGTCGACGTTTACGTCAACATCTTCTTTGGCTTCCCGTTCGCCGATGTTCCCGATGTCGGCATGACCGTGCAGGTTCTGACCAACGACAACCCAAAGCTCGCCGAGCAAATCGCGCGCGATCTCGCGGGCACGATCTGGCGGCTGCGCGGAGCCCTGCTGCAATCGACGAAACTCTGCAGCATCACCGAGGGCGTCGCGCTGGCGAAGCAGGCCGTCGCTGACCGCAATACGCCGGTGGTGCTCGCCGATCACAGCGACCGGTCGGGATCGGCGACCTGGCTGCTGCGCGAGATCATCGCGCAGGATCTCGCCAACACGGTGATCGCGACCATCGCCGATGCCCGGGCGACCGCTAGCCTGAAGGCAGCCGGCGCCAAGGCCGGCGATGCCTTCGACATGGAGATCGGCGGCCGCGCCGACGAGTCGGCGGGCGATCCGGTTCGTATTCAAGGTACCATCTCGGCTGCGGGCGAGGGCTACGGCCAGTTCTGGGTCTGCGTGCGCTTTGGCCGCAACAATGTGCTGATCCTCTCCACCTATCTGGTGCAGATCATGGAGCCGTTTTCGCTGAAGGCGCTGGTGCCTGACATCGGCAGCTTCGAGGTGATGGCGATCAAGTCGCGGGTGCATTTCCGGCGCGGCTTCGACGACAATGGCTTTGCCAAGACGATCCTGCTGGTCGAGCCGGAGCAGCCGTTCCTCGGCACCACGCGCCTCGACAAGTTGCCTTACAGGAATGTCGACCTGACGAGGTTCTATCCCTACGGCAATCCAGCGTTTCCGGAGGCATCGTCATGACCGCGGACCGCTATCGCCTGATCGGTTCGACCGCGTCGCCCTATGCGATCAAGCTGCGGGCATTGATGCGCTACCGGCGGATCCCGCACGACTGGGTGATCATGAGCAAGGCGCTGCGCGCGGCGACCGCGCATCTGAAGCCGATGCTGATCCCGGTGCTGCAATATCCCGACGGCAGCTATCGCGGCGAGACCACGACGCTCGCCTATGATCTGGAAGCGCGCCACCAGGGGCGCTCGGTGATCCCCGAGGACAAGGCGGTCGCGTTCGTCTGCGATCTGCTGGAGGATCTCGCCGATGAATGGGCAGTGAAGCCCTTGTTTCTCTATCGCTGGTGGGATCCGGAAGACCAGGCCTATGTCTCGCGCTGGGCGGGTGAGGAATGGTCGACGTCGGAAGCCGAAGCCGGCAGCCGCGAGGAGATCGAGGAGTTCCGGCAGCGGCAGATCTCGCGCATGGTCATTCTCGGCGCGACGGATGAGAACCGGCCGCTGCTCGAGGAGAGCTATCGGCGGACGCTGGCAGCTTTCGAGCCGCATGTCGGCATGACGAACTATCTGTTCGGCAGCCGGCCGTCGCTGGCGGACTTTGCCTGGTTCGGACAACTCAGCGAGATGGCGACCGACCCGACCCCGATGCGGATCATGCGCGAACGCGCGCCGTTCACCGATCACTGGGTGCGGCGGCTCGACGACGCATCCGGTGTCGAAGGCGCCTGGTATCCGCGCGAGCAGGCGCTTGGCAGGTCCGCTGAAGCATTGCTGCGGATCGCGGGCGAACTCTATCTGCCGTTCCTCGCCGCCAATGCGGATGCATTCGCGAAGGGCCTTGAGCGCCTCGAGATCAAGGTCTGGGGACTGCCTTACGCGCTGGCGCCGTTCAAGTATCAGGTCAAGTGCCTGCAGCAGTTGCGCGAGAAGTTCGCCGCGCTTGGTGCCGGCGATCGCACTGCGTTGAAGGCCGTACTGGAGCGCACCGGATGCTGGGCCATCCTGGATGGAGGCTGATCGATCGGGGAGGGCAAGCAGGTTCAAAACGGTGTGAGTTTAGGTTCGATGTCTGCTCCCGAGCGCGAGCGCGATCGATTCCGGATTTCTGATCCGTTCGATCAGCAGGTCGATGCGGTCGCCGCCCCAGAACAGCTCGCCGTTGAACACCATGCTGGGAACGCCGAACACGCCGAGCGCTTCGGCCTCGTCGATGACGCGATCGTGTTCGGCGCGGGCAGGGCCGCTGACATAGGTCTCGAACGAGTCGGCAGAGCCGCCGATCTCGGAAATCACGCCGGCAATCTCCGACAACTCGTCGAGCTCCAGCTCGTGGTTCCAGAACCTCCGGAATACCGTGTCATGATAGGGCCGGAACAGCCCATGGCGCTGCGCGAACAGCATCCCGGCGCTCGAGTAGAAGGCATCGTAGATCCGGCGCGGGCCCTTCATGGTCAGTCCCTGTGCGTTGGCGAACCGCCGCGCATCCATGTAGGAGTAGCGCACCTTGCGCCAGAAATGCGGCGTGCGCTCTTCGACCGTGCCCATGAACTCGGGAATGCGCAGCGTGTAGGGCAGCCATTCCAGTTCGACGCCGCAGGTCTCCTCGAGCTCGAACAGCCGCTTGTTGGCGACATAGGCGTAGGGAGACTTGTAGTCGGTGTAGATCCTGACCTTCGGCTTTTCCATCAGCGTTCCTCACCCGTCAGGACAATTGTTCCCGATCCGGTGCGATCGCGCAATGCGACGCGATGAAGGGGAGATGGCGGGCAAACGAATGGACCCCGGTGCATTCAAGCATCGCGGGGTCCTGCTACTTCGTTTTAGCGAAGAATCTCTGGTATAGACCAGTGGTGTTTCGGGATCGAAAAGCGCTTGGCCTTTGCGCTCTCGTCCTGCGGATATGTTCAGATTGTCGGCAGCGCACGCGGCTAGCAGCTGCTATCGCCTCAACGTGCACCGAGACCTTGCCGCTGAGCAAGGTCGCTGGCTTTCGCCGGTGGCGTCATGCTCCTCTCCAAGGGTGGGCCGACGGACATCTGTCCGCTTTTGCTGCCTGGCGGTCGATCCCATAATCGTCCGTCAATTCCTGCGACGCGAGGAGCAGGCGCTCCAGCACCCCAACAGGTGCAGTCATCGAAATGCTGCGGCAGTTATGGCCTGCTGTCAAGTTAACGAACAGGGGAATTCAGGTCAGCTTCCCTGTCGCGCCCTGGTCTTTCGATACTGCGTGAAGTCGGGATCGTGCGTCATCTTCCAGTAGTCGACGAACCGCCACGGCATTGCAGAGAACACACGGCCGCGACTGTTGCGGTAATAGGTCGTCATGCCCGGATGCGTCCAGATCAACTGCTCGTGCTCGGCATCGACGTTGCGGATGTATTCGTCATGCGCGTCGGGATGCACGTCGATCGCAGCGATGTCGTTCTCGATCATCTCGACCAGGCAGGCGGAGATGTAGCGGCTCTGGCATTCCGATTGGAAGATCACGCTACCGCCATGCGCAGGTCCCGAGTTGGGCCCGAGCATCAGAAAGAGGTTGGGGAAGTCAGGCACGGTGAGACCGAGATAGGCAGTCGGATTGTCATGGCTCCAGACCTGCTTCAGGTTCTTGCCCTCGCGCCCGGTGATGTTGAGACGCGCCGCCATCTCGGAGACCTTGAAGCCGGTCGAGATCACGATGACGTCGTGCGGCCGCGATGTACCGTCGGCCGTGACGATGCCATCAGCCGCGAAATGATCGATGTTGTCGGTGACCAGCTCGACATTCGGCTTGGTCAGCGTCTTGAACCAGTTGTTGTCGAGCAGGATGCGCTTGCCGTAGGGCGGATAGGTCGGTATGCACTTCTCGATCAGGTCGGGGCGATCCTTCAGCTCGGAGAGGATGAACTCGGCCAGCTCCTGGCGATGCCGGTCGTTGCCTTTGTTGACGGCGCGGTCGGGATACGGCCAGGCCGGATCCTTGCGCAGGAACGGCAACAGGCCGTCACCGTAACGCCAGAACATGTTGAAGCGATACCACTGCACGTAGAACGGCAGATGCGCCAGCAGCCACTGCGCGCCCTCGGTTATCGGATCGGAATAGCCCTTCACCGGACGCGCCCACTGCGCGGTGCGCTGGTAAACGGTGACGGAGGCGACGCGGTCGGCGATCGACGGCACCAGCTGCATCGCGGTCGCGCCGGTACCGATCACGGCGACATGCTTGCCGTCGAGCTTGATGCCATCGGACCACAGCGCCGAATGAACCTTGAGGCCGGCGAAATCCTCGTCGCCGTCGAAACGGGCGGGCAAGGGATCATTGAGTTGCCCGATCGCGCTGACCAGCGCGGTGGATTCGAAGGTCTCCTCGCCGTTCGCGGTCTTCAGCGTCGAGATCCAGCTGCGCTTGGCTTCGTCCCAGTGCGAGGCGACGAGCTCGGTCGAGAGGCGGACGTGTCTGCGGATGTCGTGTTCGCGCACGACCTTGAGCAGATAATCCAGCAGTTCCTGTCGCTGTGCAAAGTAGCGGGTCCACGGATTGCGGGTGCCGAAGGAGAACGAGTAGGAGTGGTTCGGCGTATCGACGCCGCAGCCGGGATAACGGTTGACGTACCAGGTGCCGCCGATCTCGTCCTGCTTCTCGACGATCGTGTAGGGAATGCCGAGCCGCCCGAGCGCAACGCCGAGCGCAATCGCGCAGACCCCGGCGCCGACGATCAGCACATGCTGCTGCGCCAGCCTCTCGTCAGCGGGACGCTCGCGCCAGCGCGCCTCGCGGGGAACGAAGCCCATCTCCTCCCGCATCAGCGGGGCGTATTCGGGCGCGACGTTCTCGCCGAGCGTCGCGCGCATCATTCGCAGCATCAGCTCGTTGCCGGGATCGGTGATGACGGGCTTTGGCGTCCCGTTCGCGAACAGGTTCAAGACCGCCGCGCGGATCTCGTCCTGGATCTCCTTCGGCACGCCGGCATCCGGATCGGGGATCAGGCGGACGTCGCGCTTCGGCTTGTAGGGCGGCTCGAGCCATTTCTCGTCGCCGGTCATGTGCACCAGCACCATCAGCAGCACGCGGATGTCGCCCTCGGCAATGGCGGAGGACAGGTCCAGGTGTTGGCGCGGAAGCTCGATATTCATGCGTTGTCCTCAGCTGCGTGGTGCGTCCGGCAAACCGCCATAGGCGGCCCAGGTGGTGCCCGCGATGTAGCCGGCATCGACCGGCAGGTTGATGCCGGTCACGCCGCTGCTCTGCGGCGAGAGCAGCCAGGCGATCGCCTGCGCCACTTCCATCGGCTCAACCAAGCGGTTCATCGCCGTCGGGCTGGCTAGAAGGTCCTTGTTCAGCGCGCCTGACGCGATGCCGGCTTCGAGCGCCGCCGTGCGGGTGAAGCCGGGCGATACTGCGTTGACGCGCACGCCGCTACGGCCCCATTCAGCGGCGAGCGTTTGCGTGATCTGGATGACGCCGGCCTTCGCTGCGGTATAGGCGTGGATCGGGCCCGACGTCATGCCGGCCACCGAGGCGACATTGACGATTGCACCGTGCCGCCGCTTCGCCATCCCGATGCCGGCGCTGCGCGCGACCAGGAAGGTGCCGCGCAGGTCGATATTGACCTCGCGGTCCCATTGCTCCATCCGCACCCGATCGATCGTGTGCATCTTGCCGAACACACCGGCCGCGTTGACGAGGCCCGTGATCGGGCCGTGCGCTCTCTCGATATCGGCAATGCCGGCGACGACAGCGGCTTCGCTTGCGACATCGAACGGCGCCGGCCAGAGGATGGCGTTCGTGCCGACCAGTTGCTCCGGCGCGATGTCGACGATGACCACGCGATGCCCCTGATCGGCAAGCAGCGTTGCGGTCGCAGCGCCAATGCCGCGGCTGCCGCCGGTGATGAGGATGGTGCCGTCGGCGCTCATCGCTTCTTCCCTTCGTTGCTGTTGAACAGGCCACGCGTGACCAGCTTCTGATAGGCCGTGATCACATAATCGGGCACGGCGGTGACACCTTGTTCGGAATAGGAATATCGCCGGCTGAGATAGCCGCGCGCTCCCATCAGGACCTGGACGATGGCCTCGAATTCCTCGTCGCTGAAAATGTTGGTCGCGCCGGCCGCCCGCGCCCGCTGCAGGATCCGGACATAGGCGCTCGAGATGTTGTCAAAATGCTTCTGGTAGCCGGTCGGCGCGAAGAACTCGGCCTCGTTGAGGATGCGGAGAAACTCCGGCACCTCGCGGATGAAATCGAAGAAGGCGCTGAAGCGCTCGATCTCTTGCCGGGCCTCGCTAGCGGTGCCGGTGCGCGCATGGATGAAGCGGACCATGTCGAGGCCGATCTTCGGCAGCAGCTGATCGAGCAGTTCCTGCCGGTTCTCGAAATGATTGTAGAACGTGCCCTGCGCGACACCGGCGGCCTCGGTGATGCGGGCGACCGAGGCTTCGGCATAGCCATACTTGCCGACGATCTTGGTCGCGGCGTCGAAGATCTTCTGCTTGGTCCAGGCGTTGCGCTCGACCCGGTTGAGTTTTGTCACCTTGGCAGGTGTCGCTTGTGTCATGCGGTGGCCTCGAGTTCGGCGCGGAGCACGCGTTTGAGCACCTTGCCGGATGGATTGCGCGGCAGGCTGTCGCGGACGATCAGCTGCCGCGGCACCTTGAAGCCGGCGAGCCGTGTGCGGCAGAATTCGGTGAGATTGGGCAGGTCGAGCTTTGCGTCGTCGGCCAGCACCACGATCGCGACCGGCTTTTCGCCCCAGCGGGCGTCCGGCAGGCCGATCACCGCGACCTCGCGCACCCCGGGGATTTCGTAGATGACGCGCTCGACCTCGGAGGAGGCGATGTTCTCGCCGCCGGAGATGATCATGTCCTTCTTGCGGTCGGTCAGATAGAGGAAGCCGTCATCGTCGAGATGGCCGATGTCGCCGGTGCGGAACCAGTCGCCGAAGAAGGCGGACGCGGTCTTCTCGGGATCTTTCCAGTAGCCCTGCGTCACCTTCGGGCCGCGCAGGCAAATCTCGCCATCCTGGCCCGCGGGCAGGCGCTTGCCCGTGTCGTCGCGGATCTCGATCTCGACATGGGCGATGGCGCGGCCGGTCGAGCCGATCTTCTCAATCTCCCGGCCGGCCTCCATGAAGGTGTCGCCGCCGCAGCTTTCGGTGAGGCCGTAGGCATCGATGTAGCGCGCATTCCTGAAATGGTCGGAGAAGGCGCGGATGCGGACCTCTGGCGTCTTCTCGCCGCCGCCGATCGCCCATCCCAGGCTTGAGACGTCGTAGCGCTCGCGGTTCGGGCAGGTAAGCAGCGCCGTGGTCATGACCGGTGCGAACCACGCCGCATTGAGCTTCTCGCGCTCGATGGCGGCGAGCGCCGGTTCGGGCTCGAAGCTGCGGTGAATGCACAGCATGCCGCCATGCCAGAGCACGGCGATACCGGGCAAATCGAGCGCGCCGACATGATAGAGCGGGCCGACCACGAGCAGCCGGGTGTCGGCGTTCAATCCGAGCACCAGGGTCTGGTCGGCGGATTTCCAGTAGATGTTCTCGTAGGTGAGCATCACCCCCTTGGGACGATCCGTGGTGCCCGAGGTGTACATCAGCCGCATCAGGTCGCGCGGCTGGCGCACGTGGATCGGCGCCGGCGCGATGTCGGGCGCAAGGTTGGTGACGCTGGATTGCGCGACTTCCCCCAACAGCACCACCGGCGCGTCACCGGTCGCAATCGCGGCAAATTCCTCGTCGGCGACGAGCAGACGCGCGCCGGAATTGCCGACGATGTAGCTGACCTCATCGGCCGACAGGCGATAATTGATCGGCAGGAACACCGCGCCGATATGGCTCGTCGCAAACACCAACTCGAGAAAGGCGGTGCTGTTCTTCATCAAAACGGCGACGACATCGCCGGGCGCGATCCCGTGCATCGCGAGCCAGCTGCCGACCTGGCGGATCCGCAGGTCAAAATCCGCATAGGAGACGTCTTCGCCGCGATATTTCAGCGCACAGCGGTCCGGCGTCCGCCTGGCATGAAATGCGATGAAGCTGGAAAGATTGATCATTTGCCGCTCGTCGGGCCAATTCCGGCGCCGTTTTCTCCCGGGATGAACTATGAATCGTAATTCATATTTGGCTTGACGTCACCCCCCTTGCTCTGAAAACATCATGGGCATGGAGACGGAACGATCTCCGCAAGGGATTTTGGGAACGCGAACCCGACAGGGAGGGGAGTATGACGAGGACCCGGAAACCGGGCATCAGCCGGCGCTCGACGCTTGCGCTGATGGGCGCCGGTGCGGTGACCTTTGCCGCGCCATGGGTGGCGCGCGCGCAGGTCAAGACGATCAAGATCGGCATGCCGACGATTCTGTCGGGTCGCGTCGCGCAGCTCGGCACATCCTCGCGCAACGCGGTGATGCTGGAAGTCGAGAAGGTCAATGCTGCCGGCGGCCTTGCCGGGCGGCAGATCGAGATGGTGATCCGCGACTCCAAGGGACAGCCGCAGGAAGCCGCGCGTATCGCGCGCGAGCTCGTCAACACCGACGGCTGCGAGATGCTGCTCGACGGCGAGGCGTCATCGGGATCGTTCGCGGTTCACGAAGTGGCGCGCGATCTCGGCGTGCTCTGCATCCACACCTGCTCGGAAGCGTCGTCGCTGACGGCCGATCCCAAGCAGCACATTCCAAATGCCTTCCGTTGCGTCCGGCAGGGCATTCATGACTCGATCGTCGGTGCCAGCTACGCGGCCGGAATCGCCAAGACCAAGGGCCTGAAGAAATGGGCGACCTGTTCGCCCGACTATGCCTATGGCCGCGACACCACCGGCGAGTTCGTGCTGTATCTGAAGAAGTTCGCGCCCGATGTCGAAATCATCAGCGAATCCTGGCCAAAGCTGTTCCAGCCCGACTACACCGAGGTGGTGACCAAGATCCTGCAGGCGAAGCCGCAGGCGCTCTATTCCTGCCTGTGGGGCGGCGACCTCACGTCGTATATCGACCAGGCCAACATCTACGCGATGTTCACCCAGATGGAGGTGTTCGCGGTCAACATGGCCGACTACACCGCGCTCACCGTGGTGAAGAACCTGCCGAAAGGCATCCACTCCGGCGACCGCTACATCAAGACGTTCCCGCCGACGCCGGAGAATGCAGCCTGGGGCGATGCTTACAAGGCGAAGTACAACGAGTATCCGACCAACTGGTCCTGGCAGAATGCGACGGCGGTCATGTTCCTCAACGAGGCCGTCAAGAAGGCCAATTCGACCGACGGCAAGAAGGTCGCGGAGGCGCTGACGGGGCTCACCATCAAGTGTCCGTTCGGCGCCGACGGCACCGTCACCATGCGCGCCGACGATCACACGTTGGTTGGTTACGCCATCGGCTGGGGCACCACGATCCCGCAGGAACCCTACGTGCCTGATGTGAAGGCCGGTGACTGGAAGACCATCTTCGAACTCGAGGCCGAGTGGAAGAAGAGCAAAGGCTACACCTGATCCACATGTCAGGCGGAGAGAGCCGCAAGCTGTCTCCGCCTTTCATCTGATGTTTGTCGCGCGCCGGCGTTGCGGCCCGCCGTAATGGATAATTTCTCGTGGACCTCGACGCGCTCGCCAGTTGCCTCGCCAGCCCTGCCTGCCTGGTGACGCAGACCACCAGCGGCCTGATCATCGGCATGCTGCTGTTTCTCGTCGCCGTCGGGCTGACGCTGATCTTCGGCGTGCTCAAGGTGGTCAATTTCAGCCACGGCGCCTTCTACATGTTCGGCGCCTATTTCGCGATGACGGCCTATCAGCTCACCGGCAGCTTTGCGCTGGCGATCCTGGCGGGCGCCGCCGGCACCGCGATCCTCGGCCTGATCTTCGAGCGCGTGTTCATGAGCCGGGTCTACGGCCGCGACGTGCTGATGCAGCTCCTGGTCTGTTACGCCTTCGTGCTGATCTTCGATGACGTCGTCCGCATGATCTGGGGGCCTGAATTCAAGTCGATGGGCATGCCGGCTGCGTTCCAGGTGCCGCCGCTGTTCATCGCCGGCGGTGTGGTGCCGCCATATTATCTGCTGCTGATCGGCGTGGCGCTGGCTGCCGCGGTCGTTCTCGGGCTGGGGCTGGCGCGCTCCCGGATCGGCAAGGTGATCCGTGCGGCTGCGCAAAATCCCGGGATGGTGTCGGCGCTCGGCATCAACACCGGGCTGATCTATGGCGGCGTGTTCGCGCTCGGCGGCATGCTGGCGGGACTGGCGGGAGCGCTGGCCGCGCCGGTGCGCTCGCTGACGCCGGGCATGGGTTTCTCTGTTCTGATCGAGTCCTTCATCGTCACCGTGATCGGCGGCATGGGCTCGATCCTGGGGGCACTGATCGGCGCGCTCCTGATCGGCCTGATCCGCTCGTTCGGATCACTCGGCTTCCCGCTGTTCACCGAGGGACTGATGTATCTCTTCATGGTGATCGTGCTGGTGTCGCGTCCGACCGGTCTGTTCGGCAAGGAGGTCGCATGACCGAGTTGCAGGCCGGGCAGGGCGCACAAACCCTGGCGCCTCCCCGGATCGACGCCAGACCGCAGCGCTATCGCGATGTGCTGATCGCGCTGGTGGCGTTTGTCGTGCTCGCGCTGCTGCCGATGATGTTCGGCAGCAAGCAGCTGCTCGATTTCGTGATCCGCTGCGCGGCCTATGGATTATTCGCAACCTCGCTCAACCTCCTGGTCGGATATACCGGACTGATCTCGTTCGGCCACGGCATGTTCTTCGGCCTCGGCGCCTATGGTTTCGGCCTGATGATGCAGAAGACCGGCGTGCCGATCCCGGTGGCCTTCGTCGCCACCCTGGCGATCACCTGCGTCGTCGCCGTCGTCATCGGCGCAATCTGCGTGAGGCTGAAGGAGATCTACTTCGCCTTCGTCACGCTGGCGTTCCAGATGCTGATCCATTCGACGATCCTGTCGTGGCAGTCGCTCACCGGCGGTGACCAGGGCCTGCGCGGCGGCATTCCGCGGCCGCCGTTCCTCGGCATCGACCTCTCCAACCATCTGCATCTCTACATCACGAGCTGCGCGCTGCTGGTGATCGGGCTGCTCCTGATGCGCCAGATCGCACAGTCGCCGTTCGGCTACACGCTGCGCATGATCCGCGACAACGCCACGCGGGCCAGCTTCATCGGCATCGATGTCTGGCGCGCGAAGTTGACGATCTTCGTGCTGGCGGCGCTGTTCGCTGCGACCGGCGGCATGATCATGGCGCTGTTCGTCTCCGGCGCCTATCCCGAATTCGCCTACTGGACGATCTCGGGCGAGGGCATCTTCATCAACATGCTCGGCGGCGTGACCACCTTCCTCGGGCCGATGGTAGGTACGGTTCTGCTGCTGATCCTCAACGACACCGTCACCCGGCTGACCGAGTATCACGGCATCGTGCTCGGCATCGTCATCCTGTTCTTTGCCATCGGCCTGCGCAAGGGCCTGATGGATTTTGTCGTCGAATGGTTCGCGCAGCGTCGCGGCGAGGGGCGCGGCTAGCCATGCTGGAGATTCGCGCCCTGTCGAAATCCTTTGGCGGCGTCAAGGCGACCGACAACGTCTCGCTCGACTTCGCCGACGGTTCGCTCACCGCCGTGATCGGCCCCAACGGCGCCGGCAAGAGCACCTTCTTCAACCTGATCACGGGCGCGCTGCGGCCGGACGCCGGGCAGATCCTGCTCAATGGCGTCGACATGGCGGGCAAGACGCCCCCGGAGATCGTGCGCCACGGCATCGGCCGCGCCTTCCAGGTCGCGAGCATCTTCCCGTCGCTGACGGTCGAGGAAACGATGCTGGCTGCGGTCGGCGCCGATCAGCGCCGCGCCGGCGTGATGCGTCGGCGCTTCCCATTGGCCGAGACCCGCGACCGCGCCGAGCATGCGATGGAGCTGCTCGGCCTTGCCGGCAAGCGCAACAGGACCGCGGCGACGCTGTCGCATGGCGACCAGAAGCTGCTCGATATCGCGCTCGCGCTGGTGCTCGAGCCCAAGGTGCTGCTGCTCGATGAGCCGACCGCGGGCATGGGCACCGAAGAGCGCTGGCGCATGATCGACAAGGTGCGCGAGCTCTGGGAGAAGCAGAAGATCACCGTCGTCTTCATCGAGCACGACATGGACATTGTGTTCAAGATCGCGCCAGAGATCGTCGTACTGTGCTACGGGCGAATTCTCGCGACCGGAACGCCGGAGGCAATCCGCAGGAACGATGCCGTGATCGAGGCCTATCTCGGCAGCGACGACCACGCGGGAGCGGTGGCATGAGCGCGCAGCCGGTGGTGCAGGTCGAGGACCTCGACGTCTACTACGGCACCAGCCAGATCCTGTTCGGCGTCGGCCTGTCCGTGCGCAAGGGCGAGACCATGGCGCTGCTCGGCCGCAACGGCGCCGGCAAGTCGACCACCATGAAGGCGATCATGGGGCTGGCGCCGGCGCGCCGCGGCAACGTCACCTTGCGCGGCCAGCTGGTGTCCGGAATGCGGCCGCATCACATCGCGCGGGTCGGGCTCGGCTTCGTGCCGGAGGACCGCCAGATATTTCCCGAGCATACGGTCGAGGACAATCTGGTCATCGGCCAGAAGAAGGGGCCTGATGGCGAGGACGAGTGGTCGATCCGCCGCGTCTATGACGTGTTTCCGCTGCTGGAGCCGTTGCGGCACCGGATCGCCGGGAGGCTGTCCGGCGGCGAACAGCAGATGCTGGCGATCGCCCGTACGCTGATGGGCAATCCAGTGCTGCTGCTGCTGGACGAGCCGAGCGAGGGACTGGCGCCGATCATAGTGCAGCGGATCGGCGAGCTCCTGCGGCAGCTCCGTGGCACCGGTGCCACAGTATTGATCGCCGAGCAGAACATGCATTTTTGCCTTGGCCTTGCGAGCCACGCGACGGTTATCGACAAGGGACAGATCGTCTACACATCCTCCATCGAAGAGCTGAAGGCCAACGACAACATCCGGCAGCGTTATCTGGCGCTGTAGGGCCCTTCGAAACTAACGGGGAGGACAAATGGCGGGCGAACGCAGGCTGACGCCGACGCACGAGGCGCCGTATCGCGGGCTGAAAGTGCTCGATTTCGGGCAGGGGATAGCCTCGCCCTATTGCGCGATGCTGCTCGGGGTCTATGGCGCCGACATCATCAAGGTGGAGCCGCCGGAAGGCGACTGGTCGCGTTATCTCGGCACGACCTACGGCAATCACACGACCTTGTCGGCGGTTTATAACCGCGGCAAGCGCAGCCTGTGCCTCGACATGAAGCACAAGGACGGCATCGCGATCGCGCAGTGCCTGGCGCGCGAGGCCGACGTGCTCATTGAAGGATTCCGTCCTGGTGTCGCCGAGCGGCTCGGGCTCGGCTATGAGAGCCTGTCGCGTGACAATCCGGGCCTCGTCTATCTCTCGGTCAGCGGCTTCGGGCAGAGCGGGCCTTATGCCAAGCGGCCGGGCTCGGATTCGGTGGCGCAGGCGTTTTCGGGGCTGGTCTCGGTCAATGTCGGTACCGATGGTGTGCCGCACCGGGTCGGCACCACGATTTCCGATGTCGTCACCGGCGTCTATGCGTTCCAGGCCATCGCGACGACCCTGTTCGCGCGTGCGACGGTCGGCACCGGCCGCTGGATCGACGTCAATCTCTGCCAGTCGACGTCGGCGCTGCTCGGGCACAAGGTCGCCGAGTTCATCCTGGAGGGCGGTGCGCCGCGCGCGTTGAATGTGCCGGCCGGCACTTACCAGACGCAGGACGGCTGGATGATGGTGACATTGGTGAACGAGCCGCAATACAAACGTCTGTGCAATGCAATCGCACGCGAGGATCTCGCCGGCGATCCGCGCTTCGCCGACTTCGCCCGGCGCGCCGACGCGGCCGACACGCTGATCCCGCAGCTGCGCGAGGTGTTCCTGACCCAGCCGACGGATGCCTGGCTGACGGCGCTGCACGCGGCCGATATCATCGCGGAGCGGATCCTCAATCCCGGCGAATGGCTGCGCAATCCGCACGTCGAGGCGACCAGGGCGTCGGTCCGCCAGGATACGCCGGGTGTCGGTGCGGTGTATTCGCCGCGGACGCCGGGGATCGCGAGCTTGTCCGAGGACGATCTTTGTCCCGCGCCGGACGTCGGGCAGGATAGCCTGAGGATACTGACAGAGGCTGGATTTGGTCCTGCCGAAATCGACGGCTTCTTGCTGTCGGGCGCGGTGCGGCAAGCCAAGCGATGATAGGAGCCAGGACAAACATGAGCACAGACCTCGTTCGTTATTCGGTCACTGAGCAGATTGCCGAGATCGTGCTGGATCGCGCGCCGGTCAATGCGCTCAGCATCCCCTTGATCAACGCGCTGCTGGCGGCACTGGCGAAGGCGCGCGATGATGACGCGGTGCGCGCCGTCATCATCAGCAGCGCCCACAAGGTGTTTTGCGCCGGCCTCGACCTCGACATCGTCAGGGGCAAGCCCGCGATCGAGACTAAAAAGTTCCTCGAGCGGCTGTATTTCGCGTTGAACGATACGCAGTACCGCATGGGCAAGCCGACCGTTGCCGCGATCGACGGCGCGGTCCGGGCCGGCGGCATGACGATCGCGATCTCCTGCGATATGATCGTTGCGGGCGATAGCTCGACCTTCGGCTATCCCGAGATCGATGTCGGCCTGATCCCGGCGATCCACTTCGTGCAGCTGCCGCGGCTGGTCGGAAAGCATCAGGCGTTCGGCCCGCTGTTCCTCGGTGAGCCCTTCGATGCCGCAACGGCCTTTCGCATGGGTCTGCTCAGCGAAGTGGTGCCGAAGGGCACGGCACTGGAGCGGGCCCGCGAGATCGCGCGCAAGCTGGCGGCGAAATCACCTATCGTGATGAAGATCGGCCGCGATGCCTTCGTGCGCGCGGTCGATGCCGATTTCCGCCGCTCGGTGGAGAACACGGCGGAAAGTTTCGTGGTGGTTGCCTCGACGGAAGACTGCCAGGAAGGGCTGAACGCGTTCGTCGAGAAGCGGACGCCCAACTACAAGGGACGGTAAATGGCTGGATTGTATTTCGAAGAGTTCGAGGTCGGGCAGGAATTCCATCACGAGTTCAGCCGAACCGTGACGGAGATGGACAATACCATGTTCAGCCTCCTGACCATGAACCCGCAGCCGCTGCACCTCGATGCGCATTTCTCCGAGAAGACCGAATTCGGCCAGCGGCTGTTCAATAGCCTCTATACGCTCGGCATCATGATCGGCATGAGCGTATACGACACGACCTTGGGCACCACGGTCGGCAATCTCGGCATGACCGACGTCAAGTTTCCGAAACCAGTCTTTCACGGCGATACGCTGAAGGCGCATACCAAGATCGTCGGCAAGCGCGCCAGCAAGTCGCGGCCGACCCAGGGCATCGTCGAGTTCGAGCACACCATGACCAACCAGCGGGGCGAGGTGGTGGCAAGCTGCCGCCGCACCGGCCTGATGCACTGCAAGCCGAAGGCGTAAGCGATGCGATCGTTTCTGTTCGTTCCCGGCGACAGCACCCGGAAATATGAAAGCGCCAAGAAGACCGCGGCCGATGTATTGATCCTCGACCTTGAGGATTCCATCGCGCCGGAGCAGAAGGTGGTTGCGCGCGGAATCACGCGGCAGATGCTCGATGCGCGCAATCCAGACCAGAAGCTCTATATCCGCGTCAACGCCCTCGACACCGATCTGACGCTCGGCGACCTCGCGGCCGTGATGCCCGGCAAGCCCGACGGCATCGTGCTGCCGAAATGCGCCGGCGCCGCCGACGTCAACAAGCTCGCGCTCTATCTCGACGCGTTCGAGGCCGCCTCAGGTATCGCGCAGGGCACGACGCGGATCGTCACGGTCGCGACCGAGACGGCGCGCGCGGTCCTCAAAATCCTCGACTTTGAGAATATGAGCCCGCGGCTCTGGGGCATGATGTGGGGCGCGGAGGACCTTGCGGCCTCGCTCGGTGCGACCCGCAACCGCACTGACGGCCGCTATCACTCACCTTTCATTCTCGCCCGCAACCTCTGCCTGATCGGCGCGGCCGCGGCCGGTGTCGTTGCGATCGACACCATCGCCACCGACATCAACGATCTCGATGCGCTGAAGGCAGAGGCGATCGCCGCGCGGCAGGACGGCTTCCTGGCCAAGGCCGTGATCCATCCCAAGCATGTCGATGTCGTCAACGCGGCCTTCATGCCGACCGACGAGGAGATCGCATGGTCCGAGCGCGTGATCGCCGCATTCGCCGACAACCCATCCGGTGTCGCCAAGATGGACGGCAAGATGCTGGACAAGCCCCATTTGCGCGCCGCCGAGAAGATCCTGGCGTCGCGCAGGAAGTAGTCAACGTTCGGGATCGATCAGCGCGCCCTCCTTGAGGAGGGCCGCAATCTCGGCCTCCGCAAGTCCTGCCTCGCGGAGGACCTCCCGGCCGTGCTCGCCGAGGTTCGGCGGATAGGTCCGGATCGACGGCGGCGTCCGGCTCCAGGTGGCGGCTGGACCGGCGACGCGCAGCGTGCCTTCGGTCGGATGCTGCAGCGACTGGATCAGCCCGACGGCCGTCAGATGCGGATCGTCGATCAGGCTGTCGAGGTCGTGCAACGGCGCGTGCGGGATGTCGGCCTCTTCGAAGAAGCGCATCCATTCGGCGGTGCTGCGGGTCTGCATCACCTGCGAGAACCAGTCGTAGACGAAATCGTAGTTCCGGGTTCGGGCCGCGATGCTGTTCAGTCGCGGGTCGCGGTCGGCTTCATTGGCGAGGCCGATCTTGGCGAAGAATGCGTTCCACTGCTTGTCGGAATAGACCAGCGCGCAGATGTGGCCGTCGCTGGTCTGATACGGCCGGCGGTCGGGCGACAGCAGCCGGGAGTAGCCGGGCGGTCCGATCGGCGGCTCGAAGCTGCGGCCGGCCATGTGATCGCCGAGCACGAACTGGGCCATGGTCTCGAACATCGGGATCTCGATCGCCTGGCCTTCGCCGGTGCGCTCACGGTGGAACAGCGCCGCCAGGATGGCGTGGACGGCATTGAGGCCGACGATGCGGTCGGCCATGGTCGCCGGAGAGTAGCGTGGCTCACCTGTGATCTGGCCGGTCAGTGCGGGCAGCGCCGTCAGCCCCTGGATCAGGTCGTCGTAGGCGGGCCGGCCCGCATAGGGGCCGGTCTCGCCGAAGCCGTGCAGGCTGGCATAGACGAGCCGCGGGTTGACGGCGTGGAGATCGTCGGCGCCGAGCTTCAGCCGCGCCATTGCCGCAGGACGGACGTTGTGGACGAACACGTCGGCGGCCGCGGCAAGCCGCAGCAGCGCCGCGCGGCCGCTCGGCTTCTTCAGGTCCAGCACGATCGAGCGCTTGTTGCGGTTGCCCTGCAGGTACATTGCGCCCATCCCGGGATGGCGCATCGGGGCGGCATGGCGCATCACATCGCCGTCAGGGCTTTCGACCTTGATCACGTCGGCGCCGTAGTCACCGAGGATCATGGTGGCGTAGGGACCCATCATGACGCTCGTGAGGTCGATGATCCTGATGCCGGCGAGCGGGCCCGCCGGCATGGATGGTTCGTCTCTCGTCGGCGCCTGGCTCAATGGGTGGCAGCCAGCGCTTCGGTGAAGGCCTTGAAGACGTCCGTGCCCGACTTGCCGCGCTTGTCGACGTCCTTCACCCAATCCTGCGCCACCGATTTGAAGGCGGTATTGAACACCTTCTTGTCGTCGGCGCTGAAGTTGATGATCTTCATGCCCTGCGCCTTGATCTTGTCGGCCGCGGCCTTCTCGCCGTCCTCGAACCGCTTGCAGGCCTCGCGCGTGGTCTGCTCGCCGGCCTCGATCAGCGCCTTGCGCACGTTCTCGGGCAGCGACTTGAACTTCAGCTCGCCCATCGAATAGGTGAAGATCGCGGTGCCGAAGTTCAGCCCTTCGGTACCCGACTTCAGGATCTTGCCGAAGTCGTAGGACGCCGAGCTCTGGTAGGAGAAGATCAGCCCGTCGAGCGTGCCGCGAGTCAGCGATTCATAGATTTCCGGCGCGGCCATCCGCACCGGCACGCCGCCGATCGAGCGCATCATCAGGTCCATCGCGCCGCCGGTGGTGCGGACCTTCAGGCCTTCAAGGTCCTTTGCCGTCTTCACATCGCGGCTGGTGGCCAGCTGGACTTGGTAAGCCGGCAGCGCGAGCGTCACCAGCGGCCGGAGCTGGTTGGGCGCGAATTCCTTGGTCTCCAGGATGCCGCCATTGTGCGAGACCTTGTAGAAGGCGAGCGAGCCCTGGCATTCGTTGTCGAAGATGCCGGGCAGCTCGGCGACGGCCGTCAGCGGAAACTTGTCCGACGAGTAGGACGGCACGATGTAGGAGACGTCGGCGACGCCGAGCGCGGTGAGCTGGGCCATGTCCTTGGCCTTGCCGAGTTGCTCCGCCGGGAAGTGCTGGAACGTGACCTGGCCGTTGGTCAGCTTGGTGACGAGTTCCGAGAACGGCTTGCCGACCAGTTCATGGATCACGTGGCCGGAGGGCAGGCTGTCGGCAAGGCGCAGCGTGATCTTCTCCTGGGCAAAGCCCGATGATGCGGTGGCCGTCAGCAAGGCTGTACCGACAGCGGCGCCGGCGAGGAAACGGAAATACGAATTCATCATGGTCTCCCAGAGATGGCCGTCTCGACCGACGGCTTCTTCAATGTTGCATGTGGTTCGGCAGCCAGAGGATGATCTCCGGGAATGCCACAAAAATGGCGATAGCGATCAGATGCGCGATGAAATGCGGGAATGTGCCGTGGAACACCTCGCCCACGGGGCGATGAGCGTAACGCGCCACAATGAAGCAGTTCAATCCGATCGGCGGCGTGATCATGCCGACCTCGGCGGTGACGATCTTGATGACGCCGAACCAGATCGGATCGAAGCCGAGCGACTTGATCAGCGGCAGCACGATCGGAACGGTCAGCACCAGGATCGCGATCTGGTCCATGAACGAGCCGAGCACGATGTAGCCGCACAGGATTAGCGTGATGATGATCCAGCGCGAGACATCGAGCCCGCCGACCCAGCCGACGATGTTCTGCGTGACCTGCGTCAGCGTAAAGAAATAGCCGAAGATATGCGCGCACATGATGATCAGCACGATCATGCAGGTGCCCTGGGCGGCGTGCCGTAACGTCGTGTAGAGCGAGGTCAGGTTGATCTTGCGTTTCCAGCAGGCCAGACAGAAGGCGCCGAATGCACCGAAAGCGGAGGCTTCCGTCGGTGTCGCGATCCCGAGATAAATCGTGCCAGTGACGATCGAGAACAGGATCACCATCGGGCTGACCTGCCAGAGCAGGCTGAACCGCTCCGACCATGTCACCGCCGAGATTGTCGGCGCGCGCGAGGGATCGAGCAACACCAGGATATAGATCGTCGACATGATGATGACAGTGACGAAGATCGCAGGGATGATGCCGCTGATCAGCAGCTTCCCGATGTTCACCTCGGCAAGCAGGCCGAAGATCACCAGCGCCACCGAGGTCGGCAGCAGCATCGCGAGCGTACCCGAGATCGCGACGACGCCGGCTGCCATCTTGGGCTCGTAGCCCTGGCGGATCATCGCGGGCAGGCTGGTCGAAGAGAGCGTTGCGGCCGAGGCCGTGCTGGTGCCGCAGATCGAGCCGAAGCCCGCGCCGGCGAGCGCGGTCGCCATGCCGAGGCCGCCGGGGATGCGTCCGACCCAGGCTGCGGCGGTCTTGAACAGGTCGTCGGCGACACCCGACAGCAGCACGAGGTCTGCCATCAACAGGAACATCGGGATCGTGATCAGCTCGTAGGAGGTGACGGCCGACAGCGGCGTGGTCTGCAGCACACCGAGCAGGATCGGCAGGCCGCCGGTCAGATAGAGGCCGAGCCCGCCGGAGAATGCCATCGCGAATGCGACCGGCGTTCCGATCGCGAGCAGGAAGAACAGCAGCGCGAGGATGAAGGTCGGGATCATTCGAAACCTCCGGCAGCCTTCTCTGAATGGCCGGAAATGGCCTGCAGCGGCAGTATGTTTTCGCCGGTCAGGAGGCTTGCGGTATTGGCAAGGAGATGAATGGCAAGGCGCAGCGCGAGAATTCCCGCGCCGACCGGCACGAAGATCGAGGAAGCCCAGGTCGGCCAAGGGATCGCGCCCGCCATCACGTCGCCGGAGACATAATTGTCGAGCGCCCGCTGATAGCCGAGCCAGGTGATCGGAACGAAGATCGCGAGGCCAACGACGTTGGAGATGATGACGCAGAGGCGCTGGATGATCGCGGAGAAGCGCGGCAGCAGGATATCGACGCTGATATGGCCGTTGACCGCGTAGGTGCCGGAAAGCGACAGGAAGAAGACGCCGGCCATCACGTACAGCGAGATCAGGTCATAGGCCCAGGAGAACGGCCGGTTGAAGACGTAGCGCATCACGACATCGGAGAAGACGATGATCATGATTGCAAACATCAGGGCCGCGGCAATGGCCGAGGTCACCTTCTCGATGGTGGTCAGGGCTTTCAGACTTTTCTTGATCACGTACGACTCCGTCCGCGTTACCGGGCCGGCACGGCCGCAACGGCAGCGCTAAATTCCTTCAGGGCATCGCTGCCGTGCTTGCCGCGCGCGTCGAGCCCGTCGGCCCATGCCTTGCCGACGCCCTTGGTGAGGTCCTTGAGCTTGGCGACGACGTCGGGCTGCAGGGTGTCGAAATGGACGCCTGCAGCCTCCATCGACTTCATGGTCTCGCTGTCCTGCTTCTGCACCTCCTTGCAGGCGGACGGCAGGATCTCCTCGGCGGTGTCGATCATGGCTTTTTGGATCTCGAGCGACAGCTTCTTCCAGGCGTTCTCGCTGATCGAATAGGCGACCACGAAGCTCGCGAAGCCGAAGCCATCGGTGGAATGTTTCACGAGCTTGTCGGCGCCATAGGCGACGACGCTCTCGAGTGGAAACAGCAGGCCGTCCATCGTGCCGCGCGACAGTGACTCATAGGCGTCGGGCGCCGCCATACGCACCGGCACCGCGCCGATCGCGCGCAAGGTGAGGTCCTGCGCGCCGCCGGTCGATCGCAGCTTCAGTCCGTTGATGTCGGCTGTGTCCTTCACCGGCTGCTTCACGGTCAGGATGCGATAGGGCGGCAGGCTCACCGCGAGCAGCAGCCGGATGCCGTTTGCGGTATAATCCTGCTGCGCGATCACGCCGCTCCGCGCAGTCTTCCAATAGGCAAGCGTGCCCTGACAGGAATGCTCGAACGCGCCGGGGAGCATCGCGACTTCGGAGACCGGCATCTTGTCGGAGACATAGGCGGGCGCGACATAGCCGATATCGGCGACACCGGTTTGCGTCAGCTTGAGCATGTCGGCGGCCTTGCCGAGCTGCTGGGCCGGATAGTGCTCGAACGTCACCGCGTTGTTGGTGCGCTTCTGGACCTCGGCCATCCATGGCTCGAGCACGAGACGGACGAGATAGTGTCCCTTCGGAAAGGAGTCGGCGACCCGTAGCTTGATCGGTTCCGCCGCTGCCGCCAGGTTAATCGATGCGATGAGGAAGCCGTAACCGGCCAACGCCCGTCGAAGCCCGCCCATATGTCCTGCCCCAGAGTAGCCTTGTTGTTTTAAGCAGCTGCGCACAAACAAAATTGCGCGTCAAGCAGGGCTCGGCTCAGCAGTTTGATGATGGCTGATCCTGCAGAAGCACCCGCATCTCGATATGCTTTGTCCACCGCGCGGGAAATTTCTCGGGTGCGCCGGCGCACGGCCCCGCGATCATCATCGCACGGGTCCGGGACCGGTCAGACCGCGGGAAACGCCAGCTCGAAGGCGACGCCCCTGCTGGAGGGCAGCAGGCGGATCGTGCCGCCGTGAGTCACCATGACGGCTTGCGCGATGGCGAGCCCCATGCCGGTGCCGCCGCTGTCGCGGTGGGTGGTGAAGAAGGCGTCGAAGATCTTGTCGCTGTTGGCGGCGGAAATCGGGTCGCCGTCGTTGCTCACCGTCGCCCTGATGGTCGCGGCTTCGGCGGTCGCTTCGAGCTGCACCGACGTCGCATTGTGACGGAACGCGTTGTCGGCCAGATGCGCCAGCACGATCAGCGCCTTCTCACCGGACATCCCGATCGAGCGGTCGAGGCAGCCTCTCGCCATGATTGTCCGCCCGGGAAAGCGGCTCTTCAAATTCGCGATGACGCTCGAGAGCGGGGTCTGCTCATTCTGCGGCGCGCTTTCGGCGCGGGCCAGCTCGCGCAGCCGCTGGCCCATCGCATCGAGCCGCTCGACGTCGCCGAGGATGTTCGAGATGAAGCGCTGTTGCTCGGATCTCGTCAACGTATCGGACTTGCTTTGAAGCGAATCCTGCAGCAGCTCGGCTGCGCCCCTGATCGATGTCAGCGGCGATTTCAGTTCGTGGGTCAAATGCGCGGAGAACGTCGCGATGTAGTCGGAGCGGCGCGACAGCTGCTGGGCCATGTCGAGAAAGCTGTCGGAGAGCTGGGCGAGCTCACGGGTGCCATAATGCTGCAGCGGCTGAAACGCATTGCGGTCGCCGCGGCCGATCCGCACGGCGCGATCGACCAGTTCGCGCATCGGGCGCGTGACCGTGCGAGAGAACGTCAGCCCGATCGCAATCGTCGTCAGCAGCACGGTCAATGTGGCGAGCAGGAACTTGCCGCGCTCCTGATAGAGATGATCGAAGATGTTGCTCGGTGTCCGCGACGTGTAGATCACGCCGGCGACATGATCGTTGACGATGACGGGCATCGCGGAAAAGACGTGGACACCGACGCCACGGCTGATCGAGTAGATCGGCGGCGGAGGCTTGTCCGGCACGCGGATGCGGAGCGCGGCGCTGTACTGGCCCTGCAGGGCCGTAGCGACCTCCTCGATATGGGAAAGCGACTGTCCGACCTCCTGGCTTCCGGCGATCACTACACCCTGCGGATCGAGGATGCGGAAACCCGCCAATGTGACCTTTTGGGTCTCCAGGATGATCGGCATCAGCGCGGTGCCGATCTCGACATAGGCCGGATCGGCGGGCTTCGCCGCCGGTAGCGCATCGGGCCGTCGCCGCAGCAGGTCATTGCCGGCGAGATCGAGCGCGGGCCGGATCGGCGTCACCGTGTCGCCGGGATCAGGCAGTGCTTCCGGCGGCACCGCCGCGCCGAGCGGGATGCCGTTGGCGAGCCGTGCCTGTACGTCCCGCGCATAGATCGCGGCCAGCACGCGGCTCTGCGCAATCAACTCGGCCTGGGTCTGGTGAATCAGCTGGTTGTCGTAGAGGCGGAAGAAGAACAGCCCCATCAGCGGCAGCACCGCGACCAAAGCGAGCACCGTGAAGATCACGAAACCGAGCGACGGTCGCCACTTCTGGTCGGCGCGGTGAGACGTCATGCCTGCGGCTCGCAGCGGCCGAGCTTGAAGCCCACGCCGTGCACGGTCTCGATGACATTGTCGCACCTGGCGGCGGCAAGCTTGGCCCTGATATTGCGGATATGGCTGTCGATCGTGCGGTCGGAGACCTGGATGTTGAGCTGGTAGGCCGCGCCCATGATCTGCTCGCGGTTGAACACCGCGACGGGGCGGGTCAGGAAGGCGCGCAGGATGCCGAATTCGATTGCAGTGAGATGAAGCGCCATGCCAGCGAATGTCGCAACGTGCTGCTCGGGATCGATCGAAAGCTGCCCGCGCGAGAGCACGGTCGTCTCCGGCATCGCGCCCGCCGCGCGCGGCGTCAGCCGCCGCAGGATGACATTGATCCGCGCGACCAGTTCGCGCGGACTGAACGGCTTGGTCACATAGTCGTCGCCGCCAATTTCGAGGCCGAGGACGCGATCGATCTCCTCGTCGCGGGCGGAGAGGAACAGGATCGGCACGTCGGATGATTTGCGGATCTCGCGGCAGACGTCGAGGCCGTCGAATTCAGGCATGCCGATGTCGAGCACGATCAGGTCCGGCCGTTCGCCGGCAAAGCGGGCCAGCGCGTCCTTGCCGTCGCGCGCCTCGGTCACGCTCATGCCGGCTTTCCTGAGAGCAACGCGGATGACCTCGCGGATATGCGGGTCATCGTCGACGACGAGAATACGGTGGGTCAACGGGATCTCCGAATGCGGCGTCCTGGCCGCGCCTCGCTCTCGCTTGATGCAATTGTTCTACAAGGCAACTGCGGCGGGAGACAAGAACGGATCGGCTTCATGACGGTCGGGAAGGGGCTCGTGCAGGTTCGTGCATCGCTGGTGGACAACGTCCTGCCCGCAGCCTGGCGAGGTTGAGTCGTGCATGTGCAGCGGGTGAGAACGCGACCAGCAGGAGTTCAGGATTTTTATGCAGATTGCGTGCAGGGGCGACTTATCGGCTCGCGCCGTCGAATCTCGTCTGATACGGACGAAGCCGATCGGCCTCTTCTGTCGCGCGTGGTCCCATGCAAGTCAGCAAATGTATCGGCATTGCTCTGCTCTGGATTGGCGGGTTGGTCGTCGTCTGTGCGGGCATCAACAACAACGATCCCTATCTGGTCCCGCTGCGCGGAACGGGAAACCTTCTCCTCGTGGCCGCAAGCATCGCGGTCGTATTCATGCTGGTTCGCCGTGCCGCCTGGCGCAGGCGAAGTTGGGCGGGGAGGCTTCTGGTCGTCCTGTGGTGCCTGCCGCCGCTTGCAGTGCTGGCCGCGCATGGCGTGTTCGAGGTGCGAAGGCACCGTGTTCTCCAGACGGACCCGGTGCTCGCCAGGTCCCTCGGGCAGCATTTTGTCGTCGGCTATCGGTCGTTCGACGAGGTCGCGCCGCTTGTGGAGAAAGGCTTCATTGCCGGTATCTATGTCACCAAGCGTAATGTTGCCGGCAGGACGGCAGACGCCTTGAAGGCGGAAATCGCCGCGCTGCAGGCCAAGCGGCGGGCCGTGGGGCTGCCACCGCTGATGGTCGCGACGGATCAGGAAGGCGGCATCGTCTCGCACCTTGCGCCGCCGCTGACCAGGCTGCCCGCGCTTGCCTCATTGGCGGAACTGGCGCCCGACGAGCGAAAGGCAAAGGCCGAGGAGTTCGGGCGCGTCCATGGCCGCGAGCTGGCGTCGCTTGGCATCAATCTCAATTTTGCCCCGGTGCTCGACCTTCGGCCGGACACGAAACGCAATCGGCTCGATTTCAATACGCTGACCAACCAGCGTGCGATCTCCGATGATCCGGCCAAGGTGAGCGCGATCGCAGGCGCCTATATCCATGGCCTCGAGTCCGCGGGCGTCAGTGCCACCGTGAAGCACTTTCCCGGATTGGGCCGGGTGCGCGCCGACACGCACCACTTCAGTGCCGATCTCGATACGCCGGTCGGCGAACTCGATGCGACAGACTGGCGTCCGTTCCGCGATGTGCTGTCAACGAGTGGCGCGCGCCTGATGGTCGGGCATGTGGCGGTGACTGCGCTCGACCCCGGACGGCCGGCGTCGCATTCCAAGGCTGTCGTCGACGGGCTGATCCGGAAGACCTGGAACTATCAGGGCATCGTCATGACGGATGATCTGGTGATGGGCGCGATCTATCAGCACGATGTCTGCACCGCGGTCGTAGAGGCGTTGAATGCGGGCGTCGATCTCTTGCTCGTCGCCTATGACGGGTTGCAGTTCTACCGCCTGTTCGCCTGCGCGACCGATGCAGCGGCGAGGGGCGGGCTCGATACCGCAATGTTGCACGAGAGCGAGACGCGGCTAAGGCGCGCGCAGCTGATCGACTAGAGCTTCGGTTCTGATTGAACTCTAGACCACGCGATTCAGGAATGAGCGCCGACGGGCGATTTGTTGTCCTGCTGCTTTGACCACGAGACGTAATAGGCAACGGCCGTCATCGCCGCGATGCCGGCGAAGCTGACCGCGACTTGCCTTGTCAGCGAATACGGGCCCGTGATCAGGATCAGGTGCGCAGCAAAGGAGAGGAACACGCCTGCACAGAACACGGCCAGCCACTCCTCGCCGCATTTGATGACCGGCTGCAAGGCGTATGATCGCAGGTATCCCCAATCGCGCGGCACCAACCAGGTGAACAGGAATGTCAGGGTCAGGAAATGCAGGATGCGGTGAGGGGCGACATCCTCGCGGTCGTTCTGCAGCAGCATATCGCTCAGTCCGCTTGGCATCATCTGGGCGAGTGCCGGGATTTCGTTGCTGGAAACGATTGTCAGCGCGAACAGCAGATAGAGCAACGCCGTGGCGCGCAGCGCGGGGATGGCCTGCATCGCGCGGATCGCAGGGGCGTAGCGCGTGCCGATGAGCGCAAGCCAGCCGCCCATCACGAACAGCAATTGCCAGCAGAACGGGTTAAGATACCAGGCTCCATACGGATAGGATGTCAGGTTCCAGTCGAGCACGCGGGCGGCGGCGTAAAGTGTCACGGACGCGAGAAGTGTCGCGTTCGGTACGTACAGCAGTCCGAAGACGACGATCGGCTGGAAGGCCATCAGGGCGATGATGAGTTGCAGCACGTCGAGATTGAGCGGCTTGGCCTGCAGGAACAAGCCGTAGATCAGCGTCCGGACCGGGTGGTCGATGAATCCGGTGATGTTGAATTCGCTGATGATCTCGGGCGCCGCGGTCCGCGCAGCGACATAGCTGATCAACTCGACATAGATCACGAACAGAACGATATAGGCGGCATAGAGCTGCCATACGCGCTTGAAGATGCGGGTTGCTGCCACCAGGAATCCGCGCTCCAGCGTCATCTGGGCGTAGATGAGCGTCACCGCGTAGCCGCCGATGAATACAAAGAGGTCGGTCGCGCCGCTATAGCCGAAATTGCGCATGGTCAGCGCGCTGACGAAGTTATGCGGAATATGATCGAGGAATAGAAACCAGTTTGCGATGCCAAGCAGCAGCGCGATCCGGAGATCGCCATCGGCTCTCGCGATCTCGGCGTTGGTTGTCGAAGTCATCTGAAGCTGAAATCTGCCGGCCCGAGAAAACGATTCGCTAATCTAAGGGGAACCTACGCTTGGTCCGAATAGACTCTGCGTGAACCCTATCTAGTCCGTTTCGGGTTCCGGCCAAGTGGTCGGATCAAGAAAGATCACGTTTTCGCAATCACCACGTGAGCGCCGTCAGACAGGCTCGTGCTTCCGCCGGTCGCGGACGTGATCCAGCGTATTGGCTTGCAGCTCCGCGCCGGTCAGGGGGATCTCGGGCAGGCCGGCCTCGGAAAGGATATCGTCCGTAACATCCTCAACCGAACACCCGGCAATCTCGTGAATGAAGCTGACGTTTGTGTATTCTCCCGACGCGACCCGCGAGACGACCTCGCGCCGCGTCAGTTCGGGATCGACGATCGCCTCGCGGCCACGGCGGCCGTAGTCGATCATCACGACGAAATACTGCATTGCCTGATGTGATGGTTCGATGCGTTGACCTGTCATCGACCATTGTTTCCGATAATCGGAATTATGTCAAGAGGGGTTGCCGATAATCGGAATTCTAGCGTGCCTACCCAGGCCGATTCGGTGTGGTGGCATCTGAATCGGTCTGGCCGGCCCCAGCACAGCGTTGCTATTTCTCGGAGGATCGGCTGCCTTTGGGAGCGGATTTGCGTCCCTTCGCCGCCGTCTTGCCACGCAGCCGCTCGATCTGGCCACGGGGCAGGGTAACGCAGATCTCGCCGATCCATTCGAGCTTGACGCCGTTGATCGGCTTGGCGTTGAAGCTCTTGAGGTTGACGGTTCCGGAAGAACTGCCGCGTTCGATCGTCTTCAGGTAGCGCTCGCCGCTCTTCAGCCGGACCGCGGCTTCCTCTCCGTAGAAGCTCGACAGCGGATAGCGCTGCTCGCGATAGACCACGATGACGTCGCCGTTCTCGTATTTCGGCAGCATCGAATCGCCCGAAACCTCGAAAGCGACGGTCTCCTCCGTCATCGGGAACGGGAGCTCGATCTCCCCGAGCCCCTCCGGCGGTACCTGCTCGAGCTCCGGCTGAATCGAGGCGCCGGCGCCGACCCGGCCCACGATCGGCACCGAGTTCAGCTCCAGATACTCCATGATCGGGGCGATCTCCGATGCCTTGATCAATCGTATTCCAGACAGGATTTCGGACACCGCTCCGGCCCGAACCCCCATCGCGCGGGCCAGCCCGCCTTTGCTCTTTCCTGTCTTTTCCAGTGCTCGTTCGATCAGTGCCGCGTCCAGCATGTTCCATCCTCTCCAAACCCGGAGACATTACTACCGTTACGATTATCAGAAATCAAGCTTGACTTTTTGTTCGGAATATCGGAAGTTATTTGAGGCGCCGGCGGAATGACAAAAATGGGAATTTGGAATGGAAATGATGAACTGGCTGCCGGAGCATTCGGCAGCCTTGCAGGACCTGCGCGCCCGCGGCTTGTCCTATTCGGAAATAGCTGACACGATCAACGCAACCTTCAATACGGCCTATACGCGCAACGCGGCGCTCAGCCGGGCGCAGCGCTTGGGATTGGCCGGCCTCGATCGACCCGAGCCGTCCCTGCCAGGACGTCTCGAACCACCCAAGCCGGTCCTGCCAGAGCTTCCGCGGATCAGGCGGCTGCCTGACGGGCAGGCCGAGCCGAAACTCGCTCTGCTTCGGTGCCCCAAGATCTTCGCTGAATCGGTGGAGATGCCTCAACTTCGCTGCGCGGCGATCGCGCCACGGCACCTCTCATTACTCGATCTTAAACCCGGAGACTGCCGCTATCCCTATGGCGGGGACGCCGACGGCGACACCATGACCTTCTGTGGTCATCCGCGCCGGTCGGGCTCGAGCTACTGCAGCCCGCATTTTCACTTGAGCCGCGATCCCGAGGCCTCGGCGAGGCCGGTCCTGAACGACGCCTGGCTTCAAGCTGTCGGCGCCATCTGAGACCGCCCATCTTCCGGCCGACGGGTGTCGGTCCGCAACCGCGATCGCGCGGAGAGATTCCGCGCGCCCATCATCAGACATTTTGGAGGTCACCGATGCCGCGCGCAAAACGCCGGAAGCCGTACGATCCCGCCGGAACGCATGACCGGCGCTCCCAGGATCTGCCCTATAATGCCGAGGTGGCGGCCGTCGAGGTCGATGATCCCCTTGCAATCGAGCCGGGCGAGAAGATCGTTGCGTTTCGCTCGAT
This sequence comes from Bradyrhizobium sp. NAS96.2, assembly GCF_001908235.1. Taxonomy (GTDB): domain Bacteria; phylum Pseudomonadota; class Alphaproteobacteria; order Rhizobiales; family Xanthobacteraceae; genus Bradyrhizobium. The sequence continues at coordinate 124,508 of NZ_LGHK01000016.1, forward strand.
ACGCAACGATCCGCTCGGTCGGTTGCATGCGCACCGGCAGATCGACGACGCACAATATCGGAGCGGCCGGGCCTTCCAGAATGACTGGGAGAAGGCCGAGCGTGGCCCCCGCGCGGTGGATACGACGCGCGAATATGTTGATGGCGGACTGCAGCGTGAGCCGATCACGGAGGGGCAGCGCCAGGCGACCTTGCGCTTGAATCGCGCTGAGCATGAGCTTGGCGCCGATGGCTCGGCGCTGGTGCATGATGTCTTGATCCTTGGCATGACCATGGAGCAGGTCGGGCAGCGGCGCGGTTTGCGGACGCAGCGCTGGCAGGATTATTTCGCGAGGCGTCTCAAGGAGTGCCTGGATCGGCTGGCGCTCATGTACGGACTTGCCACACCGAGCCCGGTTCCCGCGAAGGACCGTCATCCAGGGTGACGTGCTCACGTGCCGGTTGCCGTGCAGGTAACCGGCACGACAGCGGTTCATCACATTGCTGCGCTGTGCTTTGCCTCACACTGTGCGCCATCCTTGGGTGCTAGCCGATGTGCTCGGCCGCGCCCGGCGGAAGATGGTCGACAGCAGCGCGGACTCTCATGTAACTTCGCTGGCGTCGACGACCTGCCTGCATTCGAGTGCAATGTGATTGCCTCTTGTGTGGGGAATGGTCTGGTACGTCCACAAGGGAGTTCGCAGCGGCTACGCCCGCCTACGTCTTTTCCTGCGTCGCGAACACCACGAGTAACGTGGGTCGATGCCGGCGCGGAATCCGATCACTTCACCCAAGGAGAACCGACCGATGAATCACACTGGAAACTGCTTCTGTGGCGCCGTCGAGCTCAAGGTCACGGGGGAGCCTGAGGCGATGGGCTACTGCCATTGCCGCTCGTGCCGTTCCTGGTCCGGCGGTCCGGTCAATGCGTTCAGTCTCTGGAAGCCTGAGGCGGTCGAGGTCACCAAGGGCGCCGACCACATCGCGACGTTCGAGAAGACCGCGATGAGCCAGCGCAAATATTGCACCAAGTGCGGCGGTCACCTGATGACCAACCACCCGACGCTTGGGCTCGTCGACGTGTTCACCGCGACGATTCCGACACTGAAGTTCAGCCCCGGCGTTCACGTCAACTATTCCGAGGCGGTGCTGCCGATCCGCGACGGCCTGCCGAAGCTGAAGGACTTTCCGGCCGAGTTCGGCGGCTCCGGCGAAATGATCGCCGAATAGCGCGGCGGTTCTCAATGGCGAAAGCGGGTGGCAACGGACTGTTGCTACCCGCCGATATTCGTTTCGACCGCCTTCCGCTCGCCGGACGCACCTCCAGCTCCGGTATCCTGCCGCTTTCCCTGACATTCAAATCGTCCGACCGCGTCGGCACTGCGGGCCATCCTTTGCCGACGGCAGCCATGTCAGGCGAAGGTCCCGCCCTGCAAAATCCGGGTTTGGTTTTGGTGACGGGCTTCCGCTAAAAGGCGTGCAGTGCCGGTCCTGGCAGGGGCCGTCGTATTTCGCCTGACAAAATAACAGAGGAAGCGCCGGATCATGACCAGACCAGAATTGCCAGGGCGCGCGCCGCGCGGAGAGGGAGTTCCGACGGCGCTCGATGGCCTGCTGGTTGTCGACTTCACCCGCGTCGTCGCCGGCCCGGCCTGCACCCAAACGCTGGCCGACTTCGGGGCCGAGGTCATCAAGATCGAGAATCCGGACGGCGGGGACGACACGCGCGCCTACGAGCACGCGGAAATCGGCGGCGAGAGCGCAGCGTATCTGAGCCTCAACCGCAACAAGCGCGGCATCGCGCTCGATTTCAACAATCCGGCTGCGCTCGAAATCGCGCGCGCGCTGATTGCCAAGGCCGACGTCGTGGTGGAGAATTTCTCCGGCGGCGTAATGAAGAAATTCGGCCTCGATTATGCGTCGGTGGCGGGGACCAATCCGCGGCTGATCTATTGCTCGATCTCGGCCTACGGCCGCAAAGGCGATTTCGCGCTGCGCCCGGGCTTCGACCCGATCACGCAGGCCGAAAGCGGCTTCATGTCGCTCAACGGCTTTCCTGACGGCGAACCGGTGCGTACCGGGCCGCCGATAGTGGACATGGCGACCGGCATGTCGGCCTGCAACGCCATCCTGCTGGCGCTGATTGCGCGGGATCGGCTCGGTCGCGGACAGCAGGTCGAGGTCGCGCTGATCGACACTGCAGTGTCGATGACTGGCTTCTATGGCATGGCCTATCTTATCAATGGCAACAACCCCGGCCGTTTCGGCAACTCTCCGAACGGTTCGCCGACCGTCGGCGTCTACCGGGCGTCCGATGGTCCGCTCTATATGGCCTGCGCCAACGACCGGCTCTATCGCCGGCTTGTCACCGACGTGCTTGAACGTCCGGATCTCGTCACCGACCCCGAGTTTGCTCACCGCAAGGCGCGGTCTGCCAACAAGGAGAAGCTGCGCGGCATCATCGCCAGCGTTTTTGCTGGCGACACGCTCGAGCACTGGATGGCGAAGATGAAGAAGGCCAACATCCCGGTGGGATATCTGCGCACCGTCGAGGAAGGGTTCAACGCGCCGGAAGTGCGCGATCGTGATCGCCTCAGCAAGATCGCGCATCCAACCGCCGGCTCGGTTCCGAACATCGAGTCGCCGGTCAGTATGAGCCTGACGCCGACGGTCGATCCCGTCGCGGCGCCGCTGCTCGGTCAGCACACCAGGGATGTGCTAAACAAGACGCTCGGCTATGACGACAGGCGCATCGCCGCGTTGGCCGAGGCGGGCGCGTTCGGCAAGGCAGGCAGCACCGGCTAGCCGGTCAGTCTGCACCAAAGATCAAATACACGTAAAACAACCTGACGGCAGGCGAGAGCAAAGCCTCTCGCCTCGTGCGACGTCGTTCACGGCCTCGGTGCGGACCGGCGGACTCTGGAACCGGCCCGTGTCCGGAGCTCAGTTCGGCTTGCTGCGCAAGTTGTTCCTTGGCATACTTTCAATCTCCTCGGGCTCCGCCCGATCGATCTCGAGGCGTGCCATCCGGAGTATCAAGGTTGCCGTGGTCAGGCCGAGGCGTTCGGCCTCTTGAGCTGCGGTGTCGACCTTCTGGGCCAAGCCTTCACGCTTACCTGGGTATGCCATTCGTAATCCTCACTTAAGGTGCGAGATGAAAAATCCCACATATGTTGCAGAGCTGCAGGAGAAGCTCGGAGCTCCATCGAGCGAAACACTGGAAAGCCTGCGACTCTTGAAGGCTCTCCTTCGACTTGCGCCCGGCCAACGTTCCGAGGTCATCGCGCTGGTCGAACGTTTGGCGGTTAACCCGCCGCGCGATCCTTCACTGTCCTGAGGTGTTCGCGTTTTCCCTGAATGTCAGTTGTTCATCGGCTTGGCGGGCGGCTGCGTCGCGATTACGTAGATCGCACCGCCCTCGAGCGCTTCGGATTGATGTCGGGTACCGGCCGGCAGAAAGATGGTGTCACCGGCACCGACCACCCGCTCACCGCCGTCCCAGATGAAGTTCAGCCGGCCGCTGATGATCATCAGGATTTCATCGACCGGATGGGTATGGAATTGATGCACCTTGCCGGCCGCATCGTGCTGCAGCTCAACGGAACCCTGGGCCGGGAGCAGGTTCAGGATCTCCGGATCGATGGCAAATTCAGTCTTCGTGCCGGCGATGATCTGGGTCATGCTGCCTGTTCCTTGTTCGCGATCGGTGCCGTCTTGTTCTGCGCGAGCTTGGCAAACGGGCAGCCTCCGCTCGCAGTGTTGTCGTCGTGCAGGAAGTACTGCAGATATTCGCGGCCATCGGTCGCGCCGTAGCGGCCAAGAAGCGGAGAGGGGCTCGCGCTGTCGTACGGGATCAGGCGCTTGCGCACCTCGGCGAATGCGGCGTTCGCCGCCTTTTCGGTCCCGAGGATCTTCTCGAATACCCAGCGCGGCTGGAACGTGAGCATGAAGGCGCTGGATCGGCGGCTTTGGCGCATCACATGGGCGGGCGTCGTGCACACGACGAAGATCGGCTCGCCCGCAAACGAGAACTCCCACATCGGGTGGTCGATCTGTTCCGGAATGTCTGATGGCCACGGATTCTTGTCCAGACGCGCGAGTTGGTCGAGCGTCAGCCACATCTTGCGATAGTAGGCGTCGAGCGTCTGCACCGGGCGGGGGCGCGTGAACACGATCAACGATGTGTTGGGACCGAAAGAACGCGCCTCCGAAACATATTGTGCGAGCTGTTCGCCGAGCACCGCGACATCATACGGATCGAGGAACAGGTAGCGGAGCTGATCCTGGCGATGTCCAGTCACCCCGAACACGCAAGGGAACGGTCTTGCCTCGCTGCTCATCTGCGCTTCAAACTCGGAGAACATCACGCTCTGCCAGCTGCTGACCGGAAAGTTCGACGCAACGTCGCCTCTTCTCAAGAACAAGCGCTCCATAACACCCCCTACACTCATAACGACACTAACGAGCTATCAACTTGCTTCTCATCATCAGCGGTCCGGCAATGCCTAGCAGCGACATCAGAAGCAGAATGACGATCAAGGCGCTGTAACCGCCGTCACCGATCGCGGCCGCGTTGTGTATGGCGTCGGTGCCGGAGGCGTTGCTGGCGGTAAGCATCGCAAAGCCGATGATCGGCTGCGAGACGCCGGCGAAGATCCCGGCGGCGGTGGTGTTCACGGAAGCACCCACGCCGATCAAGTCGGAGGTGTAGAGCTTCTTGACGCATTTCAGCACCAGCGGGACGGTGCCGCCGGCGACGAGGCCCAGGATCGTGAACACGACGGTGACGTAGGCGAGACCGAATGTCTGGGCGACCGGCGGCAGCAGCATCGCGATCAGCAGCATGCGCAACACGCAGATGCCGATCAGCGCGCGGCTGAGCGCCGCGGCAGCACGATCGGCGGCGTGACCGAGGAAGATCGAGCCGAGTGCATTGCCGATCATGAAGGCGAGCAGCGGCGTGCCGGCAGCCGTTGGGGAGATATGGAAGAAGTGGGCGACCATCGGGATGCCCCAGACACCCGACAACGTCGTCACGACCGCGAAGTGCGACGCAAACGTCATCGCGCAACCCCAGTTCGCGATATGGGCCAGCGATTGCCGCGCGGCGATCACGACGCCCTTCAGCGTCTTGTTGCTGTGCGAGGCCGGATCAGGCTTGAGCGTGACCTTGGCGAAGGCGAGGTTGGCGAGGCCGATGCAGGCGATGAACAGGAAACAGGCCCGCCAGCCGAACCCCGAGACGGCGGCGGCGAGCGGTGTGGTCGCGATCACGCCGCCGACATAGCCGGAGACCTGTGAAATGCCCGACATCATGCCGAACCGCTCGTCGGCAAAGCTCTGTGCGACGAGCTTCAGCAGTGCGGTAAAGACCAGCGCATCGCCGCAGGCGACGATCAGACGGGCAGCAAAGACGTCGAGCAGGTTCGGCGCCAGCGCGAACGCCGCACTGCCAAGCGACGAGGCGATCATGCTGACGAGCACGACGCGCTTGACGCCGTAACGATCGACCAGAAGGCCGGCCGGAATCTGCATCAAGGTGTAGCCCCAGAAGTAGCTCGAGGCCAGCATCGCAACACCGGCGGCGTCGGTGTTGAAGTCGTGCATGAAACTGAGGCTGACCGATTGCGGCGACACGCGCTGCAGGAACGCGATGGCATAGGCGATCGCCACGGCCGTCCAGGCGAGATAAGCGCGATCGGTGAAGCGCGACGTCGGGGCGTAAATGGCTTGTTGTCCGAGCATCGACATCACACCCTCGCGTAACCCACCGAGAAAAGGGCATCCGCTGAATTCGGAATCTTTTGCGACATCGCGGCATCGACCAGCGACGCGGTGCCATGATAGGCCTGCCGATGGTGCTTAATGTGGCCGTAAGCGCCACGCATGATCATATCAGGCAGTTCGAGCGGCTTGCCCGGATAGAGCGAAGTGCACATCTCGACACAGGCCGCCTGCAGTGCCGGGTCCTGCGCATCATCGAGCAGTGATGGAGACACTTTTTCGCAAATCTTAGCGTTCGCTGCCCAGACGATCGGATTGCGGGTGCGCCAGCCGTAGAGCACGTTGCCGTCGCCTCGCGCGGCGCCTGAGCATTTCAGAACTTCTGCCGTGAAGAAGCCGTACAAGCCGCGTCCCTGGTGCGCCGGGAGCACTTCGGTGCCGCTGCGATAGATTCCAAGTCCGGCCGACATCTGCAGGATGCGGTAGACCGAGAAGGCCACGAGGCCGGAGCCGTCATAGACGAGGATCAGGCTGTACTTCTTGTCGAAGGGTGACGAGGTTGCTGTCCAGTGCGGCTCGGTGGCCTGCCAGTTGACGGCGATGATGCCGTTCATGGCGTCCATCAGCGGCTGACGGTCGCAGGCTTCGATCCGGGAGGCGTCGGGTAGACTGTAGATTGCGTAATCCGCCCACGGCGATTTGATCGCCCCGTACCCGCTGCCCAGATGTCGCGACATGGCAGAACTCCAGAATTCCATCGCGAGCTATACAGGGCGGCCTCGAATGGCTTAAAGGACAATATGCCCTCGAAAGCTGCCAAACCGCCCCGGCCTGAGCCGCGCGACAGGAAAGCGACGCGGCGGATCGCGATCGTTGCCTTTCCGGGCGTGACCTTGCTTGACATCTCGGGGCCGGCGCAGGTGTTCGCAGAGCTGGAGGCGATCGAACTGCCCGGGCCGGACTACTCGCTATCCTATCTGTCGACGTCTGGTGGCTTGGTACCGACCGATGTCGGCATGATGATCGACACGGCGCCGATCGCCAGTGTTTCGCCTGCCGAGGTCGACACGCTGGTGATCCCCGGCGGGCCCGGCATCTGGAAGATCCGCAACGACGCCGAGTTGATGGACTGGATTGCGAAGGCGCTGCCGAAGGCGCGCCGTATCGCATCGGTTTGCCTCGGCGCATTCGCGCTGGCCTGGACCGGAATTCTGGACGGCAAGCGTGCTGCAACGCACTGGCGCTATTGTCCTCGTTTGCAGGACAGCTTTCCCAATATCCGCGTCGAGCCCAACGCGATTTTCGTCAAGGACGGACATGTCTGGTCGTCGGCGGGTGTCAGCGCGGGCATCGATCTGGCGCTCGCGATGATCGAGGAGGATTTCGGACACACCATCGCGCTCGACGTCGCGCGCAGACTTGTGGTGTTTCTGAAACGGCCGGGCGGCCAGAGCCAGTTCTCGACCGTCCTTGCGGCCCAGGCCTCGGACGTCGAGGGACGCTTCAGCGCGTTGCATGCCTGGATCATCGAGAATATCACTGATGACCTCAAGGTCGAGACGCTGGCGGAAAAGGCCGGGATGACGCCACGCACCTTTGCTCGGACCTATGTCAGCCGCACCGGCATGACACCTGCAAGCGGTGTCGAGGCGCTGCGTGTGGAGACCGCGCGCTTGCTGCTCGAAAGCCGCCAGATCGGCGGCGTCGTCGAGGTCGCCAAGCGCGCGGGGTTTGGCGATGACGAACGAATGCGGCGGGCCTTCCTGCGTCATCTCGGCGTGTCGCCGACCGAGTACCGAAACCGGTTTTCGGGCAGCTAGCAGGCAGCGAGCAAGGTCAATCCGGAGGTGGCGGCGTTGCGTCGAAATCCGATCTATCTCACAGGCGTATAGCTGGCCTTCGCTGGCCGGATTCGTGGGTCAAGGTGGTAGCTTTTCCGGTTTGTCTGCGGCTAATGTGCCGGCCAAATCGGGAGAAGAAACACCATGAATGACGGGACCCCCATTCAGCAGGCGCGCAATGTCGAGCTCGGCGCCAGCGGCGAGGAATACCAGAACCTGCACGAATTCGCGCAAAAGGCCCGCGCCAAGCTGAATCAGAACGCCTGGGACTACATCGTCGGCGCCTCGGAGACCGAGACCACGATGCGCCGCAACAGGATGGCGCTCGACGAGATTGCGTTCCGGCCGCGCGTCCTGCGCAACGTCATCAATGTCGATCCCTCAACCGAGGTCTTCGGCCGCAAGCTCCGACTTCCCGTGATGATCGCGCCGGTCGGTGCGCTTGAGATCTTCGATCCCGACGCGGGCGCGGCCGTTGCGCGCGGCGCGGGAACGTTCGGGGCGGCGCATATGCTGAGCTCGGTGTCCGAGCCCGGGCTGGAGAATACCGCCAAGGCGGCGCCGGATGCCTTGCGCATCTTCCAGCTCTATGTGCGCGGCGACGATGCTTTCGTCGAGGATGTGGTCAGCCGTAGCATCGACAACGGTTACGCCGCGTTCTGCCTCACCGTGGACACCGCCCATTACAGCCGGCGCGAGCGCGACATCGCCAAGCGCTACGTCCGCGAAAGCCGTATCCGCGCCACCGGCGGCGATTTCCAGAAGGGGCTGGAATGGCGGACGGTGAAGTTGATCAAGGACAAGTTCAAGATTCCGCTGATACTCAAGGGTATAGCCACCGCCGAAGACGCGAGGATCGCGCTCGATCACGGGGTCGATTGGATCTACGTCTCAAATCATGGCGGACGGCAGCTCGACCACGGCCGTGGGTCCATGCATGTCCTGCCCGAGATCGTCCAGGCCGTCGCCGGCCGTGCCAAGATCATGGTCGATGGCTCGATCTGCCGCGGCACCGACATCGTCAAGGCCATCGTCTCGGGGGCCGACCTTGTCGGGATCGGCCGTCTGCAATGCTGGGCGCTCGCCGCGGCCGGCGAGGCCGGCATCGTCCGGATGCTTGAATTGCTGGAGGACGAGGTGATCCGCTGCCTCGGGCTGCTCGGCGTCACGAGCTTCGCCGAACTGGACAAGTCCTATTTGCATCCGGCGACGCCGACCAATCTGCCGAGCGTGTTCAGCGCATTCCCGCTGCTCGATATCGATCCCTATCGGTACTGAGCCGCAGCGAGAGACACCTGGAGCGATGATGCGATGGGGGCGCCGGATGCCTCGATCGCGCCAGCTCGCTATCAATCTGTGCTGTCCATGAAGCCGCCGCGGCAAAGACAAAGTCTGATCCAAATGCGGCACTAGTCGAGGCGAATGGCTAACAATCCATTCGCTGAATTTTCACTCGAGCGCGCCATCGGCTTGCGCTGGATCCTTCGGGATATCCAGGCCGGCAGGCTCAAATTGTCACCGGTCAGCGACGAGGATCTGGACATCCTCACCGAGCTTGGTCTGGTCGAATTGCATGACGGCGAGCCCGAGCTGACGGAAGCGGGAGCCGCGGTGCTGAACGACTGAACGTGCCGGCAGCCTAGCGAGCGTTCAGGAAGCTTTCGCCGGAATTGCAGGGCGCGCACTGATAGGTCAGCACGTCGTAGACCTGGTCGCGCGGTTCGATCAAGGCAAGCCGCATCTGTGTGCCGCACTTCATGCACGGCATCTCTATGCTGGTCTTGAAGCGGGTGCAGGTCGGTGTCGGACGAACGGCGCGCAGCATCGGATCCCCTTATTCCCCAAGAGACGCGAGACGAGACGCGAACGCGACCAACGACGAGGCCGAATCACTATGCCACAGTGCTGACATGATTGGAATCCGGCGATGGCGCAGTCCTGTCGCTGCTAGGTAATTTTTCCTCGGTCGCCGGAGGGAGCGGGGTCTCTCATCGTTGGCGATACGGCGCTGACGCCGTCACAATCTATGCTAACGTCTGCCGACGCTTATTTCAGGGGGCGCGATCATGATTGAACCGAAGCTTGAAGTTCCCGCCGAGCTCCGCGATCTCGCGGAAAAGACCATCGACCAGGCCGAACAGGCCTTCAGCCTGTTCTTTGATGCCGCGAGCAAGTCGATGACGGCGATGCCGGGCACCGGTACCGAGATTTCCAAACAGGCGCTGTCGTTCACCGAGCAGAACATGAAGGCGGCGTTCGAGCATGCGCGCAAGCTCGTGCACGCGACCGATCTGCAGGAGGCGATGCGGATCCAGTCGGAATTCCTGCGCAGCCAGTTCACCAATGCCGGCGAACATATGCGGCAGATCAGCGGAAGCGTGATGTCCGCAACCAAGGACGCCACCAAGGGCAAATTCTAGGACAGTCCTCGTCGCGCATCGACGCCTAGCGTCGGCGCGCGACGGCAATGCCGAGCAGAAACGCAACGAACAGACTTGCGAGTGGCGCTTCGCGCGTGACCGCGCTGACCGTGGCGAGGGCCCCGCCCGGCCGGCGCGAGCTTGCGATCGCCTCGCTGAGGCGATCGGCGGCCGCGCGAAGTCCGTCAGACACCTCGGTGATGGTTCGCGAAAGATCCGTTGCAGTGTCGATCGCTCGCTCACCGAGCGTGGGCTGAAGCGGAGACTCGGGTGTTTCGGAGCTCATGTGCCGTGCCGCGATTTCACTGAAGGCCAGGTGCCGTCACCTTTGGCAATCCGGCGTGCTTTGAACGGCCGGTAGCGGCCGCATATCGTGGAAATTCGGTGGCTATGGATTGGTTCCACCAACATGTCTCGCTTTCACATCGGGGAACCGGAAACTTACGCGCCGGTCGCGGCTTGTTTCCGTGGAGGAGACGATGATGACAATGCAGGCGCATGGCATATCGGATGGCCGTCCGATCAGGCATCGAAATCGGCATGGTGGCACGCCGCTGATGGTTGCGGCGGTGGTTGCGATCCTCGGCGTGTTGGGCATGCTGGTCGTCGACCACGGTCCGTGGAGCAAGCCGAAGGTGCAGCCCGCCGCTTCCGCCAATTACTCGACGACTGGCGAGGCCGCACGTGCGGCTGGCGCAAAGGTGATGCCGACCGAGCCCAGGGCGCCGATTGAACCTGCTCCGCCCGGCCCAAAGCCTGCTCAACCGGCAAACCCGATCCCGCCGCAGTAGATGCGGGCGTTCGTGGGATGATCAGCGCACGCTGACGAGCATGCCCCACGCCGCGGCGAACCCCGCACCGACGAGAACCAGCACCGGGCTGTCGCAGAAGATGCCACCATACTGGCACATGGTGGCACCGATGGAGCCGATCTGGTGATGGCCCGCGGCATAGAACAGGCCGGACAGGACCGCGAGCACGGCAGCAACGAAATACATCGGCGCTTCCTCCCTGCAATCTAACGGCGGCGCGGGTCGGTTGAACTGACGCGAGCCAAAAAACTGTCCTGATGTCGATACAAGCGCTGCTTGCCGCTCGTCCGCTTGACGCGTCGGGCAACTCAGCGGCACACTGACATCATCGCAACAAGCATAAGGTGATCGGCGCCGGCTCGTGTTACGATTCCGGCATCACGCGCGGACTTTCGGTGAAGGAGGTTTCTCACCGTCGAAGCCGACGCATCATATTTTACCGATCACATTCAGCTCGCAAGAACCGGTTGACACGTCGGGCAACTCAAGGGCATAATCTGAAAATCAGAAATTGTTGAGCCCGCACGGAGCAATCCGCGGCGGGCTTTTTGTTTGCCGTTTCACCAATCGGACGGCGGCCGCAACGTCACGACGCCACATCCTCCCAGCCCGTCGCCTGAGCGTCGTCAGCGCGCTGCCGTCCGAACCATTGAACAAGCAACGAATTGACCGGCGCGCGCGAACGCGCCGGTCCTGCGGCGCGGCGAAAGCCGGCGCCGCCCGCGGCTCGTCAGGGATAAGGTTCGCGCCCCAAAGATCGCCGCCCGCTGCGCGATCTGCCGCACAATTCTTTCTATGGCTACAGATACTGCAATGACTGCCGTTGCGATGAATGCCGGGTGGGGTCTTAAAACCATCTTACCTCGGTCTTGAAAATCCCACCGCAAAAGTGTGCGAGCCGCTGCAACAGCTGGCGCGTTGCATTTTTGTCGATCGCATGCAGCTTGCAAAAACGGTTGACACGTCGGGCAACTCAGGGGCATAATCGGAAAATCAGAAATTGTTGAGCCCGCGCGGAGCGATCCGCGGCGGGCTTTTTGTTTGCCGTTTCACTAATCGGACGGCGGCCGCAACGTCACGACGCCACATCCTCCCAGCCCGTCGCCTGAGCGTCGTCAGCGCGCCGCCGTCCGAACCATTGAACAAGCAACGAATTGACCGGCGCGCGCGAACGCGCCGGTCCTGCGGCGCGGCGAAAGCCGGCGCCGCCAGCGGCCCCACTCGTCAGGGATAAGGTTCGCGCCCCAAAGATCGCCGCCCGCTGCGCGATCTGCCGCACATTCATTCCATGGTCGTATCGCGCGCTGAAGGTCGATCAACGAGGTTCTCATGACGGCTTATCTGATATCGCTCGCGCTCGCGGGCTTGGTTGCCATCGCCCTGTCGGAGTTCGCATGAGCGCCGAGATCATCCAGTTCATCCCGCGCCCGCGCAGAGATTGCGAACGGACGGACTTTCCCACGATCGCATTTCGCTCGGCGTTGCCCGATCCCGAACCGGATCACGCGGACACGGCTCCGAGTGAATATCTCCCGTCCGATTGGCAGGAGAAGTAATGGCGAAGACGATTACGCAGATACGCTCGCTTGCGCGCAGTCACACGCGAAGCGCGATCAACATTTTTTCGGCCAATAACTTTATCCGGCTGGGCTATAGGCTCTTCGAACCGGTCTCGCCCTGGGCATGGCACCACACGCTGTATTGGCGAAAGGAGCTCGTCTAATCCTCGGAGGAGGATAGGGCAACAGTTCGGCGACGTAGCGAGCCCGGTGGTCGAATGGCCGGGCCTTTTTGCGTTTCCGGGTTCGCAGGCGGCTCCTTCGGCAAGCCTCGGGTGTCAGCCGGAGCTCGGACCCACATCGAATTCCGGCGGGAGAGTGTTTGGAGTGACCTGCCTCGCATGGGTTCCCTTAACGGGTGGTGGCGGTTGTCGATTCCGTGCCTCGAATTGGCGGAGCGAACGTTTGCACGTCTTGATCTCTGGTGATCGCTCGATAAACTGAGCCGATCGGCCCGATCGCGCGAAAGACTTGGAGATCGAACAAAGGAAGAGACCATGGTTGAGGTTGGCCGCGGGCTCGACGCGAAGGTGCCGCCAGGGCCGGACCGGGATCTTTACTCGCTGATGGTGGCCCGAGCGAGAGGGCTTGTGCCGGCCTTGCGAGAACGGGCGGCGCGCACCGAAGAGCTGCGCCGGTTGCCAGCGGAGACAGAGCGGGATCTGCATGATAGCGGGCTCTTTCGAATCCTGCAGCCGAAGCGTGTTGGAGGGAGCGAACTCGACTACGTTGCGCTCGTCGACTGCGCTGACGCTCTGGGGCAAGGCGACGCTTCGGTTTCGTGGAACTTTGCCAATCTTGCGAGCCACCACTGGATGCTGGGTATGTTCGCGCCGGAAGCGCAGAGCGCGGTATGGGGGGAGGATCCGGCCACGCTGATCGCGTCTTCCTTTGTCTTTCCGGCAGGTCGCGCCAGGAAGACGAGTGGCGGGTACGTGCTGAGTGGTCATTGGCCGTTCTCATCCGGGGTAGAAGCATGCGGGTGGAACATGCTCGCGAGCGTGGTTGCTTCGGATGATGAGGCCGATGGTGTCGAGTATCGGCTGTTCCTGCTGAACAGGCGGGACTACAGCATCGACGACACCTGGAATGCCGCCGGTTTGCGTGGAACCGGGTCGAACGATGTGCGGGTGGCTGACGCATTCGTTCCCGAGCATATGACGGTTGCCGTCAGCGATCTTGCCGGTGGTGCAACACCAGGCAGCGTTGTCAATCCGAACGCGCTCTACATGCTTCCGGTTTTCTCGTTATTTCCCTACGTATTGTCCGGAGTCGGCCTGGGAAATGCCCAGGCTTGCCTTGATGATTATGTCGAGATCGCGCGATACCGCGCCTCGACATACAATCGGGCCAAGATCGGGGATCTGCAGAGCACACAAATCAAGATCGCTGAAGCGTCGGCGAAGATAGATGCCGCGCGGCTGATCATGCGCACCAACTGCGTCGAGGTGCTTGCGGAAGTTCGGCGTGGCGACATCCCGGGTATTGCTGCGAAGACGAAGCTCCGGCGCGATGGCGCGTTCGCGGTCAATCTGTGCACTGAAGCGGTGTCTCTTCTGTTCGCGGCGAGCGGGGCGCGCAGCCTGTTCACATCAGGTGCATTGCAGCGTCAATTCCGCGATGCGCATGCGGTGAACTCGCATCTTGCCTTCAATTTCGACGCGGCAGGCACCAATTACGGGCGGGTGGCGCTTGGGCTGCCGTCAGAAAACCTGACGCTTTGAGGCTGGCCGGATGTCCGACGCTCCCAAACATCCACCGGATCCGGCCAGCGAGCTCGCAAGCGACAGTTCGACGATCGATCCCCGTGACTTCCGCAATGCGCTCGGTACGTTTGCGACCGGTGTAACGATCGTCACCGCGATGTCGGTCGAAGGACGGCCGTACGGAATTACTTGCAATTCCTTCGCGTCAGTGTCGCTCAATCCGCCGCTGGTGCTGTGGAGCCTGGGGATGTTTTCGCAGGGGCTGCCGATCTTCCAGAATGCCAGCCACTTCACGGTCAATGTTCTCGATGCGTCGCAGCAGACGTTGGCGATGCAGTTTGCCAAATCGTCGGGTGACAAGTTTGCGGGTGTAAGCTGGACTCCAGGCCTCGGGAACGCTCCAGTGCTTGCCGACGTGGTGGCAAATTTCCAGTGCCGTGCCGCCAACCGCTACTACGGCGGTGATCACGTCATTTTCCTGGGCGCGGTGGAAGCCTATGCTTACAGCGTGAACAGTCCGCTGTTGTTTTCACGGGGAGGTTTTGGCCGGTTCTTGGCCGACGATGGTGACAAGCCATCATGAATCGAAAGATGCCCGTCAAGCGAGCTCGTACCAAGCAGAAGCGACTATCAGCTGACGACCGTCGCAGTGAATTCGTCACCAAGGCGACTGAGCTCTTTGCGGAGGAGGGGTTCGGCGGCGGCACGCGTGCCCTCGCTCGCAAACTCGGTGTGACCCAGCCGTTGCTTTACCGCTATTTTCCGAGCAAGGACGATCTCATCAAGGAGGTCTACCGCAAGGTCTATCTCGAACCCCTTGAAATCGGCTGGGAGAAATTGCTGTCCGATCGATCTCGTCCGCTCCGCGAGCGGCTGCAAGAGTTCTACGAAGTTTATACAGACGCTATCTTCAACCGAAGATGGCTGAGGATCTACCTTTACTCGGGCCTGAAGGGTCTCGATATCAATCGCTGGTATGTTGGCATGGTCAAGGACAAGATCCTGACCCGCATTCTCAGGGAGTGCCGCCACGACGCCGGCCTCGCAGCGCAGAGCCGGCCCAGCGCTGCCGAACTGGAACTGGCCTGGGTGTTTCACGGCGGCATTTTCTATTACGGGGTACGCAAATACATCTACGAAGCGCCTGTCCTCGAGGATAAGGCGCAGATGATCAGTGACGCGCTGGACATCTTCCTCGCGGGATTTGAGCGGATGGCGGAGAGCGCGACAGATCGACGGAGGGCGCCGATCAAGGTCGTCGGCTGAGCCGGATTACTTCGGCGCCATCTGATCTCGATACCAGTCGCCGATCTCGCTCGCCGTCATGAGCGCCACGCCGTCATGGCCGATGACGTAATCGAACAGGGCTTCAAGGTACTTGATTCGATGCGGGACCCCAGTGATGTAGGGATGCACCGAAATCGCCATGATACGGGCATTCTCCGCGCCTTCGAGATACAGCCGATCGAACTGGTCGGTGCAGCGCGTCAGGAACTGTTCCGACGGCAGGTGCTGCAGCGCGTGAATGACAATGTCATTGGTCTCGACCGAATAGGGAATTGTCGTCACAGTTCCATGCGGCGTGGCGATCTCCTGCGGAAGATCGTCGATCACCCAATCGGCCACGTATTCGATCCCGTTGAGGCGCAGGAGGTCGAGCGTTTCTTCGGTTTCGGTCAGGCCCGGGCTCTCCCATGATCGCGGTGGCTTGCCGGTGAATCCGGCAATGGTGTCGACCGCGCGCTTGATTGCATCCGCCTGGTTCTCCACCTTGTGCATCGGTCCCTGGACGAATCCGTGTCCCATGAATTCGAAGCCCGCCTCGAGCGCCGCCGACGCGACGCGCGGATAGCTGTTGCAGACGTTGGCATTCGCAGCCAGCGTCACCGGTATCTTTCGGTCGGTGAGGGCCTTGAATTGCCGCCAGAAGCCGGCACGCATGCCGTATTCATGCCAAGACCAGTTCGGCACGTCGGGCAACAGCGGCTGGCCCATCGGCGGGCTCAGCACGGTACGCGGCATCGGATTCTCGATGCGCCATTCCTCGACATTGAGGATAACCCAGACGGCAAGCTTCTTACCATCAGGCAGTGTCAGCTTCGGCCGGTCGACCTGTGCCTGGTACGGAATACGATCAGTGAAAGCCACGTCGAAACTCCTTCACGTCGATGAGCCGCCGGCGGCATTGATGCGCGGCAAGACCTTCTCGGCCATCAGGATCATCGATTGGCGGCCAAGCTCGCGATCCTTCCAGTCCTTCCCGGCATAGAGCAAGGTTCCGAAATGGCCGATCTCCTGCCGGAACGCCAGCAACTGGTCGGCCACGCTTTCGGGCGTGCCGTAGATGATGAGCTTGTCGCAGATCGACTCCAGCGTGACCTCCGCATCGGGCTGGTCCCGCCGCGTTTTGAACAGTTCGAGCCGGCCGCTGCGCTTTAGCTTCGTGAACAGCTGGTGATAATAGTACACATAGGGACTCTCAGGCGACGTAGCATAGGCCTTCGCTGTTGCGGCGTCCTCTGCCACGAACACGCTCTTGGCGACGCGCCAATTGGCGGAGTTGGCCGCCCGGCCTACGCGCTCGCAGCCCTCGACGTATTTGGGCCAGTGACTCTTGACCCAGGCGGGCATCAGGAAGTTTGCCGAGATCGGATCCCAGCCGCGCGCAGCGGCCTCGGTGACGCCCTTTGAGAACGGCGCGACCGCGGTCACCACGATCGGCGGGTGTGGAGCCTGCAACGGGCGCGCGACGATTCCCTGACCGATATCCTCGATCAGAGTCTTTCTGACCGAGACATTCCAATATTTGCCCTGCAGATCATAGGGTGGCTTGCCGGCCCAGATGTCGAGGACCTGATTGATTGCCTCGAGGAACATGGCATTGCGGTCAGCGTCGAGATTGCCAAAGATTTCCGCGTCGGACAGCAATCCACCAGGGCTTATTCCAAATATGAGACGGCCATCAAGCATGTGATCAAGCATGGCGACAGATGCTGCGACCGCTGCCGGATGGGTATTCGGCATATTGATCGTGCCGGTTCCAAGCTTGATCTGTTTGGTTGCCGCTGCGAGCCAGGCAATGAACGCGATGCTGGAGGTGATGTTCTCGGCCTTGTCCGTGACATGCTCGCCGACATACGCTTCCGTGAACCCGAGCTCATCCGCAAGCAGGAACGCTTCCCGATCCTCCCGCAGCGATTGCCGCCAGTCCTTGTCGAGAGGATGGATCGGCATCGTAAAGAACCCGAGCTTCATGATCCGCCTCCCTGCTCGTTGAACTTTAGTTGGCAAGGAACCTGCGGCCTTCCCAAGGTGAAGACAAGCCCTGACACGCAAATAATCACTCGATAAACAAGCTTGACCTTTGAACAGGCGGCCCTCTAATCTGGCAAACCAAAATTGGGCCGGGAGGCCACGCCCACATGAAAGCTGCGGCTTTCGCCTACGCCCGCGCGACCAGCGTCGTGAATGCGCTGGAGTTGCTTGCCGTGCATGGCGACAAGGCGAAGGTTCTGTCGGGCGGCCAGAGCCTGATGCCGGCGATGAACCTGCGGCTTCTGTCCCCGGAGATTCTGGTCGATATCGGCGGCCTCGCCGAGTTGCGCGGCATTGCCGTGAGGGGAGACGTCCTCATCGTTGGCGCGCTGACCCGGCATGTCGACTTGCTCAGATCGCCGGAGATTGCGCAGCACGCTCCGCTGTTGCGGGATGCCGTCAGCCACGTTGCCCATCCTGCAATCCGCAACCGCGGAACGATTGGCGGAAGCCTCGCTCACGCCGATCCCGCGTCGGAGCTGCCGGCCTGTGTCGTGGCGCTTGACGCCACGATCGTTGCTCGCGGTCCGACGGGCGAGCGGCGGATTGCTGCGACCGAATTTTTCAAAGGAATTTACGAAACGGCACTATCACCGGACGAATTGCTTGTCGCGATCGAGGTGCCAGTCTCCGACCAAGGCTCGACGTTCTTTTTTCAGGAATACGCCCGGCGGCATGGTGACTACGCCATCGTTGGTCTCGCCGCGCGTGCTGTTGTTGCTGCTAGCCGGTTCTCGGATCTTCGGCTGGGCTTCTTTGCGGTTGGCGATCGGCCTCTGCTGGCAGCCGCCGCCAGCAAGCTGATCAATGCGTCCGTGAATCCCGGATTGCTGGCGGAAGCTGCGACGACGCTGACCAACGAACTCGACCCCCCGGACGGATCAGCAGGCTACCGCGGCCATGCGCCGACACCTCGCCACTGTCTTGCTCCGGCGCTGCGTGGCCGCTTTGCTCGCGCGGCCCGAACTGGAAATCGGAGTGGCCAAGTGAGCGCTCCGGTATCGGTCTCGCTGCTGGTCAACGGCGAGCCGATCGATGCCGTTGTGCTGCCGCGGCTCAACCTCGCTGACTTTCTCCGGGAAAACCTCAAGCTGACCGGAACGCATGTCGGTTGCGAGCACGGCGTCTGCGGTGCCTGCACCGTCCGGATCGATGGCGAGATCGTCCGCTCCTGCCTGATGCTGACGGTCCAGGCGCACGGCGCGTCAGTCGAGACCATTGAGGGGCTGTCCGACAGCGGTGAAATCGCCGATCTCCAGACGGCATTTCGCGAACGCAATGCATTGCAGTGCGGCTACTGCACGCCCGGGATGCTGATAACGGCGCAGGATCTGCTGAAGCATTCGCCGGCACCTGATCGGCAAGAAATCCGCGAGCATCTCTCTGGCAATTATTGCCGCTGCACCGGCTATCAGGCCATCGTGGACGCTGTGGAGGCGACAGCCAGGGCGCGTGCGGAGCGGCCGGCATGACTGTGACCCGTGCGCCAGCAGAGTCAGTTTCGGTGCTCGATCGCCCGAATTCCTATATCGGCAAGACGGTGCCGCGACCCAACCTGGACAGGTTGCTGCAAGGGCGCGGACAATACGTCAGTGACCTGGAGTTGCCGTGGATGGTGCACGTGGTCTTCCTACGGTCGCCGCATGCCTACGCCAGAATCGTGGCGATCGATGCCGACGCGGCCAAGCGTATGTCCGGCGTCATTGCCGTCGTGACGGGGCGGGAGCTCGAGGCCGTCATCACGCCGTGGGTCGGTGTGCTCTCGCATCTGAAGGGATTGAAGTCCGCGCCGCAGCACGCGATCGCAGTCGACCGGGTCTGCTGGCAGGGAGAAGCGGTTGCAGCGATTGTCGCGACCAGCCGTGCGGCGGCTGAAGATGCCATGGAGCATATTGCCGTCGATTACGAGGAACTCGCGGCGGTCACCGACATGCGCACTGCGCTCGACCCCGCAACGCCTGTCATTCACGCCTCGCTCGGTGATAATCTTGCCTTTGAACGGACACTCGATGCCGGCGACGTCGACCACGCATTGTCGGAGTCCGAAGTCGTCGAGGCCGAATTCGTATTCGGGCGGCACACCGGCGTGACGCTTGAACCGCGTGCAGTGGTTGCCGACTGGAATCCGGCCGAGGCGCGGCTCACGATCTATCAGGGCACGCAGGCGCCCCACATGGTGCAGAACATCGCGGCCCTTCATCTCGGTTTACGGGAAGCGCAGGTCCGGGTGGTCTGCAAGGATGTCGGCGGCTCTTTCGGCATCAAGGTTCACATCTATGCCGACGAAATGGCGACATACGCGCTATCGAAGCTGTTGCGCCGGCCGGTCAAATTCGTGGCTGACCGTATCGAAAGCTTCAACACGGACATTCACGCCCGCGATCATCGATGCAGGGGGCGGATCGGCGTCAGACCGGACGGCACCATCACGGCCTTCGAGATTGATGACCTGACGGGGATCGGTCCCTATTCGATGTATCCGCGCACCAGCGCCATCGAGGCCAATCAGGTGGTCAATCTGGTTGGCGGGCCGTATGTCACGGCGAACTATCGGGCGCGGGCGCGTGTCGTGTTCCAGAACAAGAACGTGATGTGCCAGTACCGCGCGGTCGGACACCCGATTGCCTGTTCGGTCACCGAAGGCCTGGTCGATTTGGCCGCGGCAAAGATCGGCATGGACCCCGTCGAGATCCGCCGGCGCAACCTAATCGCCGACGATGCCTATCCTTGTGCATCCCCCTCGGGCATGAAGTTCGAGCAGCTTTCGCATCATGCTTCGTTGGCCAAGCTGCTTCAGATGATGGACTACGACGCATTGCGTGCCGAGCAGGCAGCCTTGCGAGCCCAGAACGTCTATCGGGGCATCGGAATCGCGAGCTTCATCGAGGTCACCAATCCCAGTGCCGCCTTTTACGGCGTCGGCGGCGCGAAGATTTCATCGCAGGACGGCGTTGCGGTTCGGCTCGATGCGCAGGGCTCGGTGATCTGCCAGACGAGCATCACGGAGCAGGGGCAGGGGTCGGAGTCGCTGACGGCCCAGATCGTCGGCAGTGTGCTTGGCGTCTCGATGGACCGGGTCCGCGTGACCCTGGGCGACACCGACAATACGCCCTATGGCGGCGGCACCTGGGCCTCGCGCGGCGCCGGCATCGGCGGCGAAGCCGCGTTGCAGGCGGCCAAGGCTCTGCGCCAGAATGTTCTGGATGTCGCCGCAGCCATCCTGCAATCGACGCCGGCCGGGCTCGATATCGTCGACAACCGTATCGTCAATGCGGACGACGGCGAGTCGCGGATCGCGCTGACCGAGCTGGCGCGGATCGTCTATTTTCGACCCGATACCCTCCCGCCGGGCATCCAGCCCGAGTTGATGGCGACACGGCATTTCGTGCCGCGCCAGTATCCCTTTGCGTTTACCAACGGGGTTCAGGCCTCGTGGCTTGAGGTCGACACCGAGACCGGGTTCGTGACGTTGCTGAAGCATTGGGTTGTCGAAGACTGCGGCACCATCATCAACCCGCAACTGGTCGACGAGCAGATCCGGGGCGGGGTCGTACAAGGGCTCGGCGCGGCGCTGTTCGAGAAGTGTATCTATGACGAGCGTGGTCAGCTGACCAACGCCAACATGGCAGACTATCTGGTCCCGATGTCCGGCGAGATGCCCGATATCGACATTGGCCACGTGGTGTCGCCGACACTGGAATCGGAGCTGGGAGCCAAAGGGGCGGGCGAGGCGGGCACGGCCGGTGCGGCAGCCGCGGTTGCTAACGCGGTCAATGATGCGCTGCGGCCGTTCGGCGCAACAATTACCGAGATTCCGCTCACGCCTCAGGTTATCCTGACGGCCTTGGGACGAATCTGAGGTGGAGACGTTCCGGGCAAAGACAAGGCGATAAGCAAAACACAGACAGTTCTTGGGGAGGATAGTCATGACGAAGAAGGTCACCAAAGCCGGATCGATATCGCGGCGTCGTCTGCTGACGACGGCAAGCGCCGGCGCCGCTCTCGCCGTCTCGCCCTTTCGCATCAATCTGCTGCAGGCAGAGGAAGCACCGATCAAGATCGGTTTCCCTGTTCCCTTGACCGGTCCCTATGGCGCCGAGGCCCAGGATCAGGTGCGGGCCGGTCAGCTGGCCGTCGCCCAATTCAATGACGCCGGCGGTCTCAACGGCCGCAAGGCCGAGTTGGTCGTGCGCGACGACAAGCTCAATCCCGGTGAAGCGGCGACGCGGACATTGGAGCTGGTCGAGAAGGAGAAGGTGAATTTCGTCGTCGGCAGTCTGTCGGCGGCGGTGCAGCTCGCGATCAACAACGTCACCAAGGAACGCGGCGTCATCTTCAATTCGATCAGCCAGTCCGACGCCATCAACGAGGCCGCTGACTTCAGCAAATACACGTTCCACGAAGCGCTGAACCCGCACATGACGTCAGGCGCGGTCGGCCGCTATGCCTTCGCCAAGTTCGGCAAGAAGGTTGCGTTCCTCACGGCGGATTACGCCTACGGTCACGAGATGGTTCGCGGCTTCCTCGAGGTCGGCAAGGAATTCAACATCGAAAACCTCGGCGACATCCGCCATCCCTTGGGAACGACGGACTTCTCCACCCTGCTGCCGCGTCTCCAGGCGCTCAAGCCCGACATTCTCTGCATCAGCAATTTCGGCCGCGATCAGCAAATCGCGCTGAAGCAGGCAACCGACTTCGGCATCAAGAAGTCGATCCAGATTATTGCACCATTGCTCTCGCATGCTAGCCGCGTCGCCGCGGGACCCCAGGCATTCGAAGGCGTCGTCGGCGGCTGCTCGTTCTATTGGGGCATCGAAGACAAGTTCGCCTCGACCAAGGCGTTCAACGATGCATTCCGCAAGATGTATGACGGCAAGCTGCCCACCGACTATGGTGCGCTCGGCTATGGCGGCGTGCGGGCCGTGCTCGAGGCGGTCAAGGGCGCGGGCAGCGTGGAGACCGACAAGGTCGTCGCGGCACTGGAAGCCTTGAAGTACGACTACTACAAGGGACCGCAATACTATCGCAAATGCGATCACCAGTCGGTGCAGTCGGTGCTCGTCATCAAGTCGAAGTCCAAGGACATGAAGAACGAGTCCGACGTATTCGAGGTCCTGTCGACCGAAGAGCCTAACGAGAAGTACCTGCGCACCTGTGAGGCGCTCGGTCACAAGAGCTGAGCCATGCGCTGGCGCGCGCTGCAAAGCGGTGCGCGTTGTGCTGAGGGGGACAAATGGCGGGCCTGAGCCTTGACCTGATTGCGCTGCAGCTGTTTGCCGGGTTAGCGCTCGGCGCAATCTACGTGCTGTTTGCAATCGGCCTCTCGCTGATCTTCGGGATGCTGACGGTCGTCAACTTCGCCCATGGCGCCTTCTACATGGTCGGCGCCTATGTCGGACTTTATCTGATCTCGATCGGAGGCAATTTCTGGATTTGCCTCGTGGCTGTGCCGATCGCGATTGGACTGTTCGGCCTTGCCGTTGAGCGCGTGTTAATCCGGCCGCTTTACGGCCGCGGCATCGACTATCCGCTGTTGCTGACCTTCGGGTTGAGCTACGTGATGGTCGAATGCGTGCGCATTGCCTTTGGCAAGACCGGCTATCCGTTCGATACGCCCGAGGTCCTGCAGGGCGCCGTCGACATCGGCGTCGGCTATTTCCCGCTCTACCGTCTATTTGTGATAGGCGCGACGGCCGTCGTTCTACTGGCGCTGTGGCTGTTCCTGGAGAAGACCAGTTTCGGGCTGATTATCCGCGCCGGTGCGCGCGATCCGCAGATCGTCCGCGTTCTTGGGGTCGATGTTTCCAGGGTCTGGTTGATCGTGTTCGGGATAGGCACCGCGATTGCGGGCTTCGCCGGCCTGTTGGCTGCTCCGCTCCAGGGCGTCATTCCGGAGATGGGCGGCACGATTCTCGCCGAGGCGTTCGTGGTGACGGTCGTTGGAGGGATGGGGTCGATCGGCGGTGCCGTATTGGCGGGCCTCCTGGTCGGTGTGGTGGTCAGCATGACCTCGCTGTTTGCCCCCGAGATGGCCAAGGTCTCGATCTTTGCCCTGATGGCGATCGTCCTTATTGTTCGCCCCCAGGGCTTTTTCGGCCGCGCCGGATTGATGAGCTGAGCCCGGCATGACCGAAACCACTCAATCGATCAAACAGCCTCGGGCCACGACGGGTGGTTGGTACGAGTTCGCAACGCGACATCGCGCTAGCATCGTTGCGGCGGTCATCCTGATCTTCCCGTTGGTGATGCCGTTCACGGCGCTCGCCGTGAACATTCTGATCTACGGGCTGTACGCCCTCGGATTCAACCTCGTGTTTGGTTATCTGGGTCTCTTGTCGTTCGGGCACGCGGCGCTGTTCGGAACCGGTGCCTATCTCTGTGGCATCGCCATCGTGCACTTCGGTTGGCCGTGGTATGCGGCGATTGCGGCCGGGATCGCCGGTGGGCTGCTCATGGCACTGTTGATTGGCGTACTCGCAATCAGGACCCGCGGCATCTACTTCGCCATGGTCACAATGGCTCTGTCGCAGTGTGTCTATTACCTCTTCTATCAGGCGGTTGATCTGACCGGCGGCGAAAACGGCCTGCGCGGCATCAATGTCCGCACCATCGATCTGTTCGGCCTGCGGATCGATTTCATCAATCCGATGGTCCGGTATTACGTCATCGCGGCGTTCGTGATAGCCGCATTCTTTGTGATGTCGCGCATTCTCGCGTCACCATTCGGTGCCGTCATTGAAGCGGTGCGGGAGAATGAGATGCGTGCCCGCGCATCGGGCTATGACGTGACTTTGACGCGATTGCTTACCTTCGTCCTGTCTGGCGGTTTCTGCGGTCTTGCGGGTGCGCTGCAAGCTCTGCACCTGTCGATCGTTCCGATCGAGATCCTGCATTATGAGACGTCGGGCCTGGTCGTGATGATCGCGCTCCTGGGCGGCATGGGGACGTTCTTCGGGCCGATGGTCGGCGCGGCGGTCTTCCTGGTCCTGGAGAACATCGTCTCCGTGTGGACCGTTCATTGGCAACTGATCGTTGGCGCCATCTTCATTGCATGCGTGCTGTTCTTCCCCGCCGGGATCTGGGGCACGCTGATCGCGCGGGGCAAGCGATGACGACCGCAGCAGGTCAAGTCAGCGAAATCATTCTGCGCACCAGGGGGGTCGGCAAGACGTTCGGGAAGTTTGTCGCCCTGAACAACATCTCGGCCGAGTTTTCCAGAGGAGCGATCACCTCCATCATTGGTCCGAACGGGGCTGGAAAGAGCACTTACTTCAACTTGCTGTGCGGCGCCTTTCAGCCGACGAAGGGCAGCGTCGAGTTCGAGGGCAGGGATGTCACGGGCTTGCCGCAGCATCGCTTTGCTCACATGGGGATCGCAAAATCCTTTCAGATCACCAGCGTGTTTCCGCAGCTCACGACGCGTGAGAACATCCGTGTCGGTCTGCAGGCGCTGGTGTCGCGATACGACATCTGGCGTCCCCGTGCGCGCCTGACCGAACTGGTCGAGCGGGCGGACGAATTGCTTGCATTGGTCGGGCTGTGGGAATCCCGAGAACGCGCCGCCAAGACGCTGGCGCACGGCGAGCAGCGGGCGCTGGAGATCGGCATGGCGCTCGCGAGCCAACCCCGGTTGCTGCTGCTGGACGAGCCCACGGCCGGCATGAGTCCGGAGGAAACCCGGACCATGATGGATCTGATCGTGAAGCTCGCAAAAGAGCGCACAGTCATCCTCGTCGAGCACAAGATGAAGCTGGTACTCGGGATCAGCGACCGCATCCTCGTGCTGCATCATGGAGAGCTGCTTGCCGAGGGCACGCCGCAGGAGGTCCGGCAGAACGAGGCGGTGAAACGTGTCTATCTCGGTCAGCGGGAGCACTGACAGGATGCTGCAGGTCAGCAAGCTCAATGCCTGGTATGGGGCAAGCCACGCGTTGCAGGACATCGGTCTCGAGGTGACCAAAGGCGAGATCGTTTGCCTTATCGGCCGCAATGGAGCCGGCAAGACGACGACGCTGAAATCGATCATGGGCTTGATGGGGCGGACACGCGGCTCGGTCAGCTTCAAGGGGGAGGAGCTGCTGCGCCAGCCTGCGCATGTGCGCTTCGCGCTGGGCCTGGCCTATGTTCCCGAAGAGCGTCGTATTGTGCAAGGCCTGTCGGTCCGGGAGAATCTTCGGCTCGGCCTGGTCGCGTCACCTGCGAAGAAGCGGGAAGCCGAGCTGCTCGATGAGATCGCCGTGATATTCCCGCGGCTGGCCGAGCGCATGGATCAAGAGGCGGTGACGATGTCCGGCGGCGAGCAGCAGATGCTGGCGATCGCGCGGGCGATGATCGCAAAGCCCGACCTGATCATGCTGGATGAGCCTTCGGAGGGCATCATGCCCGTCCTGGTCGACGAGATGTTCGAACTGTTCCGGAGCATGAAGGCACAAGGAACAACGGTTCTGCTGGTCGAGCAGAACGTCGAACTCGCGCTGGGCATCGCCGATCGTGCCTATGTCCTGGATCAAGGCTCCGTGGTGCATCAGGCGTCGGCGCAAGCGTTGCTGGCCGACGAGGAGATCAAGGAGCGATACTGCTCGGTGTGAGCAGGCTTTCCAGGCAGCGCTCCTCCGCGCAGCCCCGGACGGACCTCACTCGGCGGGGCGCGCGATCGCGTCGGCCTTGCGATTCGTCACCACGACCTTGATCGCGTCGTCGACACGATCCCGCGCATATCTGAGCGCCGTCGGCAGGTCGGCCAGCGGAAACGTATGCGTGTGGATCTTCGTCGCATCGAACCGTTTCGCCGCCATCAGTTCCATCGCGCGATGCATGGCGCTGCGGCCTTCGCCGCGGATGCCGTAGGCGTAAATGTTGTTCCGCACGAGATGGGCAATGTCCAGCGTGGCGGCTTCATGCGGAAAGGCGGCCAGGCAGATCTTGCCGCCGCGATTGGTCATGTGAATGGCCTGGTTGAGTGTCGCGTCGGTGCCGGCACATTCGACGACATAGCCGGCGCCAATCCCACCTGTTAGTTGCTTCACGACCTCAACGGCGTTTTCATCGTTGATGTTGATGACGCGATCGGCCCCCCAATTCCCCGCCGATCGCCAGCCGCTTGTTGCGCGTGCCGGTCAGGATGACCGGGCTTGCGCCGAGCGCCTTGGCCACAGCTACTGCGAGAAGTCCGATCGGCCCTGGGCCAATCACCACGACGCTCTCGCCGGCCGCCAATCCCCCCAAATTCCGTCAAGCCATACATCGATGTCCCGGCAGTCACCACGAGCGTCGCTTCCGCGTCGCTCATCGTATCCGGGACGCGCGCCAGTGTGTTGATATGGTTGACCGCGTATTCGGCGAACCCGCCATCGGTCGTAAAGCCGTTGGCGCGGTGCCCTTTGTCGGGCTTTCCGTAGTTGAGACACGACGTGTACATGCCCTGGCGGCAGCGTTTGCATTGGCCGCAGCCGGCATGGATTTCGACGCTGACCCGTTCACCGATCCTGAATTCGTCGACGTCAGGCCCGAGTGCGGCAACCGTGCCCATGTACTCGTGGCCCGGCGTGAAGTTCTTGTTGAAGGGCAGGCCGCCCTGAATGCTTGCCGGCGACCCGGCATGGATGATTTCCAGATCAGTGGCGCAAATCGCAACCGCGTCGATACGCACCAGCACTTCGGCGCGCGACGGGACGGGCGTCGGCTTCTCGGAAAGGTGGAGCTGGTCGGGGTCACCAAGGACCCAGGCTTTCATCAGGTCGGAGACGGGAAGGTCGGACGATGTCTTGACGCCGGGCGGCTGATACATGGGCGCTTCCTCTTTTGCCTGGCAGCCTAGCGCGAAACGACGGGTTGCCGCGAGCATCCGATGGCCGGCATTGGGGGGAGCTCGCTTTGCTGCACGGCAGCAAGCGCGTCGCAAAACGTTCTTACGCGGCCTATACTTGGTCGCGCGGTTGATGTTGAAATCCCCATTGCATCCTCTCCCAGACCGGAGCCTCCCATGAAGACCGTCCGCCTTGTCCTTGCGTTGCTGGCGCTGACACTGCTCGCGCCGTGGCAATCCGCCAAGGCAGCCGACGTGATCTGCTACAATTGCCCGCCGGAATGGGCCGACTGGGCCTCGATGCTGAAGGCGATCAAGGCGGACCTCAACTACGACATCCCGCATGACAACAAGAACTCCGGCCAGGCACTGGCCCAGATCCTGGCCGAGAAGAGCAATCCGGTCGGCGATATCGGCTATTTCGGCGTGACCTTCGGCATGAAGGCCAAGGCGCAGGACGCGCTCGAGCCTTACAAGCCGGCGCACTGGGATCAGGTCCCTGCAGGCCTCAAGGATCCGGATGGCTATTGGACCACGATCCACTCCGGCACGCTCGGCCTGTTCGTCAACAAGGACGCGCTCGGCGGCAAGCCGGTGCCGGCCTGCTGGAAGGACTTGCTGAAGCCCGACTACAAGGGCATGGTCGGCTATCTCGACCCGTCCTCCGCGGCTGTCGGCTATGTCGGCGCGGTCGCCGTCAATCTGGCGCTGGGCGGCTCACTCACCAATTTCGATCCGGCGATCAGCTTCTTCAAGGAATTGCGCAAGAACGATCCGATCGTGCCCAAGCAGACGTCGTATGCCCGCGTCGTCTCCGGTGAGATGCCGATCCTGTTCGACTACGACTTCAACGCCTATCGCGCCAAGTATTCGGAAAAAGGCAACTTCGAGTTTGTGATTCCCTGCGAGGGCTCCGTGGTGTTTCCCTATGTCGTCGGTCTCGTGAAGAACGCGCCCGACAAGGAGAAGGCCAAGAAGGTGATGGACTATCTCCTGTCCGACAAGGGGCAGGCGATCTGGACCAATGCCTATCTGCGTCCGGCCCGCCCGATCGAGCTGCCGGCGTCCGTGAAGGGCAAATTCCTCCCCGACAGCGACTATGCCCGCGCCAAGAGCGTCGACTGGGGTGAGATGGAAAACGTGCAAAAAGCCTTCGTCGACCGCTATCTCGCCGAGGTTCGCTGAGGCAATATGGTGCCTTTCGCGGGGCACCATTCTTCCGATGTCGCAAAAGTCCTTCGTTTGGCTCTGCCTGCTGCCGCTTGCGGTCGTGACCACGGCATTCTTCCTGTTGCCGATGGCGCGGCTGGTGGTTGCGGGCGCTGAAGGTCCGCACGGGCTCACTGGATATCTCGCCATCCTGACCGAAGGCCGCTATCGCGCGACGCTGTTCAACACCGTGCTGCTGGCGGCGGCAACCACGGTCGTCACGTTGATCGTGGCGACGATTACCGGAATGTTCCTGCAGCGGCACCGCTTCCCCGGGCGGGCCGTGCTGATCGCGATGCTCACCTTTCCGCTGGCCTTTCCGGGCGTGGTGGTCGGCTTCATGATCATCCTGTTGGCCGGACGCCAAGGGCTGATCGGCGATCTGTCGAACCGGATATTCGGCGAGAAGTTTGTGTTCGCCTATTCGATCTACGGGCTCTTCCTGGGCTATCTCTACTTCTCGATCCCGCGCGTGATCCTCACGATCATGGCGGCTGTGCAGAAGCTCGATGTTGGTCTGGAGGAAGCGGCGCGTTCGCTTGGCGCCAGTCCCTGGGCGGTGCAGCGTGACGTCGTGCTGCCGGCCCTGGCGCCGGCTTTCGTCGCATCCGGCGCGATCGCGTTCGCCACCGCGATGGGGGCTTTCGGAACCGCCTTTACGCTCGCGACCAACATCGACGTGCTGCCGATGCTGATCTATACCGAGTTCACGCTGACCGCCAATTTCGCGACGTCGGCCGCGCTGTCGGTGGGGCTCGGCCTGATCACCTGGCTCATCCTGGCGCTCGCACGCACGTTCAGCGGCAGCGGGGTCGCGGCGGCCGGGTGAAAGCATGCGCGATCGCCTGATCTTCACCGGCCAGTTCATCTTCACGCTGCTCGTTGCGGCATTCCTGGTGGTGCCCGCAGGGCTTTCGATCTCCGCCGGCGTGACCGTCAATTATTTCCGCGGCATCCAGTCCGGCGTGACGCTGCAATGGGTCGCGCAGGTCTGGGAGCTTTATGCGGGCACCATCCTGCTCTCTTTCGTGATCGCCTTCGCGACACTGGCGGTGACGCTGCTCGCCGGCGTTCCGGCGGCTTATGCGCTGCATGCGCGGGGAGGCCGGCTCGCCCGCATCGTCGAGGAGATCATCACGCTGCCGTTGGCAATCCCCGGGCTTGCGATCGCGCTGGCCCTGCTGCTCGCCTATGGCAGCTTCGGCGACTTTCGCCGTTCCTGGCTGTTCATCCTCGTCGGCCATGTGATCTTTACGATGCCGTTCATGGTGCGCTCTGTCATGGCGGTGTTTGCGACCGTCGACATCAAGACGTTGGATGAGGGCGCCGCGTCGCTCGGCGCGTCGCCATGGCGGCGTTTCTGCGACGTCATCGTGCCGAATGCGCTGCCGGGAATTCTCGCCGGCGCATTAATGGTGGTCACGCTGTCGCTCGGTGAATTCAATCTGACCTGGATGCTGCATACGCCGTTGACGAAGACATTGCCGATCGGGCTCGCCGACAGCTATGCCTCGATGCGGCTCGAAGTCGCCTCGGCTTATACCCTGATCTTCTTCGTGATGATCATTCCGCTCCTGGTTGCGATGCAGCTCTTGGCCGACAAGGATCACAAAAGATGAGTACGGCCGGCCACGGCGCAGCGGTGCGGATCGAGGCGTGCGGCAAGACCTTTGCCGACGGCACGCGCGCGCTTGATCCCGCGACCCTCGACATTGCGCGCGGCGAGACGCTGGTGCTGCTCGGACCCTCCGGGTGCGGCAAGACCACCATGCTGCGTATCATCGCCGGCCTCGAGCTGCCGGACGCCGGCGGCAAGGTTCTGTTCGACGGCAAGGATATGACCGCGGTCCCGATCGAGCGGCGCAATGTCGGGATGGTGTTTCAGTCCTACGCTTTGTTCCCCAACATGACGGTGGCGGACAATATCGCCTACGGGCTGAAGATCCGCGGCGTTGCCAGGGACGAGCGGGCCGCGCGCGTTGCCGAACTGGTGGCTCTGACGAACATCACGGGCTTGGAGAACCGCCGTATCGACCAGCTTTCGGGCGGCCAGCGTCAGCGCGTCGCATTGGCCCGCGCCGTCGCGATCCGACCGGGCATCTTGCTGCTTGACGAGCCGTTGACCGCGCTTGACGCCGCTTTGCGGGACCGGCTGCGGAGTGAGCTTAACCGGTTGTTGCGAGCACTCGGCATTACGACGATCTACGTCACGCATGATCAGGCCGAAGCAATGGAATTGGGCGACCGCATCGTGGTGATGCGGAAAGGTGCGATCGCCCAGATCGGCGCACCGCGCGAGGTCTACTTCGCACCGAAGGATCGCTTTGTGGCGGAGTTCATCGGAGCGGCGAATATCGTGGAAGCTCCGATCGAGAACGGCATATTGATCCTGCCCGGCGGGCGATTGCCGATCGAGGGTGCTGCGACGACCGCGAACGCGACCGTCATGATCCGTCCCGAAACCATTCGCGTGGCCGAGGCTGGGGGAGGGACGCTCTCGGGTGTTGTCGATTCCGTCAGCTTCATCGGCGACCGGCAGCGGATTGTCGTGAGCGGCGCATCGAGCAAGCCGCTCAACGTCGACGCGCCCAACACGATCCAGGCCAAGGTCGGCGATCGATTAGGGCTTTCGATCGCGGCCGGCGCGCTTCGTCTTCTGCCTTCCGAACCCTGAGATACATCGATGCCGTCGAAACCTGTTCTCATCGCCCAGATATCCGACCTTCACGTCAAGCCGCCCGGAACGTTGGCTTACGGCCGGGTCGATACCGCCAAGGCGCTCGAGCGCTGCGTGGCTGAACTCAACGCATTCGAGCCGGCGCCCGATTTCGTTGTCATCTCGGGCGACCTTGTCGATACGCCGTCGGTCGAGGAATACGATTATCTGAAGCGATTGCTCGCGCCGCTGCGCCTGCCGTTTGCCGGCGTTCCCGGTAATCACGACTCGCGGGAGTGGATGCGCGAATCGTTTCCGACCGCGCCCTATGTTCGCGCCACAGGCCCGCTCGACCAGAAGATCGAGGTCAATGGTCTCGATCTCTTGCTGCTCGATTCAAGCGTTGCCGGTAAACCTCACGGCATGCTTGAAGCGTCCACGCTGCAATGGCTGGACGAGGCGCTGGCGGCCGCAGCCGACCGGCCGGCGCTGCTCTTCCTGCATCACCCGCCATTCAAGGGCGGCATCTGGCACATGGACCGGCAGGACCTCTTCAATGCCGACGAGTTGGCGGAAATCGTCAAGCGTCACCCGCGTGTGCGGCTGATCGCGTGCGGGCACGTCCACCGTGCGATGCTGACCGCCTTCGCGGGGCTTCCCGTGACAATTTGCCCCGCGCCAAACCATGCGGTCGACCTGGACCTCGGGCAGCTCCGCGAACCGTCGTTCAAGGTGGAACCCCCTGCATTTCACTTGCACACGTGGTTTCCCGGGCAGGATTTTGGACAGTTGGTGACGCACCAGGTCCCCATCGGTCGGTTTGACGGGCCGCACCCGTTCTTTGGCCCAGACGGCAAGCTGTTGTGAGTTTGCGGCGCTGACCCTCGCACAGACGGGTTTTGCCAGGCGAGATCGTCATTGCTAGACCGGATATTCCGGATCACGGGCACCCGCTGCCTGCAATTGAGCGTTGCATAGGCACGTATTTATTCCAAATTGTAGCTTGGATGCCTTCTAGCCCGATGCCGGTGGATCGGACCTTTTGTTGCTGTAGGCCCGCGGTGGGGCTATAGTCGCTTCCGCTTTCATTGATCGGTGGCTCTGTCGGTGTCGCGCTGCTGGCGCGCCGATTAAACGCAACACAATCAGTCTGGATCACGATGACCGGTGCGCCGCCCATTGAACGAACTGCCGGCGCGCCGTTGTTTTCGAACAACAAACTATCGGTGCTGCGTAAGCATCCCTATTTCGCCGATCTCGAGCCCGAGGCATTCGATCAGCTCTGCCGCTATGCCAAGCACATCACGCTGAAGCGCGGCACGACGATCTTCTCCAAGGGCGATCCGGGCACCAGCCTGATTGCGGTGATCTCGGGCACGGTGAAGATCAGCATCTCGTCACCAGATGGCCGCAACGCTATTCTGAACCTGATCGAGGCAGGCGAGATCTTCGGCGAGATCGCGCTGCTCGACGGTTTGTCGCGGACGGCAGACGCCACCGCCAATACCAATTGCGAGCTGTTCGTCATCGACCGGCGCGAGTTCATTCCGTTCGTGCGCAGCCAGCCGACGCTTGCGATGAAGTTCATCGAGCTGCTGTGCGCGCGGTTGCGCTGGACCAGCGACCAGGTCGAGCAGGTGATCCTGCAGGACTTGCCGGGCCGGTTGGCCAGTGCGCTGCTGCGCCTCAGCGACAAGCACAAGCCGCAGGGGCGCACCATCTCGATCACCCAGCAGGAGATCAGCGAGATGGTCGGGATGACCCGCGAGAGCATCAACAAGCAGCTCCGCGCGTGGGCGACACGCGGCTGGGTCAGGCTCGAGCATGGCGCGATCGTGGTGCTGAAGCCAGAGTCGCTTCAGGCCCTGGTTGACGCCGGGGCCGACGACGGCGAGTAGCCGCGCCGGCCGCTCGTCCAGCTTCTGCACTTCACGAAACGGTGAGCCGGACAAAGCCTGTGAAACCATTCACATCGGCCTTGCGTGCCCTGCGGTAAGTGAGCCCCGGGTGGATCACGTCCGCACTGTGGAGGAATCCATGCAGGGCTCTTTCGACAACCGACGTCAGGACCCGGAAAGCAACTACAAGAGCTTCAGCATCAAGCTGATCGCGTTGCCGGTGCTCGTGATCGTTGCCTTTATCGGGATGCTCGTCAGTCACCCGGCCGCGGTCAAATGGATATCGGACGCGGCACAGGCCGAGTTCGTCGGAACCGACGCCGCCGACGCCAGCCCGCCGCCCAGGATCGCTCAGCCGGCGCCCACCGCTTTGCCGCGCAATGAGATGCGGACGGTGAAGGCCAACTGATCGTTGATGCCGTCGTCGCGCGCGACGACGGCAAGTTAGATCGTGCAACCGCCTCACGCGGCAACGCCGAGCAGCTTCGCTGCGGTCCGGCCGAGAATGTTCGCCTTATCGTCGTCGCTCAGCGACGCGCAGGCGAAGATGTGGTCGACTGGCGCCAGTTGCCATGGATAGGGATAGTCGCTTCCCAGCACGATCTGGCCGGCGCCGACCTGGGCGGCGAGGCGCCGGATCGCCTCCGGCGTGAAGATCAGGGAGTCGAAGTAGATCTGCTTGAGATATTCGGTCGGCGCCTTCTGGGGCTTGATCTCCGGATTGCATCCCTTCGGTCCGACCAGGCAGGGATGGTCCGAGCGATCGGCATGGGAGGGGAGATAGCCGCCGCCATGCGCGGCGATGACCTTCAATCCGGGGAAGCGATCGAACGTCCCCTCGAAGATCAAATGCGAGAGCGCGATCGTGGTCTCGAGCGGATTGCCGATCGTGTTGCCGAGCCAGCCATTGCCGGAGAGCCGCTTGCCGAGCTCGGGAACGCCCAGCGGATGGATGAACAGGGGACGCCGAGTTCCTCGGCCTTGGCCCACACCGGATGAAACCTGGGATCGGAGAATTCGATGCCATCGACGACACCGCCGATCGCCGCGCCCTTCAGCCCCTGCTTCTTCACGGCTGTCTCCAGCTCCTGCACCGCAAGGTCCGGTGCCTGCAATGTCAGCGAGGCGAAAGCTGCAAACCGCTCGGGCTTCGAGGCGCAGAGTTCGGCAAGCTTTTCATTTTGGATCTTCACGATCTTCCCGGCGAGGTCGCGATCGCGGTCGTACCAGAACGGGTTGATCGAGAGCACCTCCATATCGACGGCCTGCGCGTCCATCACAGCCAGGCGCTTGTCGATCTCGATGAAGGCTTCGGCGGCGCCGTTGACCGGCGGCAGTTGATATTTTCCGGCATCGGCGCCGAGGAGGGCGCCCGCCTCGCGGAAGTGGCAATGCGAGTGAATGTCGATCGTCTTCACGCGCTTGCCGTCGACGCTGACCGGCAACTTCTGCCGCGACGGCTGTGCATTCGCGTTGTGGACGAGCCCGCAGCCGCAGAACACGATGCCTGCTGCCGCCGTCGCTCCCGCTTTCAGGAAATCAGGCCTGTGGTCATGACGATCGCCTCCCTGTCTCTTTGTTATGGATGGACAGCGTAAGGGATGTCGGTTGGCGGTCGCAAGATCACACGCTGTGCGTGTCGCGCAATGTTGATCTGCTCAGACCGGCTTGATGCCGGCCCTTTGTGCAAGGGCGACGGAACAGTTCCGCTTGCGTTCAGTGCAGGACCTGAAGCTGCCTCGGCAGCCAGAGTGAGATTTCCGGCAGATATGTCACGCACATCAGCACAAAGAACATCACCGCATAGAACGGCCAGATCTTGCGCATGACCTGCTCGATCGTGACCTCGCCGACCGCGCAGCCGACAAACAGGATCGCGCCGACCGGCGGATGGCACAGGCCGATGCCGAGATTGAGCAGCATGATCATGCCGAAATGGACCGGATCGACGCCGAAGTTCTTCATGACCGGCAGCAGGATCGGCGTTGCGATCAGGATCGACGGCGCCATGTCGACCAGCGTGCCGAGCACCAGCAGCAGGACGTTGATCAGGAGCAGGATGACGTACTTGTTGTCGGAGATCGACAGGAAGAAGGCGGTCATCTTGGCCGGCATCTGCGTCAGGGCCATGATGTAGCCGACGCTGGAGGCGCAGGCGATCAGCGTCATCACCATGGCGACGGTGCGCAGCGTGCGATGCAGCAGCACCGGCAGGTCACGCCAGCGATAGTCGCGATAGATGAACATGGTGACGAAGAAGGCCCAGATGCAGGCGATGGCGCCGGCCTCGATTGCGGTGAAGATGCCGCCGAGAATGCCGCCCAGGATGATGACGAGGGTGATGAGGCCCCAGGAGGCATCGATGGCGATCCGAATTGCATCCTTGGCCGGCACGGTCTGGCCGTGCGGATGCTTCTCGCGATAGGCGACGGCGAGGCACAGAATGATCAGCGAGAAGCCGAGCAGCAGCCCGGGGAATACGCCGGCCATGAAGAGGGCGCTGATCGAGATCGTTCCGCCGGTCGCAAGCGAGTAGAGCACCGCATTGTGGCTCGGCGGCACCAGAAGGGCCTGGACCGACGAGGTGATCGTCAGGTTGGTGGCGAACACGCGCGGATAGCCGTTCTGTTCCATCTGCGGGATCATCACCGAACCGATCGCCGATGTATCGGCGACGGCCGATCCGGAGATGCCGCTCAGGAACGTCGTTGCCAGCACGTTGACGATCGAAAGGCCGCCACGCAAACGGGTCAGCCCCACCAGCACGTCGGCAAACGCAACCAGGCGACGGGCCATGCCGCCCTCTGCCATGATGGCGCCGGCCAGCACGAAAAACGGGATCGTAAGCATCGCGACCTTGCTGACACCGTCGGAGATCTTCAGCATCACCGCTTCCAGCGGAATGCCGATCCACAAGGCGCCGACGATGGCGGCCATCGCCAGCGAGTAGGCGATCGGCATGCCGATCAGAAAACAGAGCAGCATGGTCGCGAGCAGGATGGAGATGTCCATGGTGGCTTCTCGCGGTCAGTCGATCGATGCGTCGCAATGCGGGCCGATCGGATCGGGCGGTGCACCAAGGAAGATCCGTTCGATGATGAACAGCAGCAGGCAGGCGCCGCCGATCGGAATTGGAAGATAGGTGACGCCGACCGACAGCGACGGAAAGTCGGCGATCGTGTTGTGCCAGGTCACCTCGACGAGCCGATAGCCCCAGATTATCATGAACAGCGCGATCAGGCCCATCAGCAGTTGCACGACAAGGTCGACCAGCGCCCGGAGCGGGTCCGGCAGCTTGCCGGCAAAATAGCCGACGTTCATATGCAGGTTGAGCCGATAGCCCGCCGCCGCACCGATGAAGGTCACGACGATTGTGAGCAGCACCGCGAGCGGTTCGGGCCAGGAGGCGGCGCTGTTCAGGACGTAGCGCGTGAACACTGCCCAGGGGATGACCGCTG
Source organism: Bradyrhizobium sp. NAS96.2 (assembly GCF_001908235.1). Lineage (GTDB taxonomy): Bacteria > Pseudomonadota > Alphaproteobacteria > Rhizobiales > Xanthobacteraceae > Bradyrhizobium. Next base: position 160,889 of record NZ_LGHK01000016.1, read on the forward strand.
AAATCAGGATCAGCGCGGCAGACCCCGTGATGACGCAGGCCAGATACAGATAGTCCATCGCGCGGCGATATGATCCGGCCATGTCCATTTCCCGTATGTTGTCGATTTCCCGCGTGGTGCCGTGTCAGGCAGACTGGATGCGTCCGATCATGTCCTGGTATTTCGGGCCGTATTTGTCCCATACCGGCTTGACCGCATTCTGGAATGGCGTTTTGTCGGCGATCTCGATGATCTCGCAGCCGACGGCTTTCGCTTTCTCCATCGCCTGCTGCTCGTATGTGTTCCAAAGCCCGCGCTCTTCCATTTGCGCCTCGCGGGCAAGCGTCCTGATCAGCGCCTGGTCATCGGCCGCCAGCGTGGACCAGGCCCGCTTCGAGAACACCAGCACCTCGGGAACGATCAGGTGCTCAGTGAGCGAGAAGTGCTTCGCCGCGGTGTAATGATTGCTGAAGACGTAGCTCGGGGGGATTGTTCTCGGCGCCGTCGATGACGCCGGTCTGCAGCGCGCTGAACACCTGGTCGTAACCCATCGCGACGCCGTTGCCGCCGAGCGCATTCATCATGTCGATGAAGATCGGATTGCCGATGACGCGGAATTTGAGGCCCTTGATGTCGGCGATCGTCTTGATCGGATGCTTGGTGTTGTAGAGGCTGCGCGCGCCGGAATTCATCCAGCACAGTGCGACCAGGCCGGCATTCGGGCTCGCCGTGATCTTGTCCAGCAGCTCCTGGCCGATCGGGCCATCCATCATCCGCTCGGCATGCGCCATGTTCTTGAACAGGAAGGGCATGTTGACGACGTTGATGTCGTCGACGATCGGACCGATCGAGCCCGCGCTGACGCGAAGCATCTGGATCGCGCCGATCTGGGTCTGCTCGATGGTTTCCTTCTCGCCGCCGAGCTGCATCGAGGGGAACATCTGCAGCGAGAGGCGGCCGTTGGTCGCCGCCGCAAGCTTCTTGCCGAGAGTTTCCGTCGCGACCACGGTCGGGTAGCCGGGCGGTTGCACGTCTGACGCCTTGAAGACTGCTTTCGACTGGCCGAGCGCGCTCTGCGTCGAGGTCGCAACCGCGGCGCCCAGGCCGGCGCCGATCTTGATGATGTCGCGACGGTTGAGCCCGGCACCGCGGGCCCGCGATCGATCTGTGCGGTTCATTATCATTCCTCCCAAAATGCCTGGCCGGACTCCGGCCGCGGTCATGCCGGCTGGCGTTGCTCGTCGAAGAACTCCGGATTGTTGTGCTGGGTGGCCGCGATGTCGGCCAGAAGCCGTTCGAGATGTCTCGTCATCGCCGCTCCGGCGGCTGCCGGGTCGCGTGCCTCCATCGCGGCCATGACGGCCTCGTGCTCGGTGATGACCTCGGCCATCCGCCCACGCTGCGGCAAGGTGAGCCACCGGAAGCGGTCGACGTGAACCTTGACCTGCAGGATCAGCTTCCAGATGCCGGGGTGTCCGGCAATTTCGGCGATGGCGGCGTGAAAGGCCTCGTCGGCCTGATGGAATGCCTCGCGATCATCGGCCTTCTCGGCCTCGCGCTGGCGTTCGAGGATCGCGTGCAGGCCGAGGATCTGGCTGGCGCTGGCGCGCTCGGTCGCCATGCGGGTCGTGGTTTCCTCCAGCGACCTGCGGACGATGATTGCCTCCGGGAGAGTGGCGAGCGGGATGCGCGACACGAAGATGCCCGACTGCGGGAAAATCTCGACCAGGCCTTCGTCCGACAGGCGCAGGATGGCTTCCCGCACCGGCGTCCGGCTGACGCCATAGGAGCGTGCGATCTCGGCCTCGATGATCGGGGCGCCCGGTCTGCGCCGCAAGGAGACAAGTTCAGCGCGCAGCTCGGCATAGATCCGCGCCGCCGCCGTTGCGGTTCGTGGACGACCGGTCCGCCGGCGGCCGGCGAGGTTGCGGAGCTCCGACTTCTTCGGCGAGCGGGCGGGCATTCTTGCTCCCAAAACTGATATATTAGTATATGAGGCAATCGCTGAAGGCAAACGAGCTTCGCTCACATCCCGGGAGGTCACGTGACCGACTACCGCAAGCTGTTCGATCTCACCGGCAAGACCGCCGTGGTGCTGGGCGCCGCCTCCGGTATCGGCAAATCCTCGGCTGAAGCGCTGGTCTCGCTTGGCGCGCGCGTGCTGTGCGCCGATCGTACGCTGGAGGGTGCGGAGTCGACCGCTGCAGCGATCCGGGAGCAGGGTGGATCGGCAACGGCCGCGGCCTGCGATGCGGCCGATCGTGCCGGCGTCGAGGCGCTGGCGACCAAGGCGCTTGCGGAATTGCAACGCGTCGACATCGCCGTCACCACGCCGGGGCTGAACATCCGCAAGACCATCCTCGACTACACCGAGGAGGATCTCGACCGCGTCATCAACCTCAACATCAAGGGCACGGTCTGGTTCTTCCAGGCATTCGGCCGCATCATGGTCAAGCAGCAAGGCGGCAGCCTGATTGCCTGCTCCTCGGTGCGCGCCGTGACGATCGAGCCGGGGCTCGCAGTCTATGGTTCGACCAAGGCCGCGATCAGTCTCCTGGTCAAGGGCTTCGCGTCCGAGGTCGGCCGCTCTGGCGTCCGCGTCAACGCCATCGCGCCGAGCATCGCGGAGACCGCGTTGACCGGCCCGTTCAAGCAGCGACCGGACATCTACAATCTCTACGCCGGCCACACCGTGTTCAATCGCTGGAGCAGCGCCGACGAAGTTGCCACCGCCGTTGCCTATCTCGCATCCGACGCAGCGAGCTATGTTAGCGGCAGCACATTGTTCGTCGACGGCGGCTGGACGGCGGTCGATGGACCGCCGACGGGTCTCACCCAATTGGGGCGCTAGCTACGACGCCGGGCCGGAGACGAAACCTGCCTGACTGCGCAGCTCAGTCGCATCCGTCGACGTCAGCAACGCGATCAGGCGTTGCGCCTGCGGTGCAGCCGATGACTGCGTTGCAACGGCAGCCGTATACATGGTCGCGAGCCCGCATCCCGGCGGCAAGGTGCCAGAAAGCACGACACCGGGAGTGTTGATGATCTCGGTCGATTGCGTGCAACCGATCGGCCGCTGGTCTCGGGATTCGGCCAGATGCCGCATCGCGGTCGCGCCGTTCGGAAAGATCTTCAGCCGGTCGGCGACGGCGTTAGTGATGGCGAGTTGTGCCAGCACCTTGGCGACATGAATCCCGGCAGTTGACGCCTCGATATCTGGCACGAAGATCGCGTCCGCGGCGAGCAGCACTGTACGCAGGCTTGCTGCGTCCTCGGCTTGTGCCGCTGGATCGCCCGCGCGGACCGCAAGCGCCGTTTCAACGCGGCCGATGTCGGCGATCGAGCTGCGCAGGACCAGCCCTTCGTCCACAAGCTTAGCGATCAGCGCAGCGGTCAGGATGACGATGTCGGTCGGAACGCCGGCGCGCAACCTGTCGGCCATGGCGCCGACCGCGCCAAAATCACCGGCAATCCCGAGGCCGGTTTCGGCCTCAAAGGCAGGCGCAAGGCTGCGCACCAGTCCCTGCGCCGCGCCGCCGCTCAGGATATTCAACGTCTTCATGTGCACTGTTCCATCACCACGGTCCTGCCGCCACGTGCCTATTCGGTCTTGTCCAGTCGTTTGACGACGTCCGCCCACTTCACGATATCGGCGCGCAGGAACGTGTCGAATGCTTCCGGCGTCATCGTCATCGGCACCGCGCCCTGTTCGGCCCAGAGCTTCTCGACCTCCGGCCGCCTGACCGCTGCATTCACGGCCGTGTTGAGTTTGTCGATGATCGGCTTCGGCGTACCCGCTGGCGCCATCAGCCCGAGCCAGATCGTCGCCTCATAACCGGAAACGCCCGCCTCGATGACCGTCGGAACGTCGGGCAGCACCGCGGAACGGGTCTTGCCGGTTGTGGCAAGCGCGCGGACCTGGTTTTCGGCAACATTCGGTGCCATCGCCGGCACGGCATCGATCATCATCTGGACCTGGCCACCGATGACGCCGCTGCGGGCCTCGCCGCTGTTGCGGTAGGGCACGTGCACGACGTTGATCCCGGCCATGGCTTTGAACAACTCGCCGGCCATGTGATAAGGCGTTCCCTGACCCGACGAGGCGTAGTTCAGCTTTCCGGGCTCTGCCTTTGCGAGCGCGATGAATTCCTGCAGCGTCCTTGCCGGCACGGCGGGGTGGACCACGATCACGAGATCCGATGTGTTCAGCGATGCGACCGGCACGAGGTCGCGCATCAGCTCGTATTTGCGTTGGGGCACCAGCGATTCATTCGCGGTCTGGGTGTTCGACATCATCAGCAGGGTATAGCCATCGGCCGGCGCCTTCGCGACATCGAGCGTGCCGATCACGCCGCCGGCGCCGGTGCGGTTCTCCACCACGAAGGGCTGGCCGAGACTTTCCTGCAAGATGCTGCCGATCTGCCGCGCAACGACGTCGGCCGGACCGCCGGGGCCGAAGGGAACGATGATCCTGACCGGCCGCGCGGGGTAATCCTCGGCGTCGGCATATGAGCCCGACATCGACACGGTCAGCAATGCCGCGACACACATCAAGGCGCACCGAAAGCCCGCCATTGATCGTCTCCCCCAACTTTAGTCTTCTTTCTTGATCAGAAGTCTAACTGCAACCTGAAGGCTCTGTCGACGACAGACTCCGTCTTCGCGCATCGGAATAAGAGCGGGAGGACGGTCTACTCAAACTTCGCCATCACGTGCGGGGAATCAAATGAGGAAACATCCTGGGCTATCGCGGCGCGATCTGCTGAAGGGCTCCAGCGCCGTGCTGGCGGGCGCCGCCTTTTCAACGCGCGTGATGGCTGCCGCGCCACCTGCGGAACCGGTGACGCCGGCGCTGATCGAGGCCGCGAAGAAGGAGGGACAGGTCGTCTACTACACTTCGACTGACCTGCCGGTCGCCGAGAAGCTGGCGAAGGCATTCGAAGCGAAATATGCCGGGATCACCGTGCGTGTCGAACGCACCGGCGCGGAGCGTGTGTTCCAGCGGGTCGGCCAGGAATACTCAAGCAACATTCACGCGGTCGATGTCGTCAATTCCTCCGACGCCGCGCATTTCATCGTGTGGAAGCGCGACGGCATCCTGGCGCCCTATGTCCCGGAGGAGGTCGCGAAATACTATCCGGACGAGCATCGCGATGCGGACGGACAGTTCGCCAGCTTCCGGGTCTGGCTGTCGATCATTGCCTACAACACCAATCTCGTGAAGGCCGAGGAGGCGCCGCGGAGCTTTGCCGATCTGCTCGATCCGAAATGGAAGGGCAAGATCGTGAAGGGGCATCCCGGCTATAGCGGCACCATCATGACCGCGACCTATCAGATGCAGCGCGATCTCGGCTGGAGCTTCTTCGAGCAGCTCGCCAAGCAGAACATCATGCAGGTGCAATCCTCGACCGATCCGCCGAAGAAGCTCGATCTCGGCGAGCGCGCAGTGATGGCCGACGGCAACGAGTACAACATCTTTCAGCTGAAGGAAGCCGGCCGGCCGGTCGAGCCGGTTTATGCCACCGAGGGGTCGCCGATCATTGTCGGCCCCAATGGGATATTCAAAGACTGTCCGCATCCCAGTGCGGCAAGGCTGTTTCAATCCTTCGCGCTCGGGCGCGAGGGGCAGCAACTCAATGTCGAGATCGGCGGTCTCAGGTCCGTCCACGCACAGGCCCAGGAGAAAGCCGGGCGCAAGCCGTTGAAGGACATCAAGACGATGAAGGACGATCCGGCGGCGGTAGAGCGGGAAGGCGAATCGATCAAGGCTCGCTACACCCGCATCTTCCGCGTTTGACCGACGGTTCGGGCCGAGAGCAGCTGTCTCGGCGGTTGTCGCATGGCTCATGCCCGGTTTTTGCCCGGGTTGGGTCAATAATGCCCCTCGGCGGAGGGAATATTTGATGTTACCAATTTGGCATGAACCAGCATGCCAAGGTCGACATCCGCCATTCCACCTGTCCGCACGACTGCCCCTCGGCATGTGCGCTTGACGTCGAGGTGATCGAAGGACGTTCGATCGGCAGGGTACGCGGCGCCAAACAGCAGACCTATACGGCCGGCGTGGTCTGCGCCAAGGTCGCGCGTTATGCTGAGCGGATTCATCACGCCGAGCGGCTGACGGTTCCGCTGCGCCGGACCGGGCCGAAGGGCTCGGGCCAGTTCGCACGGATTTCCTGGGACGAAGCGCTGGACGAGATCGCCGCGCGTTTCGAGGTCGCCGAGCGCGAGTTCGGCGCCGAGTCGGTCTGGCCTTATTACTACGCCGGCACCATGGGGCTCGTGATGCGCGACGGCCTCAATCGCCTGTCGCATGTGAAGAAGTATTCACGCTTCTACGGCACGATCTGCTCGACCATCGCGCGCATCGGCTTCGCCGCCGGGACCGGCAAGATCGCCGGCGTCGATCCCCGCGAGATGGGCGTTTCCGACCTCGTCGTGATCTGGGGCACCAATCCGGTGAACACCCAGGTCAACGTGATGACGCATGCGTCCCGCGCGCGGAAGGAACGTGGCGCGAAGATCGCGGCGGTCGATGTCTACAACAACGAGACCATGAAGCAGGCCGACATCAAGATCCTGCTGCGGCCGGGAACCGATGGCGCGTTCGCCTGCGCTGTGATGCACGTGCTGTTCCGCGAGGGATTTGCCGATCGCGATTACCTCGCGCGCTACACCGATTGCCCCGACGAGCTCGAGGCGCATCTGAAGACCCGCACGCCGGAATGGGCCTCGGCAATCTCGGGTGTGCCGGTCGCGGAGATCGAGGCGTTTGCGCGGCTGGTTGGACAGACCAAGCGCTCGTTCTTCCGTCTGGGCTACGGTTTCACCCGCAGCCGCAACGGCGCTGCCCAGATGCACGCTGCGTCGTGCATTCCGGCTGTCACCGGCGCCTGGCAATATGAGGGCGGTGGCGCGTTCTTCAACAATGCCGGAATCTGGCGCTTCGACGAGTCGATCATCGAGGGCCACGACGCGATCGATCCCGCGACGCGGGTGCTCGATCAGTCGAAGATCGGCCGCATCCTGACCGGCGATGCCGAGGCGCTGCGCGGCGGCGGGCCGGTCAAGGCGATGCTGATCCAGAACACCAATCCGATGACGGTGGCGCCCGAGCAGGCGCTGGTGCGCCAGGGGTTCGCGCGCGAGGATCTGTTCGTCGCGGTGCATGAGCAGTTCATGACCGAGACGGCGCAGATGGCCGATATCGTGCTGCCGGCGACGATGTTCATGGAGCACGACGACCTGTATTACGGCGGTGGCCATCAGCACATCTCGGTCGGCCCGAAGCTGATCGATCCGCCCGGCGAGTGCCGCTCGAACCACGAGGTGCTGCAGGGGCTCGGCCGCAGGCTGAATGCCGCGCATCCCGGCTTCGACATGACGCCGCGCCAGCTGATCGATGCGACGCTGAAGAAGAGCGGGCACGGCCATATCGAGGCGCTGGAGGCCGACATTTGGCGCGATCTGCAGCCCGATTTCCGCACCTCGCATTATCTCGACGGCTTTGCCCATGCCGACAAGAAGTTCCACTTCAAGGTCGATTGGGGCAAGGTGCCGGTCGGTTCAGGCGGGCTGATGGGCGCCTGGGACAAGATGCCCTCGCTGCCCGACCACTGGACGATCATCGAGGAGGCGGACGCGCAGCATCCGTTCCGGCTCGCGACGTCGCCGTCGCGCAGCTTCCTCAACACCAGCTTCAACGAAACGCCGTCGTCGCAGGCCCGCGAGGGCGCGCCGACAGTGATGATCCATCCCGACGATGCGGCTGACTTGTCGATCGCGGATGGCGACGCCGTGACGCTCGGCAACACGCGCGGTGAGACCACGTTGACCGCAAAACTGTTCGATGGCGTTCGCCGCGGCGTGCTGATTGCCGAGTCGATCCATCCGAACAAGTCGCATATCGGCGGCCGCGGCATCAACATGTTGACCGGGGCCGAAGCCGTCGCTCCGGTCGGCGGCGCTGCGTTCCACGACAACAAGGTCTGGATCAGGAAGGCGCCGGCCGCCGCATAATCCTGCTTGCAGTCGGTGCCGATCCTGCCGCAAATGTCGGCTGACAACAGCACACCGGCGGGAAAGAGGCGGGAAACATGACCGACAACAGCGTTCTTCTCGAAAAGCGCGGGCAGACCTACTGGATCACCATCAACCGCCCGGACAAGCGCAACGCGCTCAATGCCGGCGTGATCGCAGGCATTGCCAAGGGCTATCGCGAGGCGCATGACGACAAGGACGTGCGCGTCATCGTGCTGACCGGCGCAGGCGAGAAGGCGTTCTGCGCCGGTGCCGATTTGCAGAACAGCGGCGCCGCGTTCTCGATGGATTTTTCGCGGCCGAATGTCGACTACGCCGATTTGCTGCGGCTGTCGCAGAACGCGACCAAGCCCGCGATCGCGCGGGTCGGCGGCGTCTGCATGGCCGGCGGCATGGGGCTGTTGTGCATGACCGACATGGCGGTGGCCGCCGATGGCGTGATCTTCGGTCTGCCCGAGGTGAAGGTCGGCGTGTTTCCAATGCAGGTGCTGAGCCTGCTGCAATCGATCGCGCCGCCGCGCCTCGTCAACGAATGGGCGCTCACCGGCGAGCCCTTCGATGCGAAGACCGCGCAGGCCGCGGGCCTTCTCAACTATGTCGTGCCGGCGGCCGAGCTCGACGCCAAGGTCGATTGGCTGATCGGCCGCATCGTCGACAAGTCACCGACGGCGATCCGTCGCGGCAAATACGCCATGCGTGCGATCGCCTCGATGTCGTTCGACGAAAGCATCGCCTACACCGAAAGCCAGATCGCGCTGCTCGCGATGACCGAGGACGCCAAGGAAGGCCTCAAGGCCTTCGGCGAGAAGCGCAAGCCGACCTGGACCGGGCGATAGGCAGGGGTTGCACCTGCCGACAATCCCCGCTGAATCCGTAGAACAAGCCCCACTGAATCCGTAGAAAATGGCCCAAAGCGGACGTGTTTGAGCGTTCAGAAGTTGCTAATTCTACGAGAACTCGCGTATGCACAACGCGTAGGATCGTAATGTGAGAAATTCAAATGACGATGGAGCTGAGGGGCGCGAGCGGCGAGGGATTTGCGACGATTGCCGCTGACGGTCGCGTGTTGGATTCCTGGTTTCTTCGGCTGAGCCTGGTTGCGCAGCCCGGCAAGGCGGCAACGGTACGGCTGACGAGCGACGAGATCACCAGGTCGCTGGGTGAGGCGGCAGACGGATGTGCGCGACACGACGACATCCGCAATGTCGACATCGTTGCCATTCGTACGGAAATCGACTCCCTTGCATCGGCGCCGACTGATGTGTACGACGCATATCTTCGCCTCCATCTGCTGAGCCACCGGCTCGTCCAGCCGAATTGCCTGAACCTTGACGGAATATTCGGTCTGTTACCAAACGTTGCCTGGACGACGCTTGGTCCCTGCGAACCCTCTCGTGTACCGGACGCGCGACTCGGAGCGCGAAAGCGTGCTCTCGCCTTCGAGGTGACGGGCGTGGATAAGTTCCCGCGCATGACTGATTACGTGACGCCCGCGGACGTGAGAATTGCCGATGCGGATCGCGTCAGGCTCGGAGCTCACTTGGCTCCGGGCACAACCGTCATGCATGAAGGCTTTTGCAATTTCAATGCGGGCACGCTCGGTCCCTGCATGGTCGAAGGCCGGATCAGCGCTGGTGTGGTTGTGGGAAGCGGCAGCGACATTGGTGGCGGAGCGTCGATCATGGGCACTCTGTCCGGCGGAGGGAAAGAGAGGATTACAGTTGGCGAGCGCTGCCTGATCGGAGCCAACGCCGGTATCGGCATTTCGTTGGGCGATGATTGTATCGTCGAAGCGGGCTGCTATGTCACGGCAGGCGCGCGCATCCTGTTGGAGGATGGCCGAGTGCTGAAGGCTAAGGAACTCTCGGGCCAGAAGGGCCTGCTGTTTCGTCGGAACTCCCAGAGCGGCGCTCTTGAGGCAACCAGACGGACGCCGAACTGGGACGGCCTCAACGCGCAACTTCACGGCTAGGCCGTTCGATCGAAGACGTCGTCGGCGACAATCGCAGCGCGTCAGCGATACCGCCTTCTGGCCCATCGCGACAGTTGCCGCGGGCGGTCGATGTCGGGGCGAACCGGACATCGACCAAGATCTATGAGTGCGGGCCCTGGCCGCACGGGCTCGGCAGAGCAGGCTCGGCAGATCAGCCCGCGTTGGCCTTCAGGCCGGCGGCTTCGATGCCGGCCACGGCGCAGATCTCGTCATTGTCTGAGGTGTCGCCGCTGACGCCGACGGCGCCGAGCAGGGTCGAGCCGTCCATGATCAGCACGCCGCCGGGGACCGGCACCAGCCGGCCCTGCGCCAGCGTGTTCACGGAATCGATGAAGTAGGCCTGCTCCTGCGCGCGCTGAAACAGCGCCCGCGATCCCATGCCGAGCGCCAGCGCGCCGTAGGCCTTGCCGTGGGCGATCTCGGCCCGCATCAGGCTGGTACCGTCCTGTGCTGCCGTCACCTTCACCGCGCCGCGGGCGTCGAGGATGGTGACGACCAGCGGCTTCAGCTTCTTCTCGACGCCCTTGGCGAGGGCGGCATCCAGAATCTTGCGGGCGGTGTCGAGAGTGAGCTCAGCCATGGGCCTTGTCCTTTGTCGGCAATGGTTGGTCGGATTTCGATGTCGCACGTTTCAGGCTCATCGCCAATACGCTGGCGACATGCAGCGGCGCGCGCCCGCTGCCGTCCTTGATCTGGTGCCGGCAGGAGGTGCCGTCGGCCACGATCAGCGTGTCCCGATCGGCGCCGCGAACCGCAGGCAGCAGCGACAGCTCAGCCATCTCGATCGAGGCCTGATAGGTATCCGCGCCATAGCCGAACGCGCCGGCCATGCCGCAGCAACTCGACTCGATGGCCTTGACGTCGAGGCCCGGCACCAGGCGGAGCACCTTCTCCACCGGCTTGAACGCGCCGAAGGATTTTTGGTGGCAATGGCCGTGTACGACAGCCTTCGCGGCGACCGCGCCGAGCGGCAGCGCGAGGCGTCCGGCCTCGGCCTCGCGCACCAGAAACTCCTCGAACAGCAGCGCGTGCGCGCTGACGCTCTTTGCGGCGTCGTCCGAACGCAGCGACAGTAGCTCGTCGCGCATCGTCAAAAGGCAGCTCGGCTCGAGGCCGATGATCGGCACGCCGCGTGCCGCGAACGGAGAAAAGGTCGCAACCAGCCGGTCGAGCTCGGCACGGGCCTGTTCGACGAGCCCGGCCGACAGGAACGTTCGCCCGCAGCACGCCGGCCGCGCGCCGTCCGATGGCCTCGGCAGATGCACGCGATAGCCGCCCGCAACGAGCACCTTAACCGCGGCGTCGAGGTTCTCCCGCTCATAACCGCGGTTGAACGTGTCGGCGAACAGCGCCACTTCGCGTCCGTCCGCTGGACCCAGCACCTCGGCGTCGGGCCGGAAGGTGTCGCGGCGAAATTCCGGCAAGGCACGCTTGGCACTGATGCCGGCGATTTTCTCGAACAGCGCGCGCAGCAGCGGGCTGCTGTTGCGCCAGTTCGCAAGCGGGGCGAAGCGCGAGGCGAGATCGAGGTAGCGCGGCAGATAGCCGACCAGCCGGTCGCGCAGCGACAGGCCGCGGGTTGCGGCGCGCGCGGCCAGCACCTCGATCTTCATCTTGGCCATGTCGACGCCGGTCGGGCATTCATGGCGGCAGGCCTTGCAGGACACGCAGAGCTTCAGCGTGTCCATCATCTCGTCGGAGGAGAGGGCGTCCGGCCCGAGCTGGCCGGAGATCGCGAGCCGCAGCGTATTGGCGCGGCCGCGGGTGACGTCCTTCTCGTTGCGCGTCGCACGATAGGAAGGGCACATCACGCCGCCTTCAAGCTTGCGGCAAGCGCCGTTGTTGTTGCACATCTCGACCGCGCCCTGGAAACCGCCGCCGGCGCCGGGATAGGCCGACCAGTCGAGCACGGTCTTCAATTCGCCGACGCGGTAATCCGGCGAAAAACGGAACAGCGAGCGATCGTCCATCCTGGGGGGATCGACGATCTTGCCCGGGTTGAGCGTGTTGCCGGGGTCGAAGCGCTGCTTGACCTCGCGGAAATCGGCAACGATGCGGGCACCGAACATGGTCTCGTGGAATTCCGAGCGCACCAGGCCGTCACCATGCTCACCGGAATGCGAGCCCTTGTATTCGCGCACCATCGCGAAGGCTTCCTCGGCAATGGCGCGCATTGCCTTGACGTCCTTCTCGAGCTTGAGATTGAGCACCGGCCGCACATGCAGGCAGCCTTCGGAGGCGTGCGCATACATCGTGCCGCGCGTGCCGTGCTTGGCAAACACGGCGTTGAGCCGTTCGGTGTAGTCGGCGAGGTGCGGCAACGGCACCGCGCAATCCTCGACGAACGAGACCGGCTTGCCCTCCTGCTTCATCGACATCATGACGTTGAGGCCGGCGGCGCGGAAATCGGCGATGCCGGTCTGTAGCGCGGGCTCGACGATCTCGACCACACCACCCCATTTGCGCTGCGGCTTGTCCCAGCCGAAGCCGAGGTCGCCCATCAGCGCGCCGAGCTGCCTGAGGCGGGCGAGATTGTCGGCCTGGTCTTCTTCCGCGAACTCGACCACCAGGATCGCGTCGGGATCGCCGCGCACCGCAGCGGAGATGATCGGCTGGAACATCGCGATCTCGCGGCCCAGCGCGATCATGGTGCGATCGACCAGCTCCACGGCAATGGGCCGCAGCTTCACCAGATGCTGGGCCGCGTCCATCGCCTCGTAGAAGCTGCCGAAATGGCAGACGCCGAGCGCCTTGTTGCGGATCACAGGCCACAGCTTGAGCTCGACCTGCGTCGTGAAGGCGAGCGTCCCCTCGGAGCCGACCAAAAGGTGCGCCATGTTGTTCGGCGCGTTGCGCGGCACCAGCGCGTCGAGGTTATAGCCGCCGACGCGGCGCTGCACCTTGGGGAATTTGTCCGCGATCTCGAGCGCCTCGCGCTCGCCGAGATCGAGCATGTCGCGGAACAGCTTCAACCCGCTGTCGGACGCATTGACCCGCGTCAGGTCGCGCGGCACCTCGCCGAAATGCAGCAGCGTGCCGTCGGCGAGCGCAGCATCCATCGCCAGCGTGTTGTCGCGCATGGTGCCGTAGCGCAGCGAGCGGCCGCCGCAGGAATTGTTGCCGGCCATGCCGCCGATCGTGGCGCGCGAGGCGGTCGAGACGTCAACCGGAAACCACAGCCCGTGCTTCCTGAGCTGCCGGTTGAGGTCGTCGAGCACGATGCCGGGCTCGACCACGCACGTGCGAGCCTCGACATCGAGCGAGATGATCCGGTTCAGATGCTTGGATAGGTCGACCACGATGCCGTCATTGACGGTCTGGCCGCATTGCGAGGTGCCGCCGCCGCGCGGAGTGACAATGCGCCCGGCGTTGCGGACGATCGCCAGCGTACGCAGCGCCTCGTTGACGGTGCGGGGCACCACCACGCCGGCCGGCATGATCTGGTAGAACGAGGCGTCGGTCGCGTAGCGGCCGCGGTTGAAGGCATCAAAAAACACTTCGCCGGTCAGGTCAGACCGCAGGCGCTGTTCGAGCGATGAGGCGTTCTTCATCCCAGATCCGATGTGATCCATGACGCAACCGAGGCCTGCTCACGGATTATGCATTCTCTCGATTTGAGAATTACATTATGAATTCAAAATGAGCAAGGATCGCGATCCAATCGCAACCCTTGGCTCACCCTTTAGTCGCCCTGGGGCGTCGTTTCCAGATCGGCGTCCTGGGCTTCCGCGAGGTGATCGATCGCGGCGGATCGCTTGTTGCGCAGGTGCTGGAACAGGATGTCGCTGAGCTCGCTTGCTGCTCGCCGCCGCAGCGCATCGAGGATTGCCTCGTGCTCGCGCATCGCCTCGGCCCAGCGCTGCCGCTTGCGGGCGAAATTGGCGGAATAGCGCACGCGGCGAATCCGGCCAGCGAAGTTGGCGTAGGTCGTCTTCAGCGTCTCGTTGCGTGCGGCCGCGACGATGCTCTCGTGGATCTGCTGATTGCTCTGGAAATAGCCGTGCATGTCGCGGTGCAGATAATGACCATACATCTCGTAGTGCAGCCGCTCGATACCAGCGATTTCCTCGTCGGTGATGGCCTCGCACGCCAGCCGTCCGGCCAGGCTCTCCAGCCCGGCCATGACGTCGAATAGTTCCTCGAGGTCGCGCTGGCTGAGCTGGCGCACCCGCGCGCCTCGATTGGGCAGCAGCTCGATCAGGCCTTCGGCGGCCAGCACCTTGAGCGCCTCGCGCAGCGGCGTCCTGGAGATCCCCAGCATCTCGCAGAGCTGGCGTTCCGGAACGCGGGCGCCCTCGGGAATGTTGCCTTCGACCACATAGTCGCGCAGCCGCAGCAGGATCTCGCCGTGCAGCGAGGCCTCCTGGCGGTCGCCGCCATTGCCGATGGCGGGCGGGGTGATCGGAACCCCGGTTTCGGGAATCGCAGATTTCATATTCTGAACAATAATTTGCCGGCGCGGTCGCGTCGACGCCCTCAATCGAATACCAAAATTGGATTGAAAATACAAAAAATGAATGCAAAATGACTTCGCGAAAGGTCGAAATCCGGCGATTGGGAGGTTCTGATGCATCAAGGGCGCCATTTTCTGCAGATTCCAGGGCCGAGCCCGGTCCCGGATCGCATTCTTCGCGCGATGGACATGCCGGTCATCGACCACCGCAGCGCGGAGTTTGCCGCGCTTGGCCGGACGGTGCTTGAGGGCAGCGCCAGGATTTTCCAGACCAAAGGCCCGGTGGTGATCTTCCCGTCGTCGGGGACCGGCGCCTGGGAAGCCGCGATCGTCAACACGCTGTCGCCCGGCGACAAGGTCCTGATGGTCGAGACCGGCCACTTCGCCACCCTGTGGCGGCAACTGGCCGGCCGTTTCGGCATCGAGGTCGACTTCATTGCCGGTGACTGGCGCCGCGGCGCCGACCCCGCCCTGATCGAGGCCAGGCTTGCCGCCGACACCGCGCACAGCATCAAGGCGGTGATGGTCGTCCACAATGAAACCTCGACCGGCGCGACCAGCCGGATCGCCGACATCCGTGCCGCCATCGACCGCGCCGCGCATCCGGCGCTGCTGATGGTCGATACCATTTCCTCGCTCGGCTCGGTCGACTATCGGCACGACGAATGGAAGGTCGACGTCAGCGTCAGCTGCTCGCAGAAGGGTTTCATGCTGCCGCCCGGCCTCGGCTTCAACGCCATCTCGGAAAAGGCCCGCGCCGCGTCGCGCAGCAACAAGATGCCGCGCTCCTATTTCGATTGGGAGGAGATGCTGAAGCCGAACGCCAACGGCTTCTTCCCCTATACGCCGGCAACGAACCTGCTCTACGGGCTGCGCGAGGCCATCGCGATGTTGCTGGAGGAGGGGCTCGACAACGTGTTCGCGCGCCATCAGCGGCTGGCCGCCGCGACGCGTGCCGCCGTCAATCATTGGGGGCTCGAGGTGCTGTGCCAGGAGCCCTCGGAGTTCTCGCCGGTGCTGACCGCGGTGTTGATGCCGCCCGGCCATGATGCCGATGCGTTCCGCAAGGTCGTGCTGGACAATTTCAACATGTCGCTCGGCTCCGGCCTGTCGAAGGTCGCCGGCAAGGTGTTTCGCATCGGTCATCTCGGCGAGTGCAACGAGCTGACGCTGCTTGGCGCGCTCACGGGCGTCGAGATGGGGCTGTCGGTCGCCGGTGTGCCGTATCGCGCGGGCGGCGTCGCGGTGGCGATGAAGCTGCTCGAGCAGCGCGACCAGCGCAATGCGTCGTCGCATCTGAAGGTGGTCGGCACCTAGCGGATCGCGATCGCCAACGATTTAAGAAAAATCGCGGATCAGGGAGGGGATGTATGAGGCTTCGGTTCAAGGCCACCCACGTCGTGTTGGCCATGCTCTGCGTGATGTATTTCATCACCTATGTCGACCGGGTGAACATCGGTACCGCGGCCAGCGATATCCAGAAGGAGCTCGGCCTGTCCAATACCGAGCTCGGCCTGGTGTTCTCGGCGTTCGCCTATCCGTATCTGCTGTTCCAGGTGATCGGCGGCTGGGTCGGCGATCGCTTCGGGCCGCGCCAGACCCTGTTCTGGTGCGGCATGATCTGGGCGGCGGCGACCATCATGACCGGCTTTGTCCATGGTCTCGCGGCGCTGTTCGTCGCGCGGTTCGCGCTGGGGTTCGGCGAAGGCGCGACGTTCCCGACCGCGACGCGCGCGATGCAGTACTGGACGCCGGCGAGCCGCCGCGGCTTCGCGCAAGGCCTGACGCATTCGTTTGCCCGGCTCGGCAATGCGGTGACCCCGCCGGCCGTCGCGCTCTTGATCCTCTGGCTGACCTGGCGCGGCGCATTCGTCGTGCTTGGTATCGTCAGTCTGCTGTGGGGGATCGTGTGGGTCTGGTACTTCCGCAACGAGCCGAAGGATCATGCCTCGATCACCGCGGCCGAACTCGCGACGCTGCCGCCGCGGCCGAAAGGAGAGCGGCCGAAGGTGCCGTGGGGACCGCTGTTGCAGCGGATGTGGCCGGTGACGCTGACCTACTTCTGCTACGGCTGGTGCCTGTGGCTCTACCTCAACTGGCTGCCGCTGTTCTTCAAGAACAACTACAGCCTCGATCTGAAGAACTCGGCCCTGTTCGCATCCGGCGTGTTCTTCGCCGGCGTCGTCGGCGACAGCATCGGCGGCGTCATCTCCGACCGCATCCTCGAGCGCACAGCCAATGTGCGCCTGGCGCGGCTTAGCGTGACGATCGTGGGCTTCGCAGGTGCGCTGCTGTCGCTGATGCCGATCCTGTTCGTGCACGACATCACGGTGGTCGCGCTGTGCCTGTCGGCCGGCTTCTTCTGTGCCGAGCTGGTGATCGGCCCGATGTGGTCGATCCCGATGGATATCGCGCCGAAATATTCCGGCACCGCCGCGGGGATCATGAACACCGGCTCGGCCTTCGCGGCCATCGTCTCGCCGCTGGTTGCCGGCTTCGTCATTGACGCCACCGGGAACTGGTACCTTCCGTTCCTGATGTCGATGGGCCTGCTGCTGCTCGGCGGTTTCTCGGCATTTCTGATGCACCCCGAACGGCCGTTCGGGCAGGCCGGCGCACCGGTTGTGCAGGGCAAGGTGGTGGCCGCCGAGTGAAGGCGTGAATCCCGGCCGGAGCGCCGCCGGATATGCATGCCGGACCCTCGCCGGGCGGAGGACAAACCCGGCGAATAGTGATATGCGAGCGGCTCATCACGACCAAAGCAAGACCGGGAAAGACGCTCATGACCGTGCATACTGGAAGGCATTTTCTGCAGATTCCGGGACCGACCAACGTGCCGGACCGGGTGCTGCGGGCCATGGATATGCCGACCATGGATCATCGCGGTGCCGAATTCGCCGAGATCGGCTTTGCCGTGATGTCGGCGATGCAGCGTGTGTTCCGCACCAAGCAGCCCGTGATCATCTACCCCTCGTCGGGGACCGGCGCCTGGGAAGCCGCGATCGTCAACACGCTGCAGCCCGGCGACAAGGTCTTGATGTGCGAGACCGGCCAGTTCGCCGTGCTGTGGCACGGCATTGCCGACAAGTTCAAGCTCGACGTCGACTTCATTCCGGGCGACTGGCGCCACGGCGCCGACCTCGAGCAGATCGAGGCAAAGCTGTCCGCCGACAAGGCGCACAAGATCAAGGCCGTCTGTGTGGTCCATAACGAGACCTCGACCGCCTGCGTGACCTATCCGCTCAACGTCCGAAAGATCCTCGACACGCTGAAGCATCCGGCGCTCTTGATGGTCGACACCATCTCCGGCCTCGGCTCGCTGGAATATGAGCATGACGCCTGGGGCATCGACGTCTCGATCGCCGGTTCCCAGAAAGGACTGATGCTGCCGCCCGGCCTCGGCTTCAACGCCGTGTCGGAGAAGGCGCTGGCGGTGGCGAAGGCCAATCCGGGGATGCGCTCCTATTGGGACTGGCAGGAGGTCATCAACATCAACAAGGCCGGCACCTGGCCGTACACGCCAGCGACCAACCTTCTGTTCGGCCTGCGCGAGGCGGTGAAGATGCTGGAAGAGGAGGGGCTGGAGAACGTCTTCGCCCGCCACAAGCGCCACAGCAAAGCGACGCGCGCAGCGATCAAGGTCTGGGGCCTGGAGACGCAGTGCCAGGAGCAGGGCGCGCATTCGCCGGCACTGACCGCGGTGCGGGTGCCTGATGGCCACGACGCCGACCACTTCCGCAAGGTCGTGCTGGATAATTTCGACATGTCGCTCGGCACCGGCCTCAACAAGGTCAAGGGCAAGGTGTTCCGGATCGGACATATCGGTCACTTCAATGACCTGATGCTTATGGGCACGCTGTCGGGCGTCGAGATGGGGCTTGATTTGGCCAAGGTGCCGCACCGCGGCGGCGGCGTGCTGGCGGCGATGGAAGTCCTGAAGGGGCGCGACGCCGCGCAGGCCTCCAAGGCCGTCGCTTGAAATTGAATCGTAAAGAACAGAAGGAGCGAGACATGAACGCGCCCGTCGCACCGACCGAAGACCTGATCTACTCCGTCGCGGACGGGATCGCGCGCATCACGTTCAACCGGCCGCAGGCGCGCAACGCGCTGACCTTTGCGATGTATGAGCAGATGGCCTCGATCTGCGAAAACATCAATCAGGATCACTCCATCAAGGCGCTGATCCTGACCGGCGCCGGCGACAAGGCGTTCGCCTCGGGCACCGACATCTCCCAGTTCCGGGCGTTCAAGACCGCGCAGGACGCGCTGGACTACGAGGCGCGCATCGACCGCGTGCTGGGAACGCTCGAGCAATGCCGCGTGCCGGTCATCGCGGCGATCGCCGGCGCCTGCACCGGCGGCGGCGCCGGTATTGCCGCATGCTGCGACATCCGCATCGGCACCGAGGCGACCCGGATCGGCTTCCCGATTGCGCGCACGCTCGGCAACTGCCTCTCGATGTCCAACATCTCGCGGCTGGTGTCGCTGGTCGGTCCGGCGCGGACCAAGGACCTGATCTTCAAGGCGCGACTCGTCGAAGCGCCGGAAGCGCTGGCGCTCGGGCTGCTGAACGAAGTCGTCCCCGATGTGGAGACGCTGCAGCGCCGCGCCGACGAGACCGCGAAGCTCGTCGCCGGCCATGCGCCGATCACGTTAGAGGTGACCAAGGAAGCGGTCCGCCGCATCCGCCGCACGCTGTCGCGCGACGAAGGCGAAGACCTGATCCTGCGCGCTTACATGAGCGAGGATTTCCGCGAGGGCATGGACGCCTTCCTCAACAAGCGCGCGCCCAACTTCAAGGGCAAGTAGGCGGCCGGCACCGGGGCTCTTACGGAGGGTGCAACATATTCAGCGTCGTCCGGCGAAGGCCGGGACCCATAACCCCAAATGGTCATCGCTGCGCGATGCTGGAATGACGAGTCCAGCCTACAACTCTTGCTGCGGCGTATGGGTCCCGGCCTTCGCCGGGACGACGATGGTGTATGCGGCCGGCTGCGAGACTCCGTTCGCTCACTCACCTCATTCCAAAGTCATACGTCATGCGGCAGTTCGGCGGCTTGAACTCACCTGCATTCTCGGCACAATGACGCCACCCGCCGCTTCGCAGGTTTTGCCAAGCCGAACAAATAGATAGGGAAGAAACACGTGGGACAGATTGTGAAAACCACGGCTGCCATCGCGGCCTTGCTGCTGAGCACGCCGGCGTTTGCCGGCTGGGAGCCGAGCAAGCCGGTCGAGATCGTGGTTGCGGCCGGCGCCGGCGGCGCCTCCGACCAGATGGCGCGGATGATGCAGGCGGCGATCCAGAAGAACAATCTGATGAAGCAGCCGATGGTGGTGTCGCTGAAGGGCGGTGCATCGGGTGCGGAAGCGCTGATGTACATGAAGTCCAGCGAGGGTGATCCCAACAAGGTGCTGATCGCCTATTCGCTGATCTACATGCTGCCGCTGTCGGCCAAGATTCCGTTCAACTGGCGCGACTTGACGCCGGTTTCGGTGATCGCACTCGACCAGTTCGTGCTGTGGGACAACGCGAACGGTCCGAAGACGGTGAAGGAGTTCATCGATGCCGCCAAGGCGGCGAGCGCGCCGTTCAAGATGGGCGGCACCGGCTCCAAGCGCGAGGATCACGTGCTGACCGTCTTCATGGAGCAGAAGACCGGCGCGAAATTCTCCTATCTGCCGTACAAGTCCGGCGGTGAGGCCGCGACCCAATTGGTCGGCGGCCACACCGAATCCAACGTCAACAATCCCAGCGAGAACCTCGAGGTCTGGCGCGCCGGCCAGGTTCGCGCGCTCTGCGTGTTCGACAAGGAGCGGATCTCCTACAAGACCAAGGTCACCGACACGCAGTCCTGGAACGACATCCCGACCTGCAAGGAGGAGGGGCTGGACGTGCAGTATCTGATGCTGCGCGCGATGTTCCTGCCGGGCAAGGTCACCCAGGAGCAGCAGGCCTTCTATGTCGACCTGTTCCAGAAGGTGACGCAGACGCCTGAGTACAAGGAGTACATGGAGAAGCAGGCGCTGAAGCCGATCTTCCTCACCGGCAAGGACATGGTCGAGTTCCTCGAGGATGACGACAAGCAGAATGCCTCGCTGATGAACGCGGCGGGTTTTGTCGCCAAGTAGCGGTCGCGGTTTGCGTTCCCTCAGGCTGGAATTGGCTTGCAAGCGGCAGCGGCGCGGTGATTACTGCGCCGCAGTATGGCCGGACGTCCGGCAAGCCGTGGAGCGATCATGACCAAAGCCGTGACCAAATCCGTCCTTGGGATCATCGGCGGATCCGGCATCTACGATCTGCCGGGCCTGGAAAATGTCCGCGAGGAGGCGATCGCGAGTCCCTGGGGCGAGCCGTCGGCGCCGCTGCGCCGTGGCGAGATGGCGGGACTGCCGATCGTGTTCCTGCCGCGGCACGGCCCGGGACACGCGCTGTCGCCGTCCGACATCAACTACCGCGCCAATATCGACGTCCTGAAGCGGGCCGGGGTCACTGACCTCGTCGCGCTGTCCGCGTGCGGCTCGTTCAAGGAAGAGCTGCCGCCGGGCACGTTCGTGTTGGTCGACCAGTTCGTCGATCGCACCCACAAGCGCGAGAGCTCGTTCTTCGGCAAGGGATGCGTCGCGCATGTCTCGATGGCGCATCCGGTATCGCCGTTGCTGGCGAAGCATCTCGCCGCCGCAGCCGAGGCCGAGCGCATCGCGTTCGCGCGCGGCGGCACTTACCTCTGCATGGAGGGGCCGCAATTCTCCTCGCTCGCGGAAAGCCTGACCTACAAGGCTCAGGGCTATTCGGTGATCGGCATGACCAACATGCCCGAAGCCAAGCTCGCCCGCGAGGCCGAGATCTGCTACGCCAGCGTGGCGATGGTCACCGATTTCGACTGCTGGCATCCGGCGCATGATGCCGTGACGGTGCAGGATATCATCCGCGTGCTGAATTCGAACGCCGAGAAGGCAAAGGCGCTGGTCGCGCGTCTGGCGCGGGATTTCCCGCGCGAGCACGAGCCCTGTCCGATCGGCTCAGACCGCGCGCTGGATACCGCGTTGATCACGGCACCCGCGGCGCGTGACCCGCAGTTGCTTGCCAAGCTCGATGCAGTCGCCGGACGGGTGTTGCGGTCGTGAAGAGGTCCTCCAGGGAGCGCGCGACGCGAAAGGCGTAGAGCATGAAGGTCGATGGTCGGCATTTTCGCAGTATCTGGCTTGAGCCCGACGGCTGGTCGGTCGGCGCGATCGATCAGCGCCGGCTGCCGCACGAATTCATCGTCTCCAAACTCACGACCGCTGATGAGGCCGGCGAGGCAATCAGCTCGATGCTGGTGCGCGGCGCGCCGCTGATCGGGGCGACCGCGGCCTATGGCATGGCGCTTGCGATGCGCGCCGATGCCTCCGACGCGGCGCTCGACCGTGCCGGCAAGATGCTGGCGGCGACCCGGCCGACCGCGATCAATCTGAAATGGGCTGTTGACGAGATGCAGCGCGCGCTCGCGCCACTCGCAGCCTCGGCGCGCGCGGAAGCGGCCTATGCCCGCGCCCGCGAGATCGCCGATGAGGATGTCGAGATCAACCGCGATATCGGCCGCCACGGGCTTGGACTGATCGAGACGATCGCCGCCACCAAGAGGCCGGGTGAGCCGGTGAACGTGCTGACGCATTGTAATGCGGGTTGGCTTGCAACCGTCGATTGGGGAACGGCGACATCCCCAATCTATCAGGCGCATGACCGCGGCATTGCGGTCCATGTCTGGGTCGACGAGACACGGCCGCGCAATCAGGGCGCTTCGCTCACCGCCTGGGAGCTTGGTCATCACGGCGTGCCGCACACCGTGATCCCCGACAACACCGGCGGCCATCTGATGCAGCATCGCATGGTTGACCTCGCGATCGTCGGGACCGACCGCGTCGCCGCCAATGGCGACGTCTGCAACAAGATCGGGACTTATCTGAAAGCGCTGGCGGCACACGACAACGGTGTTCCCTTCTATGTTGCGCTGCCGTCGCCGACCATCGACTTTAGTATCGATGATGGTATCAGGCAGATCCCGATCGAGCAGCGCGCGGCCAGTGAGGTCACGCACCTTACCGGGCGTACGGCGGATGGACGGATCGAGACCGTGCGCGTGGTTCCGGACGGCTCAACGGTCGCCAATTTCGGATTCGATGTCACACCGGCGAGGCTGGTGTCGGGATTGATCACCGAGCGCGGTGTGCTGGGCGCGGATCGTGCTGCGCTTGCGAGCGCGTTTCCGGAACGTTCCAAGGTTGGCTGAAGGCTGCATTGACGTTGATTGCATCGGCACGCTATCCCAATCGTTGCCTTCGCAACCCAGACCGTCTCGTCCATGTCCAACACAGAACTTGAGATCGTCGTCGACGATCCGACCGCGCCTGAAGAGAATTCCCCTGCCGTCGTTTCGACCGGCGTCGTTGACGTCGTCGTGTCGCTGCTGCTGCTCGCGCTCGCAGTGGTGCTCGGCTGGGATAACTGGCGCACCGGCGCATCGTGGGACTCGACCGGGCCGCAGCCGGGCTATTTCCCGTTCTATCTCTCGGTGATCCTCGGCGCCGCCAGCCTCTATGGCCTGGGCGCCGCCTTCGTCTCGCGCCGGGAGGCTGTCGAGACCTTTGTCACCCGCGCCCAGTTCCGGCGGGTGATGGCGGTGTTCGTGCCGACCTCCCTGTTCTGCCTGGCCACCCAATATCTCGGCCTTTATGTCGCGAGCTTCCTCTTGATCGCGGGCTTCATGCGCATCGTCGGCAAGATCGCACTATGGAAGTCGCTGCTGACCGCCTTCATCTTCACCGCGGCGATGTTCGTGACCTTCGACGTCGCATTCGATGTCATCATGCCGAAGGGGCCGCTCGAAGCGGCCTTCGGCTACTGAGCGATCGACAGGATTTCGAAACATGGAAGCCTTCGGTCTCTTGCTGCACGGCTTTGCCGTCCTGCTGACATGGAAGACGCTGCTGCTGATGATGGTCGGGCTCGTGCTCGGCATCTTCGTCGGCGTGCTGCCCGGGCTTGGCGGCCCCAACGGCGTCGCAATCCTGCTGCCGCTGACCTTCACGATGGACCCGACGTCGGCCATCGTGATGCTGTCCTGCATCTACTGGGGCGCGCTGTTCGGCGGCGCCATCACCTCGATCCTGTTCAACATTCCTGGCGAAGCCTGGTCGGTCGCGACCACCTTCGACGGCTATCCGATGGCGCAGCAGGGCCGGGCGGCGGAAGCGCTCACCGCGGCGTTCACATCGTCATTCATCGGGTCGCTGGTCGCGGTGCTGCTGATTACCTTCCTGGCGCCGATGATCTCGTCGTTCGCGCTGAAGTTCGGCCCGCCGGAATTCTTCGTGGTGTATCTCCTGACCTTCTGTTCCTTCGTCGGTCTCGGCCGCGAGGCCAAGCACAAGACGGTGATCTCGATGTCGCTCGGGCTGCTGCTCGCCGGCGTCGGCATGGATACGGTGTCAGGGCAGCTGCGCATGACGTTTGGCTCCGCGGAGCTGTTGCGCGGCATCAACTTCCTCGTCGCTGTGATCGGCCTGTTCGGCATCAGCGAGATCCTGCTGACGATGGAGGAGCGGCTGGCGCTGCGCGGACACGCGGCAGGCATCTCGCTCCGCGTCATGCTGTCGGTATGGAAGGACCTGCCGAAATATTGGGTGACGCTGCTGCGCTCGTCGGTGATCGGCTGCTGGCTCGGGATCACGCCGGGCGGCGCGATCGCGGCGTCGTTCATGGGTTACAACCTCGCCAAGCGCTTTTCCAAGGATCAGGAGAGCTTTGGCAAGGGGCGCATCGAGGGCGTGTTCGCGCCGGAGACCGCCGCCCACGCCTCGGGCACCTCGGCGCTGCTGCCGATGCTCGCGCTCGGCATTCCGGGCTCGGGGACTGCTGCGATCCTGCTCGGCGGCCTGATGGTGTGGGGCCTCAACCCGGGTCCGCTGCTGTTCGTCGAGCATAAGGACTTCGTCTGGGGCCTGATCGCCTCGATGTATCTCGGCAATGTCGTCGGCCTCGTGCTGGTGTTGACCACCGTGCCGATCTTCGCCTCGATCTTGCGCGTGCCGTTCGCGGCCGTCGCCCCGATGATCGTGGTGTCCTGCGCGATCGGCGCCTACGCGATCCAGAATGCGATGTTCGATATCTGGCTGATGCTGGGCTTCGGCGTCGTCGGTTACGTCTTCAAGAAGATCGGCATCCCGCTGGCGCCGTTCACGCTCGCTTTGGTGCTCGGCAGCCGGGCCGAGGACGCGTTCCGCCTCTCGATGATCGGCTCCGGTGGCGACATGAAGGTGTTCTGGTCGAACGGCCTCGTCGGCACGATCACGACATTGGCGATCGTCCTGCTGTTCTGGCCGGTGATCGATCGGGCCTTTGCCGGCGTCGCGCGTCTGCTGCGGCCGGCAAAGGCGTAGGCGTCAGACCACCTTGCGCTGGCGGAGCTCGGCGATCTCGTCCTTGCCGAAGCCGAATTCGGCCAGCACTTCCTCGGTCTGCTCGCCGAATTCCGGCGGCCGCGCCGCCATCCTGCTCGGCGTCCGCGACAGCGTGACGGGCTGGCTGACCAGCTGGATGTGCCGGTTCTCGTCGTTCGGCACGTGCTGGGCCATGCCGAGATGCTTGACCTGGGCATCCTCGAACATCTGGTCGATCGAGTAGATCGGCCCGCACGGTACGCCGGCGGCGTTCAGCTCCTCCACCCAGGTGTCGGTCGACTTCTTCTCGGTCAGCGCGTTGATCCGCGCATTCAGCGCGTCGCGGTTCTTCGAGCGCGCCGGCGCGGTCGCGTAGTCGGGGTCGGTGATCAGCTCGGGCGCGCCGATCGCCTGGGCGCAGCGCTCCCAGATCCGTCCGCCAGTCGTGGCGATGTTGATGTAGCCGTCGGAGGTCTTGAACACGCCGGTCGGGATCGAGGTCGGATGGTTGTTGCCGGCCTGCTTGGCGATTTCCTTTTCCATCAGCCAGCGTGCCGCCTGGAAATCCAGCATGAAGATCTGCGCCTGCAGCAGCGAAGTCTGCACCCATTGGCCCTCGCCGGACACGTCGCGTTCCAGGAGCGCGGTGAGGATGCCGAGCGCGCAGAACAGGCCTGCGGTGAGGTCGGCGACGGGGATGCCGACCCGCATCGGGCCTTCGCCGGGCGCGCCGGTCACCGACATCAGGCCGCCCATGCCCTGTGCGATTTGATCGAAGCCCGGGCGCTTGTGGTAGGGGCCGTCCTGGCCGAAGCCGGAGATGCTGCCATAGACGATCTTCGGATTGATCTTGCGAATGCTCTCATAGTCGATGCCGAGCTTGGCCTTCACGTCCGGCCGGAAGTTCTCGACCACGACGTCAGCCTGCTCGGCGAGCCGCTTGAACACCTCGAGCCCCCTGGGGTCTTTCAGGTTCAGCGTCATGGCCCGCTTGTTGCGGTGCAGGTTCTGGAAGTCGGATCCGCCGCGCGGGCCGCCCGGCTGCTCGCCGCCGCCGTCCTCCAGCAGCGCATCGATCTTGATGACGTTGGCACCCCAGTCGGCGAGCTGGCGCACGCAGGTCGGCCCGGACCGGACCCGGGTCAAATCCAGCACGGTGAAGCGGGACAGGGCTTGGGATGCGCGGGGAAAGGGCATTGAGACACCTCTTGTTTGGCGGGCGCTGTGGGGGGCTATTGCTCATCTGCCATAGACAATTTGGCAGGTCTTTCCAACTGTTACCCCGATAACAACCGCGGAAACGAACAGTCACGGTTCCGCGAAAACCGGCTCTGCGTCGGCTGCGATTCGAGCCTGCCCACACCTGCGCGCCGGTCGACCGTCCGCCAACCCTCGACAATCGCCGTGCTGGCTGCTAGCCCGTCGCCCCACCGGATGGGTTTTGCCCTTATGAAAGAGGGACTTGAGGCGTTTCGACGTGATGGACCGAAAGCGGGCATGGCAGTGAAGAGAGGTCCGTCCCATCTGCTCGGCAACTCGGCATGGAATGCGACTGCGTTTGCGGTCGCGGTTCTGCTCAACCTCGCGATTCTCCCGTTCGTGATTTTTCGGCTCGGCCTCGCCGCATTCGGCGTTGCGGGCCTCGTGACCGCCTGTGTCGCGCCGGCGCTGATGTTCAGCAACGCGCTTGGCCTCTCGACGGCGCGCGAACTCGCGCAACGGTTGGAACCGTCCGATCGCGACGAGGCGCGGCGGTTCTTCGCGACCGCCCTTGCGCTCGCCATCGCCGTGGGTGCCCTGATCGCGGCCTTGCTGATCTTTGCGGGCGCGCCGCTCGCGCGGTTGGGATTTCACCTCGGCGGCCCGGCTGCCGAAGACCTCGGACTTGCCTTCGCGTTAGCCGGCGCCGGCTGGCTCTGCCAGTGCCTTTTCGCGGTCTTCCTCTCGTTGTTCACGGCGCGTCAGGATTACCGGCGGATTGCGGCGATCAGCATCACGGGCACGGTGGTGACGACGATGTCGATGCTGCTGCTGATCCCGTACGCGCCGCGCGCCTCGACCTTCCTCGGCTGTCAGGCCCTGGGCTTCGCGACCAATCTCCTGATGGCCTTCGCTTCGTCGCGGCGCGCAATCAGCGACTGGCTGGCCCGTCCGGCGGTTGATCGCAGTGCGCTGCGCGCCCTGGTGAAGCTTGGCGGCTGGCAGGTCGCGGCACAAAGCGGCGCGCTGTTTGCCGGGCAGGCAGATCGCTATCTGCTCGGCGCGCTGCTGCAGCCGCAATTCGTCGGCTTCTACGGCGTCGCGCAGCGGCTGGAGGAAGCGGTCTATATCGGTGTGCTGAAGATCGGCGAGATATTGTTCCCGTTCTTCAGCACGCTGCAGAAGGAGGATGACGATCGCAAGGTCGACCTCCTGCTGCGCTCGTCCTGGATTCTCAATGTGCTGGCCGCGAGCGCGCTTGGCGGGCTGATCCCGGTTGCCGGCGCGTTGCTGCATCGATGGACCGGCGCCGAGGTCGCCGCCGAAGCGCAGCTGGTGCTCGTGGTGCTCGCGATCAGCGGGATATTGGGGTCGAGCGCCAACGTGTTCGCGTTCTATCTGCTGTCGCAGGGGCGGTCCAGCTTCAACGCGCTGATCTCCCTCGTTACCGGCATCTTCACGCTGGCGACCAGCGCCATCGCGCTGCCGTATTTCGGCTGGCAGGCGGCCGGCTGGAGCTCCTGCGTCGGGATGGCCGCCCAGATGGTGATCACGGTGCTGCTGCTTAGGCGAACCTTCCGGCTTTCAGCGATGTGGTCGCGGATGCTGCATTTCGTCCTGATCCCGCTCGGCACGGGCATCGCCGTTGCGCTGGCGCTGCGCTCGCAGCTTGGCCATGTGTCATTCGACCACGCGCCGTCATGGTGGTATGTGGTGTCGCTCTACAGCGTATCGGCGGCGGCGATCTTTGTCGCCGCCATCGCCGTGTCGCAGCTTGGTCCTTATCGCGCCGTCTGCTGGCGGGATCTCCGCATCATCATCACTCGCTTCTTGCCCTTCAAGGCCGCCTAGACATGTGTGGTATCGCAGGCATCGTCAATCTTCGGGGCAATCCCGTCGAGCCGGCCGAGATCTCGCGGCTCACCAGCCTGATCGCGCATCGCGGGCCGTTCGGCGAGGGCACCTGGTTCAATGCCAAGCGAAACGTCGCCTTCGGCCATCGCCGGCTCGCCATCATCGATCCCGGCGAGGGCGGCTATCAGCCGATGGCATCAGGCGACGGCCGCCATGTGATCGTCTACAATGGCGAGATCTACAACTTCCTCGAATTGCGCCGCGAGCTCGAGGCGAAGGGCGCGGTTTTCCGCAGCCAGTCCGATACCGAGGTGATCCTTGCCGCCTGGCAGGCCTGGGGCGAGGACATGCTGCTGCGCTTCAACGGCATGTGGGCACTGGCGATCTACGACACTGTCGCGGATGATCTGTTCCTCGCGCGCGATCGCTTCGGCATCAAGCCGATGCTGTACGCGCTGTCGTCGGAGCGATTCGTCTTCGCATCCGAGCAGCGGGCGCTGGCGCGGAGCGGACTGGTTGAGACGTCGCTCGACGTCGACGTGGCGCGGCGGCTGCTGCTTGATCCGTTCGGGATCGAAGGCAGCGAGCGGGCCCTGTTTTCTCAATTGCGTCGCCTGCAGGGCGGCCACTGCATGTGGTTGCGTCAGGGGCGGGCGCAGGTGCGCCGCTGGTGGCGGACCGTGGATCATTTGCCTGCGATCCCGCAAACCGAAGCCGAACGCGTCGGGCGCTTTCGCGAGCTGTTTCAGGATTCCGTGGCGCTGCGCATGCGCAGCGACGTTCCGATCGGGACCTGCCTGTCCGGCGGCTTCGACTCGTCCGCGGTGATCTGTGCGATGGCGACCCATGAGAAGGCCGGCATGGGACCGCGCGACTCGACCGCCTGGCGGCATGCCTTTGTCGCGACCTTCCCCGGCGCCAGCAATGACGAGCGGCCGATGGCGGAGGAAGCGGCTGCGTGGGCCGATGTGGCGCCGAGCTTTCTCGAGATCGGGCGCTCCGACGCGCTCACCGACCTTGATCGGATCCTTGACGACAATGACGACGTCTATATCGGGCTGCCGAGCGCGCCGTGGCTGATCTATCGTGAGCTCCGCCGCCAGAACGTCACCGTGTCGCTTGACGGCCACGGCGCTGACGAATTGATGGGCGCCTACCTGCAAGAGGGGCAGTCGACCGCATTCCGGATCCGGAACGCCGCCGCTGCGCTCACGTCGCGGTCGCAGCTGGCGCAGCGCGGCATCGACTTCCTGCGGGCGCAGATGATCAGGCGCCAGGGGCATTATTTCTTGCGGGGAGGCCTGGCGGCGATGCCTGCACCGCTGCCGCTGGTCGCCGAGGATGACGAATTGCCTGATACGTGGGGCGCGCTGAACCGGCGTCTCTATCGCATGTTCCACTCGACCACGCTGCCCACCATTCTGCGCAACTTCGACCGGCTCTCGATGGCGCACGGGATCGAGGTGCGCATGCCGTTCATGGACTGGCGTCTGGTCACCTATACGATGGCGCTGCCGGAAACGAGCAAATCGGCCGATGGCATGACCAAGGTGATTGCACGTCAGGCGATGACAAACCTGATGCCCGAGAGTATCCGAACCGCGCGCCGCAAGGTCGGATTCAATTCGCCAATGCCGGAATGGCTGAATGGACCGTTGGCCGGTTGGACCGCGGAACTGCTCGATCGGAAGGTCCCGGCCTTTGCCGAGTTCGTCGACGAAGTACCGCTCCGAAAGGCGGTCGGCCACTTGACGGCAACGCAGGGCTGGGATTGGGAATCCGTTGGCCGGATCTGGCCATACCTGAACATGAAATGGATGTTGGCGAGGACCGCGTAACCGATGCGTCTGTTCCAGAATAGCGGTCTTTATCCGTCTTATCTGCCGAGGCTGAACCAGCTTGCGGCCAAAGCGTCGACCTTCGCTGCGCGTCGCGACGTGTTCCTGCATGATCGCTTCGGCGCGGCGCATTTTCTCGAGCCGGTGCTTGACGGCGCACCTGAAGCCTTTTTCACCAATGCCGACGACGAAGTGCTGCAGCGCCAATGGGCGCGCGAGCAGGGCATGCAGGGGACGCCGACGCTGGAAGCCATTCTGCTCGCGCAGATCGAGCATCACAGAACCGAGGTGTTCTACAATCTCGATCCGGTGCGTTATCCCACTGCGTTCGTCGCCAAGCTTCCCGGCTGTGTGAAGAAGACCTTGTGCTGGCGCGCGGCGCCTTCCGGCAATGCCGACCTGACCGCCTATGGCGCGGTGCTTGGAAACTTCCCCTCGATCCTCGAGGCGTGGCGCAGCAAGGGCTGCCGGGCCGAGCTGTTCTTCCCCGCGATCGATCCTGTGATGGAGCAGTACGGCCACGGCGAACGGCCGATCGATGTGGCGTTTGTCGGTGGATATTCGCGGCATCACAGCGCCCGCGGCAGGACGCTTGAACAGGTCGCGGCCCTGGCGGCCGATCGCAACATCGTGTTCTGCCTCGATGCATCGCGGCTGACGCGGCTTGCCGAAAGCGCGCCCGGGCGATTGCTGCCGCTCGGGAAGCACCGGCGGCCCGACGTCATCGCGCGCATCGCAAGGCTGCCGCTGTTCGGCCGTGACCTCTACGAGCTGTTCGGGTCAGCGAAGATCGTGCTCAACGGCGCAATCGACATGGCCGGCAATGATCGCGGCAATATGCGCTGCTTCGAGGCGATGGGCTGCGGGTCACTGCTGGTGTCGGATGCTGGCAACTATCCGGAGGCGATGCAGGACGGCGTAACGATGCGCACCTATGATGTTCCCGAGCGGGCCGTGGAGGCGATTTCGAGCAGCC
This sequence comes from Bradyrhizobium sp. NAS96.2, assembly GCF_001908235.1. Classification (GTDB taxonomy): domain Bacteria; phylum Pseudomonadota; class Alphaproteobacteria; order Rhizobiales; family Xanthobacteraceae; genus Bradyrhizobium. The sequence goes on from NZ_LGHK01000016.1 coordinate 191,644, forward strand.
TGCAGGATTGGCCGCACTGGGCCGAGACCGCCGCAACCGGCAGGGCGCGCGTGCAGCAGACCTACAGCAAGGCCTCGCAATGGGCGCAGTTTATCGATCTCGTCGCGCGGATTGAGCCGTGCTAGAGGGGGCACAGAGCCGGCCAGCGGGCGGGCGATCGGGCCGAGATGATGTCTGCAAGTGACTTGATCCATCAATTGAAATGGGCGGCCGACGGGCTTGCCGTGCCGCTCTTCAAGCTGCGGCCGCGGCCGTTCGGCCCTGGCTATCAGACGGTCAAGCGCGACACAATTACCGCGGCTATCGATGCGGGCCTGCTGCAGGCAGGAAAGGAGCTTCCGCCCGGCTATGGCGTCGCCATGGACGAGCGCGTGGTCGAATATCCCTGGGTCTATGGCCGATTGAGCAATGTCGGCAAAATGCTGGACGCGGGATCGACCTTCAATCATGATTTCCTGCTGGCGCGTCCGCCATTGCACGGCGCCGACCTCACCATCATGACGCTGGCGCCGGAGCGGCGGTGCTATTGGCATGATGGCTACTCCTATGTGTTTGGCGATCTCCGGAAGACGATGTTCGGCGATCAGGTGTTCGACACGGTCGCCAGCATTTCGACGATCGAGCATATCGGCCTCGACAATCAGATGCTGTACACGGGCGACCCGCGCGACGCCGAGACCGATCGGGACGGTTTCGTTCCGGCGGTGAAGGAGTTCAAGCGCATTCTCAAGCCGGGCGGGACCTGCCTGATCTCCGTGCCGTTCGGCAAGCGCGACAATCTCGGCTGGTACCAGGTGTTCGATCTTGCGATGATCGAGCGGATCATCGAGGCATTCGGCGCGGCCTCTCACCATGTCGACTATTTCGGCTATTCGCGGCAGGGCTGGTCGCGCCAGAGCGCGGAGGCACTCGCTGACGCCACCGTCTTTGACATCCATACCGGCAAGGGGCAGGGCAATGACCTTGCGGCGTCGTCGCGCGCCGTTGCGTGCCTGCAGTTGACGGCATGAATGTCGATTACCTGATCCAGCGTCTGCTTGGGCGCGCGACCTGCCGCTTGCAGGCAGACGCGGCGCTCGGCCGCCATGCCAGGATCAGAAACATCCGTGGCGATTCCGACAAGATCGTCGTCGGCCGCAATAGCCGCATCCTCGGCGAGCTCCTGACCTTCGCGCATGGTGGGGCGATCAAGATCGGCGAGTGGTGCTACGTCGGCGAGGGAACCCGGATCTGGTCGGCCGCCTCGATCGAGATCGGCAACCGCGTTCTGATCTCGCATTCGGCCAATGTTTTCGACAACCTCACGCACCCGCTGCGGGCAGCGGAGCGGCACCGGCAGGTCCAGCAGATTTTCACGCGCGGCCATCCGAGCGACATCTCGCTTGACGAGAGCCCGGTCAAGATCTGCGATGACGCCTGGATCGGTGCCGGTGCAATGGTCCTGCGTGGTGTGACGGTCGGGCAGGGCGCAATCGTAGCGGCCGGCGCGGTCGTGACCAGGGATGTCGCGCCGTTTACGATCGTGGCGGGCAATCCCGCGGTGCTGGTGAGGGAGCTTGGCCCCGATGAACGGTGAGCGCAAGTTTACCACCTGGGAGGAAGCGGTGGTCTGGCTGCGCAATCAGCCGGAGCAGCGTCAGCTCGTGCTCGACGCATTCTACGACGATCCGCTGGTTGGCGCCGCTGAGCGCTATTTCCGGAGCTCGGAGTGGCAGGCGGTCGCCGCGCTGCTCACCGGCCGGTCAGGTGCCGCGCTCGACGTTGGCGCCGGTCGTGGCATTGCGAGCTACGCGCTCGCCCGAACCGGCTTTGCCGTCACCGCGCTCGAGCCGGACCCCAGCGCGATCGTGGGAGCGGCAGCGATCAGTGGCCTGGCGCAACAGACGCAATTGCCAATCCAGGTGGTCGAGGAGTTTTCCGAGCGGCTGCCATTCGCCGATGCGACATTCGATCTCGTGTTCGCGCGCGCCGTGCTGCATCATACGCGCGATCTCGACGGCGCATGCCGGGAGATGTTTCGGGTCCTGCGGCCGGGTGGCATGCTGATCGCGGCGCGCGAGCATGTCATCAGCAAGGAGGCGGACCTGCCGCAGTTCCTTGCGCAGCACCCGTTGCACCACCTTTACGGCGGCGAGCATGCCTTCCTGCTCGATCGTTACACCGGCGCGCTGACCACCGCAGGATTCTCTGCGATCGACACGCTGGCGCCGCTGCAAAGTCCGATCAACCTGTTTCCCTATACGCTCGAGACGCTGAGAGCGGCGATCGTGACGAAGCTGTCGCAAAAGATTCCGGTTGCTCCGCTGTGGCGAACTGCTCTCGCCTCGCGGCGTGTGTTTGGCTCGCTGCTGTCGATGGCCGAACGTTTCGACAATCGGCCGGGCCGGCTCTACTCCTTTGTCTGTCACAAGGCCTGAGCGATGATCGTCTGGATTACCGGCGCGAACGGGTTCATCGGCCGCCATCTCGTCCACGAGTTGGCGGGGGCAGGCCATGCCGTGCACGGCGTCGGACACGGAGCGCTTGATGCAACCGAAGCCCGGCGGCTTGGCTTGCAGAGCTGGATCAACGGCGAAATCGATGCGGCCAACCTGAATACCCTCGCGGCGGCGCACGGACTGCCGACGCGTATCTTCCATCTGGCCGGCGGATCGTCCGTCGGCGTCTCGATCGAGCGGCCGTTCGAGGATTTTTCGCGGACGGTTGCGAGCACCGCGCGGCTGCTCGAATGGCTGCGCGGATCGGCGCCGGATTGCGCAGTGATCGCGGCGTCGAGCGCGGCCGTTTATGGCGCCGACCATGTCGGCCCGATCGCCGAAAATGCCATCGTAACTCCGATGTCGCCGTACGGGCAGCACAAGTTGATGATGGAGCAATTGTGCCGGAGCTATGCGCGATCGTTCGGCTTGCATTGCACGGTCGTGCGGCTGTTCTCCGTCTATGGGCCCAATTTGCGCAAACAATTGCTCTGGGACATCTGTTCGCTGCTCAACAACAAGGAGCAGGTGCTCACGCTCGGTGGGACCGGCAACGAGATACGTGACTGGACCGACGTTCGCGATGTCGCGAGGCTGCTTGCGAGCGTCGCGGTAGCCTCGTCATCACAGGAGACCTTCCGGGTCATCAATGGCGGTTCGGGCCGAGGGACGAGGGTCGCCGACATCGCCGCCGGTCTCATCGGACAGTGGGGTAGCAAGACGGTTGTGCGGCACTCGGGGGTAAGCCGCCCCGGTGATCCCATGAGCCTGTTGGCCGACGATGCGATGCTGCGCCAGATCGGTTTCGATTGGCGCATTCCGCTCGATCAGGGGCTCGCCGACTACGTGGCCTGGTTCAAGGGGCAGGCTTCGTGACGCCGCGTCCCCTGCGGTTCGCGTTCAGTCACATTTCCCGGCGGCTATGGGCCGGCGGCTACAATTATCAGCGCAATCTGTTCGCGGCGCTCGACCGGTTTTTGCCCGGCGAGTTCGTTCCCGTCGTCTTTGCCGGGACCGGCGCCGAAGAGAATGAAATCGTGGAGCTTGCCGCGGTCCCAGGCGTCGAGATCGTTCGGTCGAAAGCGTTCGACGGTCAGCCAGGCCTGGCTGCGGCACTCGCGCTAGGTCTGGACCGGGGAGCTGCGGCGGCGTTTCGCTCCGCGCGCGTGGATGTCGTGGTCGAAGCCGCGCGCTTCTTTGGCTGGCGACTACCTGTCCCTGCAGTGGCGTGGATTCCGGATCTGCAGCACCGTTCGCTGCCCCAGCTGTTTCCAAGGACGGCACGCTGGCGCCGCGAGATCGGCTTTCGCGTTCAGATCGCCTCGGGGCGAACCATCATGCTGAGCAGCGAGAGCGCCTTGCGCGATTTCAGGGCCTGCTATCCGCATGCCCGAAACCGGGTCAGCGTCGTTCGCTTCGCGACCCAGCCGCCCGCCGGGTTCCTGAACACGGACCCATCAGAGGTGATCGCGGCCTACGGTCTGCCGGCGAACTACTTCTATCTGCCCAACCAGTTCTATCGCCACAAGAACCACCAGCTGGTCGTCGACGCCCTGACCATCCTGAAGCGTCGCGGGGTCAACGTGGTCGTCTGCGCCTCCGGCAGCACGGAAGATCGGCGCGAGCCGGGCTACTACGATCTGGTCAACGCCGAGATCCGGAAGCGCGGCCTCGATACGCATTTCCGGCACCTAGGCGTCATTCCGTTGCCCCACGTCTACGCGCTGCTGCGGGCTTGCACCGCGCTGCTCAACCCGTCGCGCTTCGAGGGCTGGAGCACGACGGTCGAGGAAGCGAAGTCGTTCGGCGTTCCGATGATCCTGTCGGACATCGATGTGCATCGGGAGCAGACCGCCGGCGCCGCGCGCTATTTCGGCGTCGATGATCCAGCCGCGCTGGCGGATCATCTGATGCAACTCTCCGAGCTCAAGCGTGAACCGGTGGTACGAAATGTCGTCGCGCATCAGGACGACAATGTCCGCGCATTTGCGGCAAGCTTTTCCGCCACGATGCAGCAGGCCGTTCGTCGGAATGCATGAGCTGGCGGCAAGGTAGACGCAGAGCCCGGGTCGCGATTGGCCGAGGACAGTTGGCAAAGCGGGCGCGTACTCAACCCGAAATCTGATTCCTCGATGCTGCTTGCGATGGCGTCTCCGCGCCGCACACTCGGCGGCGTCAATCTGCTTGAACCAGAGCAACAGGCAGCCCCTCCTGGAGGTTTGACCGAGCCTGCTGTTCCGATCCTCAAATATTGGGCGGCATGGAAGCTGACGCAGGCGCCGCGGGACCTGGCTTCGGGCAATTGATAGCCGACGCCTTATCCTGTTGGCGTTCGCTGAGCGCAGCTGTGCATCCGGATGTTGAGCCGTTGCCTTAGTCGGCGCCCGGAGCTAGCTCAAAGATGCTGTCGGGGCTTTCATAGGCATCCAGCATCGCCTTGGCGATGAGCTTCGGATTGTGCCACCGTTCGACATAACGTCGCGAGGCCTGGCCACGCGTGGACCATTCAGACCGTCGATCAAGAATGGCGGCAATGCTTTCGACAAGGTCGCCCGGGTTCAGTCTGTAAACGGGCAACTCGCGCCTTATAGCATCGGGAACGAACATCATATCCTCTTCTCGGATATAGCATGCGGCCGGCTTTCCCATCGCCATCATTTCAACGGCAAAGCCACCGTACCAGCCTGCCAGCACCTGGTCGATGGCGAGGTCTGCCGATCGATAGATCTCCAGCGCCTGTTCGTGGCTCGTCTTCTCGACAAGGATGAGGTCGAAGTCGTACCGCGACCGCAATTGCTCCAGGGCGTTCAGGATCATGGGAGTGCCCTTGATCCGTCCGGCAGTCGGGGCATGAACGATCTTCAGTCGGCCCTGTGTGGAGGGCGGCGCAACGTCGAACTGTTCGACGTCGACATTTGAGTACGGGAGGAATCGGCCGTTCGGTACGACGTGCCCGAGCTCCGGATTCAGATAGAAGACCCGATCGAACAGCGGCAGAACCTTTTCGATCAGGAAGTGCCGCCGATGGTCGAGCGCGTCCGTGCATCGTTGATACAGCTCGCAGTGTTGCGGGGCGCACATCGTCCATTCGTTTCGCCTGTTTCCTTCAGACGCTAGCCGCACGTCACAACCTTGCAGGGTCATGAACAGCTTCTTGTTGAACAGGCGGGCAGCGTGCAGGTCTGCGGTCCCCAGTCTGTTGGCGATGTCCGTTACCAGTGATGCCCGGGAGAGCACGGATCCCGGCGCGGAGAGGGGGAAACCCGGCGACAGAAAGGTCTGTCCGAAATAGTAGTGAAGAACATCGTAACGCCACTGGTTCTTCAGACCGAACGCCGCGCTGCGGATGGCCGTCTCAGCAAACCCGGCGTTCTCCGCGGATAGCATCCGGTCTGCCGGGTATCCGAGCCATGTGTCGTTTCGAACGACCAGGTCGCTGGATGCGCCGAGCTGCCGTTCGGCGCGGGATAGCACCCAGGGCTGATTCCCGACATTGACTGGTCCGTGCAGGATTCTCATGTGCGCGTGTTCAGGTCCACCGGCCCGGGTGAAGGCTGCACGGACTGCATGGCATGACCAGGTTTTGCGAACGCGTCGACTTGCCGCGTCAGGCTTGCCAGCAGATCCTCAGGGAGATCGGCGGTTTCACAATAGAGCTTTCCAAGCCGCGCTGCGACCGCTTGCAAGCTGTAATGTGTTTCCACGTAGCGGCGTCCGGCGTTGCCGATGCCATTCAGGTCGAACTCGCCTCTCAGGCATCGCTTCAGGACATCATAGATGTCGTCAGGTTGCGTGTTGATGATCGGGCAGGTCGACGGATCGATCATCATTCGGTCGTTACGCAGAAAGCACAGGACTGGTTTGGCCATGGCCATCGCCTCGAGGGCCGTATAGCCGTGAAAGCCCGCGACGAACTGATCCGCAACCACGTGCGATGCGCCAAAAAGCTCGATGACCTTCTTGTTGGGAACTCCCTGCACGGAGATCAGCTCGATCTTCTCTCCCTCTTTTACCAAGCGATCAATCGCTTCGAGCAGAAGCCGGGTTCCCTTGAAGTGCCCGTGGTTCGGCGCATGTGCGACTTTCAGCGTGTCGCCGGCTCTGTATGTCGGCGGCTTCGCGACCAGTTTGCTTGCGTCGATCGGCCAGTAGTGGATGTCCCGGCAGCCGGGCACATACGTCACCATGTCGCCCATCGCGATCTGTGCGGTCGCACGGCCCTTCAGGCGGTTGATCGACGAGGCATGCATCTCCGTCGTGCAAACGCAGAATTTGCCCGGGGCCGGACATTCTTCGCACAGGTTTGGATGACCAAGTTCGAGCGTTGATTCCCGTGCTCGGACGTCAGCACCGTAGGCGTAGGTATACAGCCGCTTTCCCGAGCGGAACAGGAGGTCGAGTTCCTGAGGGTTGATGCCATAGCGTCCATCGCTCAGCATCAGGCCGCGATCATAGAAGTAGTTGAAGAAATCGAAGCGCAGCAGGGCCCAGGCGAAGACGAGGTGACGAAACAGGCCGAGGCCTTTTCGACTGCGGATCAGTCGAAGGAATCCTTCGAACAGGATCAGATTGATGTCGAATGACCTCGTCACGTAGTAGGTGTTGAACACCAGCGACGACGAGCGGAAGCCCAGCATGCGATCGCAGCGCGCGAGCAGCGGCAAGGTGAGGATCGGAGTCGAGGCCCACAAGGTGCGCACCTTTCCCTTCGCCAGGCGCTTCTCGGTGGCGCGCCGGGCTGCGCTCACAAGCAGGCGAGCGGCGAAATCTGCGATGGCAGATTGGATTGGCCGGGGAGGTTCAACGTCGCCGGCGGGAAGGGTGGCCTCCTTCAGCGACGTCGATCCGATGGGTTCAATCTTGTTCACTCGGGAGTCCGATGGATGCCAACTCAACGTCAACCAGGAGCTTCTAGCACATGTTCAGTTCGAAGTGCCGCTCGACCGGCGGTACCTCCTCGCAGAGGCTGCACAGAGTAGGCAGCCCGCTAGCGCTATCTCAGGTTTCAGCAGCGCACGAAAACAGCTTCGATTGGTCCGGGGACGTTGACGTTCAATACATGAACAGGCTAAGACAGCGGCGGTTTGTTCCAAATGCGCACATATTCTGACGCGGCGGTTATACCGAGCTCCGCCATCGAATCAATCTGGATAGGCATTTCGTGTGCGGCATATTTGGCCTTGTAGATAAGACCGGGCCCGTCGATGCCCGCCGAGTGGACCAGATGACCGATCTCGTTGCCCACCGTGGACCGGATGGGCGCGGCGTGAGGGTGAACGGGAACGTTGGGCTGGGCCACCGGCGACTGGCCGTTATCGATCTGACCGATGACGGCGCGCAGCCGATGCGCGACAGGCGGCTTCCTGTCTGGATCACCTACAATGGCGAGATCTACAACTACGTCGAGCTCCGCGCCGAGCTCGAGGCCCTCGGATACGCCTTCCATTCGGCCTCGGATACCGAGGTGCTGCTGACCGCCTATATTTGCTGGGGTACGGCGTGCCTCGAGCGCTTCAACGGCATGTGGTCGTTTGCGATTCACGATGAGCGCGACAATACGTTGTTCTGCGCCCGCGACCGGTTCGGCGTGAAGCCGTTCTATTATGTGGATACGGCAACGCAGTTCGCGCTCGGCTCCGAGATCCGCCAGCTTCTCCCGTTGATCGAGCGCCCGGTCGCGGATGACGACCTGGTCAACGATTTCCTCGTTTGCGGCATGACCGACCATACCAATCGGACTTTCTTCAAGGGCGTCGAGAAGCTGCCTCCCGGCCATTGGATGCGTGTCGATGTGTCGACAGGCCGGGTCGAAATCGAGCGCTACTATTCGCTTGCTCCGGGTTCGGCGGTGACCGATGAGGCCAACGCGGCAAGATCGCTGCGCGAGCTGCTTGACGACGCGACGCGTCTTCGGCTGCGTTCGGACGTCCGTGTCGGAACCTGCCTCTCGGGAGGGCTGGATAGTTCGAGCGTCGCAACGCTGGCCGCGCGGCGTTATGCGCCGGGTTCCGGTGAGCGTTTCTTTGCCATCACTGCCGTCAGTGAGCAGGCCTCCAACAACGAGGAGGCCTATGCGGCGGAGGTCGCGGAGAAGGCGGAGTTGAACTGGCTGCGCACCAAGCCAACCTATCAGGATTTTGCGTCGACGGCGGAGACTTTGCTCGAGGTCCAGGAAGAGCCGTTCGCAGGGCCCTCGATCATGATGCAGTACGAAGTGATGAAGGCGGCGCGATCGAATGGCGTCATCGTGCTGCTCGACGGCCAGGGCGGTGACGAAACGTTGTTGGGATATCATCGCTACTATGCTGCCTGGTTGCTCGACCATCTTCGCCGCGGTGGCGTCATTGGATTTCTGTCGGCATTCGGCGCTGCAAAGCGGGCGGGCATTTCGCGCGGACGGTTGCTGTTTTATCTGTTCGGCGCCAGTTCGGCAGGGCTGCGTGCCGCCTATTACCGCTTGCGCTACACCTTTCTGAGAAAGCCCGACCTGCCCGAACCGCTTTGCCGCTTTGCGTCGAAGGCGAGGGATGCGCAGGGCATGCAAGTGCTGGAGATCAACGAAACCAATCTGCCGATGCTCTTGCGCTTCGAAGACAAGAACTCGATGAGGTTCGGCATCGAAACGCGGCTTCCATTCCTTGACTATCGCTTCGTCGAGTTTGCTCTGGCCCTTCCGACACGCATCAAGTTGAACAAGGGGTGGGCAAAATGGCCGCTCCGTGCCGCCATGAACGACCTCTTGCCGACCAGCATCAGCTGGCGCAGGGACAAGATCGGTTTTGCTGCCCCCGACCGGATATGGCTCACGCGGCACTCGGCCGCGATGTACGACAAGGTGATCGCGAGCGAGCTGCTGGCCCGCTATGTCGACATGCCGAAGCTCAAGCGGAAATTTCACCGGCTCGACCTTGGAATGCGCTGGAGGCTTTATTGCGTGGCGCTCTGGGGGGAGCGCTTTCGGGTCGAAGCGCCATGACGCATGATGATTCCTGGATGTCATCGTCGCCGTCGGCGGCCGCCGATTTGTCGGCGGATTCTTTCCGGGTTGGCTCATGAACATCTGGCTATTGCATCCGTTCGCCGGAGGACCGGGTCTCGGCCGTCACTATCGTCCGTTCTGGCTGGCTGACGCCTGGGCCAAGATGGGGCATCGGGTGGTGGTCGTCAGCGCCGCCTTTCACCATCTGCACAGGCAGCCGCGCGTGCCCGGCCCGCAGCGGATCAATGACGTCGACTTCTGGTTCCTCGACGCGCCGCGCTATCGCAATGGCAGCCTGGGGCGGCTTCGGAACAATTTGAGCTTCGGGCCGGCTGTCCGCTCGGCAGCCTCGGCAATTGCCGCGCAGTTCGGCAAGCCGGATCTGATGATTGCGTCGAGCCCGCATCTGTTCTTCATCTCGGCGGCGCATCAGGTTGCGCGGCATTTCGATGCCAGGTTCTGGCTGGAGATCCGCGACCTCTGGCCGGAGAGCATCGTGGCGCTTGGAATGACGCCTTCATGGCATCCCCTGATGAAGGTGCTCGGCTGGAAGGAGCGCGCGGCCTATCGCGCGGCAGGGCGCGTGATCTGTCTGCTGGCCGGAGCTGAAGCCCATATGCGCGCGCGTGGCTTGGCGGCCGGCAAGTTCCTGTGGATCCCGAACGGGGTGTCCGACGGCGAGATACAGAGCGCGCTGACGATCGAGAGTCTAGGGCATCCCCTGGTCGACCGCATCAATCTGCTGAAGCAGCAGGGCAGGCGCGTCGTCCTGTACGCCGGAGGCATGGGCCCGCCGAATGCGGTGGAGGCGATTCTCGACGCGGCTTCGATCCTCGGCAAAGCGAATGCCGGGATCCATTTCGTGATGATCGGCTCCGGCACCTCGCGGGACGCGCTGAAGCAGCGGGCGGCTGCACTTGCCAACGTGGAGTTTCACGACGAAGTCGATCGGTCGGTCGTGCACGGCATGTTGCATGCTTCCGATTGCGCTGTCGTCGCCTTCCACAAGAACGCGCTCTATCACCATGGCATCAGCCCCAACAAGCTGTTCGACTACTGCCTGTTCGCACCGCGCAGCGTCATTGCCTGCGAGGAGCGGGCGCTTGCCGGGCTCGAAGATCTGGTGACCGCGCGATGTGCGCCTGATGATCCCGATGCGTTGGCCGCATCCCTGCGCGCCGCGCTGGACGGTTCGCCGCGGCCGCTCGGCGATCGGCTCGCCGTCGCGCGTCGGTACAGCTATTCAACGCTGGCGGCGCAATATCTGGCCGAGCCCCCGGATCGGGCTTGAAGTGTGGCCGTCGCGACACATGGTTTTGATAAAATTCATTTACAATCAAATGGTTGCGATGTTCATGGCGTGAACGAATTCGCTTGACGTTCATTGGGTGAACGCGCTATCAGCCTGCTCCAGTGGGGATAGGTGTGATGGCAGGCATTCTACCGACGGATGAGAATGACAGCGACCGGCTGGTGCTCGGCCTGCTCACCTCGCTCGAGGCGGATGGAGCGCAATCGCAGCGGCGGATCGCAGCCGAATTGGGCGTCGCGCTCGGCCTCGTCAACGCCTACCTGAAGCGGGCGATCAAGAAGGGTTTCGTCAAGGTCGGGCAGGCGCCCGCACGGCGGTACGCCTACTACCTCACGCCGCAGGGCTTCTCCGAGAAATCGCGGCTGACCGTACAATTCCTTTCCGACTCCTTTTCGCTCTTTCGCAAAGCGAAGGAGGAGTATGGCAGGCTGTTTGAACGTGCGCAGGCGCGCGGCTTCAGGCGGGTCGTGCTCGCCGGACAATCTGACCTCTGCGAAATCGCGATCCTGTGCGCGGTCGACGGACCGATCTCGGTCCTTGCGATCGTCGATCCCGATGCGACTGCCACCCGGTTCATTGGCGTCAAGGTGGTTTCCTCCTACGCGTTGGTCGAGGAGCCGTTTGATGCTGTCGTCGTGACCCATTTGACGGCGGCGCGAAGTGTATTCGACCAGGCGGTCAGCAATTTCGGAGCAGAGAAGGTGCTCGCGCCGGACCTGCTGGGCTTGCGTCCAAAGCAGCCGCAGGGAGCGTGACGGCCATGGAGCCCGTTTCCCGCTGGTACGTCGTCCAGACGCAGGTCAACGCCGAAGCGAAGGCGGTCGCCAACCTCGGGCGGCAAGGGTTTTCCACGTATTTTCCCCGTTACCTGAAGCGCCGCAGTCACGCCAGGAAGGTCGAGACTGTGCCGCGTGCATTGTTTCCGCGCTACGTCTTTGTCGCGATCGATGTCACGTCCCAGCGTTGGCGCGCCATTCAATCGACGCTCGGCGTGTCACACCTTGTATGCGTGGGAGATCGGCCGGCCGCGGTGGAAACCGGCGTCATCGATGCCTTGAAGGCGCGTGAGGACAAGGCCGGCTTCATCACGCTTGCGCACAGGCCGGCTTTCTCGCCGGGGGACAAGGTGCGGATTATCGAAGGGGCGTTCGTTGACAGCCTTGCGCTCGTCGAAGACGTCAGCGATCACCATCGCGTCGCTGTTCTGTTGAATTTGCTTGGCCGCAAGGTTCGCGTTCTGGTCGGGACGGATCTGATCGCTGCGGCGTAACTGCGTCTGCCGCGGGCAGCGTGATCGAGATGTTAGGCTTGGGCGTGATGTTCGATTCACCCCGAGTGCGGTAGCTTGCCTGAAGCAAGCTTAAGGTTCGAAAGAGGGGCCCATGACGACTTACGCATTGATCGGCGCAGCCGGCTACATCGCTCCGCGGCATATGCGGGCGATGGCCGAGACCGGCGGCAAATTGGCGGTATCGTATGATCCGAACGACTCCGTGGGCATCATGGACAGCCACTTTCCCGATGCTGAATTCTTCACGCAGTTCGAACTGTTCGATCGTCACGTCGACCAGTTGCGCAGGGGCGGCACGAAGATCGACTATATGTCGATCTGCTCGCCGAATTATCTGCACGACGCGCATTGCCGGTTCGCACTGCGGTCGGGCGTCGATGCGATCTGCGAAAAGCCGCTGGTCCTCAATCCCGGCGATATCGACGAACTGGCGGCCATCGAGCAGGATACCGGCCACCGCATCTCGACCATTTTGCAGTTGCGCCTGCATCCGGCGATCATCGCGCTGCGCGACCGCTTCGCGAATTCCAAGAAGCGCCACAAGGTCGAGCTGACCTACATCACGTCGCGCGGGCGCTGGTATCACACCTCCTGGAAGGGCGCGGACGCGAAGTCCGGCGGCGTGGCGACCAATATCGGGGTGCACTTCTTCGACATGCTGAGCTTCGTGTTCGGCCCCGCCAGCCGCAACGAGGCGCACCTGCGCGAGGCGGAGCGGGCGGCCGGTTCGCTGGAATGCGAGCGGGCGGATGTGAGCTGGTTCCTGTCTTTGGATCGCAACGATCTGCCCGACGGCGTGAAGGGCAAGAAGACGACCTACCGCTCGATCACCGTCGATGGTGAGGAGGTCGAGTTTTCCGAAGGGTTCACTGATCTTCATACGCGGAGCTATGAGGAGATCGTCGCCGGTCGTGGCTTCAGGCTGGACGAGGTCCGCCCCTCGATCGATATCGTCTCCACCTTCCGCAATGCGCCGATCGTCCGAAGCAACGGCGTTCACGCCTTTGCCCAGAAGGCGATGCACAGATGAGCGAGATGCGCGAGGATCCGCGCTTCCCCGGTGTCTTGATCCATCAATCGAGTTATGTCGACGACGGGGCAGTGGTTGGACGCGGCACCAAGATCTGGCACTTCTGCCATATTCTGCCGCGCACGGTGATCGGTGAGAACTGCTCGATCGGCCAGAACGTGATGATCGGTCCGAACGTCAGGATCGGAAACGGCTGCAAGATCCAGAACAACATCTCGATCTATGACGGCGTCGAACTCGCCGATGACGTGTTCTGCGGTCCGAGTTGCGTTTTCACGAACGTCAACAATCCGCGCGCCGGCGTGTCGCGGAAGGACGAATTTCGCAAGACGCCGATCGGACGAGGTGCCAGCATCGGCGCCAATGCGACCATCGTCTGCGGGCATTCGCTGGGCGAGTACTGCTTCATCGGAGCCGGTACGGTTGTCACCAAGGATGTTGCTGCATTTTCGTTGATGGCGGGCAATCCGGCGCGACGAATTGGTTGGATGAGCAGGGCAGGCGAGCGGCTGGGCAGCGACCTGGTGTGCCCGCGTACTCATCGTCGTTACGAGCTTCACAATGAAGCGCTGGTGGAAATCGAGGATTGAAGAAAATGGACATTCGCGGAAAGAAAGTTGTCGTTATCGGCGGCGCCGGGCTGATCGGGTCGCATGCGGTCGATCAATTGACGCAGACCGATGTCGGCGAGATCGTCATCTACGATAACTTCGTACGCGGCACGCATGAAAACCTTGCCGGCGCGTTGCGCGACCCTCGTGTCAAGATTTTCGAGGCCGGCGGCGATATCACACAGACCGATATCCTCGATGCTGCCCTGAAGGGAGCCGACGGCGTCTTCCAGTTCGCTGCGCTCTGGCTGCTGCAGTGTCACGAGTTTCCGCGAACCGCCTTTGACGTCAACGTCAACGGAATGTTCAACGTCCTCGACGGCTGCGTGCGCAACGGCGTCAAGCGGCTGGTCTGGTCGTCCTCGGCGTCGGTGTACGGCGATGCCGTCGAGGAGCCGATGACGGAGGATCATCCGTTCAATAACAAGAACTTCTACGGGGCGACCAAGATCTGCGGCGAAGCGATGGCGCGCGCCTACCATTTCCGTTACGGCCTCGACTATGTCGGACTTCGCTACATGAACGTGTACGGTCCGCGTCAGGACTATCGCGGCGCCTACATCGCTGTCATCATGAAGATGCTCGATGCCATCGACAAGGGAGAGGGGCCAACGATCCTCGGCGACGGATCGGAAGCCTTCGATTTCGTCGCGGTGGAAGATTGCGCGCGAGCCAATCTCTGCGCCATGGGCGCGAGTGCGACCGACCGCTTCTACAATGTCGGCACCGGACAGCGGACCTCGCTGAAGCAGATCGCCGAGAAGCTCCTGAATCTCACCGGCTCCAACCAGCCGATCAACTATGCGCCGCGGAGTCAGGCCACGCTCGTGCGCAATCGCATCGGATCGCCGAAGCGGGCGCAGGAGGAAATCGGCTTCACCGCCGCGATCGACCTGGATGACGGACTGCGGCGGCTGATCGACTGGCGCAAGAGCCATATCGATCAGGTCGATCAGCGTCGTGCCAAGGCGCAGATCTGAGATCGCATCCGGGATCATTGAATAGATCGGCCAGAATCACATGTGCGGCATAGCCGGAATTCTGCACCGCGACGGGCGGCCCGCTTCAATCACCACGTTGACGGCAATGACCGATATCATTGCTCATCGCGGGCCGGACGGCGAGGGCCACTACTGCAACGGTCCCGTCGGGCTCGGTCATCGCCGGCTGTCGATCATCGATCTGACCGACGCCGCGCGGCAGCCGATGGAGATGCGCGACGGCCGATTTGTGCTGACCTACAATGGGGAGATCTACAACTTCAAGGAGTTGAAGGTCGAGCTTTCGGCAAGGGGGCACGTCTTCAATTCCTCCGGCGACAGCGAGGTGTTGCTGCACGCCTTCGCCGAGTGGGGGCTTGATGCGCTTCTCAAGTTCAACGGCATGTTCGCTTTTGCGATCTGGGACAATCACGAGCGGAAGCTCACCTTGGCTCGCGACCGCTTCGGCGTGAAGCCGCTGTACTACGCCGAACTTGGTCAGACCTTCGTCTTCGCCTCCGAGCACAAGGCGTTTCGGGCATTTCCCGAGTACAAGGCGCGCGTCGATATCAGAGGCCTCTCGGAGTATCTCAGCTTCCAGAACTTCTTCGCGGAGCGGACACTGTTTGCCGGCGTGAAGTTATTGCCGGCCGGCTGCTATCTGCAGATTTCGCAGGGAGGCAAGGTCGCCGAGCCGGTGCAGTACTGGGATTTTCATTTCGAGGAGCCCGAGTACGCGGTCGATGAGAACGAGGCGCTCGACGAGCTCGATCGCCTGTTCAGGCAGGCGGTCAACCGCCAACTCGTGAGCGACGTCGAGGTCGGGTGCTATCTTTCCGGCGGGATGGATTCCGGCTCCATTACCGCGCTCGCATCGAGCCAGCTGCCGTTCATGAGGACGTTTACTGTCGGCTTCGATCTCAACTCGGCCTCAGGCGTCGAACTCGGTTATGACGAGCGGACGAAGGCCGAATACATGTCCTATCTGTTCAAGACCGAACACTACGAAATGGTCCTGAAGGCCGGCGACATGGAGCGCGCGCTGCCCCGGCTTGCATGGCATCTGGAGGAGCCGCGCGTTGGGCAGTCCTACCCCAACTTCTACGCCGCGAAACTCGCATCCAAATTCGGCAAGGTGGTGCTGACCGGGACCGGGGGAGACGAGCTCTTCGCCGGCTACCCTTGGCGTTATTACCGCGCTGTCGTGAACGATGATTTCGATCACTATATCGAAAAGTACTTTGGATTCTGGCAGCGCATGGTTCCGAGCGGAACGATGCCGAGCCTGCTCGGACCGGTATGGGATGAGGCCAAGCAGACCTCGCCGATCGATATCTTCAGGGGCGTGTTCAAGGAGCACGCCTCGGAGCTGCGGCGGCCGGAGGATTACGTCAATCACTCGCTCTACTTCGAGGCCAAGACGTTCCTGAACGGGCTCCTTGTCGTCGAGGACAAGCTGGCCATGGCGCATGGGCTCGAGAGCAGGGTGCCGTTCCTCGACAATGATCTCGTCGATTTCGCGATGAAGCTGCCCGCCAAGATGAAGCTTGGCAATCTGACCGAGGTCATCAGCCTCAACGAAAACGAGCCCGGCGGAAAGGCGCAGCGCTATTACGAGCGCACCAGGGACGGCAAGCTGATTCTGCGGAAGATGATGAGCCGGCATATTCCCGACGAAGTGGCGGCGCGCGAGAAGCAGGGCTTCTCGGCGCCGGATGCCAGCTGGTTCAAGGGTGAGAGCATCGAGTACGTCAAACGTAGGCTCTTCAGCAACACGGCTCGGATCTACGACCTAGTGGACCGGAAGACCGTTCGCTCACTGGTCGACGAACATCTGGAAGGCCGGCAAAACAGGCGGCTGCTGATCTGGTCCTTGCTCAATCTCGAGCAGATCATGGAAAGCAGCTTTTAGGCACGCACGAATGGGAGCGCGCTGAAGATGAACGGTCTCTTCCCGGCAGCACGGTGGGTGCGGGTCGGCTTGTCGCCATATCGCAACTCTCAGGCGCTATGGATCACGATCAATCAGATTCTGCGATATCGCGAGCTTCTGCGCGAGATGGTCGACCGTGACCTGAGTGCTGCGCATGCACGGCACGGATTCGGCGCCTTGTGGGTCTTTATCCATCCGCTCGTCGTCGTTGGAGTTTACCTGCTCATCTTCGGATTCGTGCTGGGTAACAAGCTGTCGATCACAGCGGATTTTCCCGGCGACTACTCTGCCTACATCCTCGCAAGCCTGGTTCCGTGGCTGATGCTTCAGGCTGCGCTGGTGCGCGGGCCCGGAGCGCTGATCGGAAGTGCAAATCTCGTCAAGCAGGTTGTGTTTCCGATCGAGTTGCTTCCGATCGCGGCAACCATTGCCGCGACGATCCCTCATCTGCCGGCCCTCGGGCTCGTCATTCTTTATAAGGCGCATGTGGGGGGCCTCAGCTGGATGCTGCTGCTGTTGCCCGTCGTATTTGCCATCCATGCAATTCTGGCAATCGGATTGAGCTTCGCCCTCTCTGCAATCACTCCGTTCTTCCGCGACCTGCGCGAGATCGTCACGGTCTTCACCTCGATTGCGATGTATCTGATGCCAACGGTGTACCTCCCCGATTGGATGCCTCGTGCACTCCGTCCATTGATCTACTCGAACCCTTTCAGTTACGTAGTCTGGGTGTATCAGGACGTTCTCTTTTTCGGTTCGTTCAGACATCCCTATGCCTGGGCGGTGACCATCGTGTTCGCGCTGCTAAGTCTGGGGCTCGGATACCGCATCTTTGAAAAGCTGAAACCGTACTATGGCAACGCTCTCTGACAATCTGGAAGCCGGCGTACTGATCCCGCTTGCCGGGTCATTGGAGCCGCAATGCGCGATTCGGGTCACCGATCTGGGCAAGGCCTATCGGCTCTATCAGCAGCCGTTGGATTTCCTGAAGGAGATCATCACCGGAAGGCCTCGGCACCATGAGCATTGGGCGATCCAGAATGTCTCCTTCGAGGTGCTGCGCGGGCGCGTGGTCGGCATCATCGGGCCGAACGGCGCGGGAAAAAGTACCCTCCTGAAGATCATCGCCGGCCTGCTCGATGCCACAACCGGGCGGGTCGAAGTGGCCGGAAAGCTGTCCGCGATCCTGGAATTGGGCACCGGCTTTCATCCGGATGTGTCGGGGCGCGACAACATCGTCCTCGGCGGCATGTGCCTTGGAATGTCGCGAGCGGAGATTGAAGCGAAGGTTCCCTGGATCATCGATTTCAGCGAACTTGAAGATGTGATCGATCAGCCGTTCCGGACCTACTCGAGCGGCATGCAGGCGCGGCTCACCTTCGCCACGGCCATCAGCGTCGATCCCGAGCTCTTCATCGTCGATGAAGCGCTCGCAGCGGGCGACACCGCTTTCGTCAACAAGTGCATGAAGCGGGTTCGTCATATCTGCGAGAGCGGCGCCACCGTGCTGTTCGTCTCGCACTCGAGCGGGTTGATCAGCGAGCTGTGCGACGAGGCAATCTGGATCGACAAGGGGCGGGTGCTGATGCATGGGAATGCCCAGCGCGTCAGCAAGGCGTATGAGCAGAGTGTCTGGGATATCGAGGAAGCGCGCAATCTCAGGGAAACCAAGAAGCTCAGCCAGGCAGTCGAGAGCACGGCTGAAACCGGCAAGTATGAGCTTGGTGGCGGTACCCTGCAGATCACTGCCGTCGAGGTGCTTGACGTCGACGGCAAGCCGATCGGCGTGGTCAAGAACGGGCAGCCGCTTCGAATCCGGGTGTCATGGTCGGGTTTCACGGAGCACAAGCAGATTTACGCCAGTTTGCGGATCGATACCGCACGCCTCCAGGCGGTTGCCGGAATTGAGGGGTACGACGGTGGCCTGTTTCTCGATGGGGAGGATGGTCTGCCGGAGCGCGGAAGCGTGATCTACGAGGTGCCCGAGCTCGCTCTTGGCGAAGGGCAATACTACGTTTCTGCCGCTCTGTGCCGGCACATGCTGCCGAAGGGTTCGGAAGCCATCGTGCACTATGTGGAAAAGGCGGCTCAGTTCTCGGTGTCGCGGAATTCGTTGTGGCACTTTAGCTACCTCTATGATCCGAAGTTCACGTGCCGGATAGAGAGCATCGGATAGCGCAAATGGCAGATCGTGATTGGCAGGAAAGCCTCGAGGCTTTCTTCGAGCTTCGCGCCCGACAGATATCCGAGGAGCCGACGCTGGACGACCTTTGTTATGTCGCCGGCAGAAATCCGTTTCTCTGGACCGACCAGACCCTGCTCGATGATCTCAAGTCGCACCTCCTGGATCTGATGCGAATTGATCAGAACTCCGCAGTGCTGGAAGTCGGATGTGCGGCTGGCCTGCTGGCGTCTCTCGTTGCGCCGAACGTGCGGAAGTACACCGGGATCGATCTTGCGGAGGCGCCGTTGCGGGTCGCGCAGCGGCTGAAGCTCGGTAATGCCGAGTTCCGCAAGGGGGACGGGCAGAAGTTGGAATTCGGCAACGGCGAGTTCGATGCCGCCTTTTGCTACGACGTGTTCTCCAATTTTCCGACGTTCGAGACGGGTGAGAAGATCATTCGGGACATGCTGCGCACCGTGCAAAGCGGCGGCCGCGTGCTTATTGGCTCTGTCCCGGACCGAAGTGAAATTGAGCGAACTCAGGAAATCGCAACCCGGCTGGCAGCCGGGTTCGGGGCCCAGTTAAGCCGTCCGCCCATCGAAACCCTGGTTAAGGCCGAGAAAGCGGGTTCGCTGTCGAAATTCTCGCGCTATCTGGGATTGGGCACCAAAAACGCCGTGCGCGAGATCAAGCCGGAGATCGTGTCGCACTATTTCTCCAAGGACGACTTCATTCAGCTCGGGCGGCGCCTTCGGATTGAAACTCAGATTACCGACATTCACGCCCGCAACCCGTATGTCGGCACGCGCTTCAACGCCATATTCATCGCGAAATGAAAATCGTCGGATTTCACGAGCTTGGGCCCGATCGCTGGGACCCGTTAGCGGCGTCCTCGCCTGAGGCGTGGCTCACCCACGACGCGGCATGGGTTGGGATCGAAGAGCGGTTCTTCGCGGATGCCAACCTGTCGTTTGGGCTCGTTGAAAACGGCGACGTTGTCGGAATCCAGCCGCTGTATTTGAACGAGGGCGGCGTATTCGGTGAGCGACTGCTGCATTCGGGCATTCATCGCCATACTGGCCTGGCAATTCGTGACGGGATTAATCGAAGCACAATGCGGGCTGTCCGCTCGGCGGCCATGAAGCAGATTTTTGCGCTTGCTGAATTGTACGACGTCGATCGGATCCAGCTGAATAGCCACAATCTCGCGCCGGCAAATCGCTCGGCCTCGCGCGAGGAAATTCCCTTCTGGGTGAGGGACTTTGGATTCCACCTCGGGATCGCCTTCGGTCCGCATGGAATGACGCCCTTTCCGGGCCTTTCGACCGTCAATGCCGATCAGTTGATCGACCTTGATCCGTCGGAGGAAGACCTGTTCGCGAATTTGGATGACGGGTGCCGCCGGGCGGTTCGGAAGGCGATCAAGGCGGGCCTCGAGTTTGAGCTTGCGACGGATCGCTCGGCGCTGGGCAGCTACCTGGAAATAGCAAGGGAATCGGCGGCAAGGACGGGTGAGGTGCTGCCGTCCGCAGACTATTATGAAGCCGTGCTAGAACGTTTCTTTTCGCAGGGCCGCGCGCATTTGATGTTTGCGCGGGCCCAAGGGACCCGCCTGGCAGGCCTGCTCTTGTTGAGCGACAAGGGTGCCGTGCATTTCATGGCCGGAGTTTCGCGACCCGACGAATTGAACTTCAGACCGAACGACTTTCTCCATTGGAGTGCGATGCTGTGGGCGAAGCGCGCCGGCTTCCAGGCCTACCGCTTGGGCCCATGGTTTCCTGAAGTGCCGAGGGACTGGCCGATTTCCAAAGTATCGTATTTCAAGACCAAGTTCGGATCCAAGGCCAGATCCATCATCCAGGGCAGTATGTTTCGGCATCCCGAAAAGTACATCCGAGAGCTTCCCACGATACGGGACAATCTCGAGTGCATCGGGCACCGCGCAGCGCCGGCGTCCCAGACTGCGCAAACCGGCAGCGAATTCGTCGCGCACCTTCTCCGGGTGTTTGGGTTTCCGCAGGCCTCGGCATCGTCCGACGGCGCGCCCGTCGTGCTGTATCGTCCTCAGGGGACGGATGTGGGTATGGCACGCGAGGTCCTCGCCAACGGCCGCGCGGTCGCGGCAGTGCTGCCGGCGGTCGAGTTCGCTGAGGCATTTGCTGTTGTGGCGGAGGCAAGAACCATCGGCTCCGCTCAAGTGCTGCGGGCGGAGATGGCAGGGGCGAAGCCGTGGAAGCGGCTGCGGACGCTGCATTCCTACATGCGCTTTGCCGCCCCGGACGGCGTTCCAATCGTATCCGACGATGAGGGACGCGCTGCCTGGCTCTGCTTGAACACCGCTGCAGGCGGCCCGATCATGTTCATCGGAACCGATTTCGTTTCCGATCTTGTTCGCTATCGTCAGGGCGACCCAGTGGCGGCCGCGAAGCGTCCCACGGAGGCGATGTGGGGTTTCGCCGGCGAGCGGCCGAACTATCTGTTCGAAGGCCAGCTTGCGGGGGAAAGCTTGCGTGAGCGGCCCGCCGACTGGTGGTGCGAGGCTTTGGCCGATGCATTGGCGCGCCATTGCAAGGTGAACAGGTTGCCGATGCTGCCGAACGGGGCGGCGGGCGCCATTGTCGTGACCGGCGATGATGACCAGGCGGCACTAAGCCGCTATGCCCAGCAGCGCGAGGCGCTCGGATCGACACCGGTCACGTACTATCTTCACCCCCTCACGAAGCACACCGCGAGCACGCTCAAGCAGCTTAAGTCGAGCAGGAAGGTCGAACTGGGCCTTCATCCCGATGCGCTCGAGCATCCCGATCAATACGCCAATCTGTTCGCCGAACAGGCAAAGTGGTTCGAGCAATTGACCGGAGAGGGTGCGCGCACCGTTCGAAATCATGGCTTTCTGAACGATGGCTATTGGGGACATGCGACGGCCTGGAATGCTCATGGCGTGAAGGGCAGCTCCAATTTGCCGGGGCTCGACGGTTGCGTCCTCAATGGTTCGCTGTTGCCGGCCAAGCTCTTGCTGGATGACAAGCTGACTGAACATTGGAGCGTCCTGACTGCGATCGGTGACGGGATCGTATTCGTGCATGGTTGGGATGATCATCAGTCGGGTAACTGTATCCTCGAGCTGGCTGATCGGATTCGCACCGATGGCGTTCCCGGTGTGATCGTTGTCAATCTGCATCCCGAGAATATCGATAAGACTCGGGGGATGCACCAGGCAGTTCGCAAGGTCGTTGAGGACGGGTTTATTCCGTGGACGATGAGCGAATGTTTCGAGTGGTTCGAGCGAAGGCCAACTCAAAGCGGCTCCGCCGTGCGTAAACGCTTCGCGTTTCCCTGGTCCTGAGATTGGAAACGACTGATCATCTCGGCATGCGTATCGGTATCCTGTCTGATGCCCACGGTAACGTGGAAGCTTTCGAGCTGGCGCTCCAGATCCTGACGGACGCGCGCGCCGACGAGATCTACTTTCTGGGCGACGCCGTTGGATATATCCCGGACAAGGGCGTCGTCAGCGCACTGATGGGCAGCAGCATTCGCTCCGTTCGCGGAAATCACGACGACATGCTGCTGCGACAGAGCGCGAGTGACGCGAAGGATCTCGTTTATCGTCACCGGGAAACATTCGCGGCGCTTAGCCACGATGAGCGAGAGTTCATCAGCGAGTGGCCGTCGCAACTGCGCCTGAACGGCGAGCACGGAACGATGCTGTTCGTCCATGGCAGTCCAAAGGATCCGCTCGCGGGATATGTCTATCCGGACAGCAGCTTGGCCGATCTCTCTACTGTGAACGCCGATATCGTTTTCATGGGCCACACCCATCATCCGTTCGTGCGCGAGCACGGCGGAAAGCTGCTTGTCAACGTGGGGAGTTGTGGCCTCCCGCGAGGTGACGACCTCCGTGGCGCGGTCTGCATTTACGATCTTGGCGAACGTTCAGCGACGATCATCAGGTTCGATATCTCGGGCTGTTGCCGCCGAATCCTTTCGCGCCATTCGCTTTCGCCCACTGTAACATCCCTGCTGGAACGATGCTCAAACTACGAAGTGAGGAACGATCGTGAAGCGTAGGCGGGTCAAGGTGCTGCTGACCGGGATTGGCGGAGGCGGGCATGGCGAGCAAATCCTCAAGGCTCTTCGGCTGGGAGAGCTCGAATACGACATCGTTGGCACCGACATGTCCGATGCCTGCGCGAACCGGCACCTGGTCGATAAATTCGTGAGGTTGCCGCGGGCGACTGATCCCGCTTACCT
Source organism: Bradyrhizobium sp. NAS96.2 (assembly GCF_001908235.1). Taxonomy (GTDB): domain Bacteria; phylum Pseudomonadota; class Alphaproteobacteria; order Rhizobiales; family Xanthobacteraceae; genus Bradyrhizobium. The sequence continues at coordinate 214,675 of NZ_LGHK01000016.1, forward strand.
GGATGAACTCAGGTCTCTCGCCCAATCAGAGAAGTGCGTCGCCATCTTTCATGGGTCGGAGCCCGAGATGGCTGTGATGAGCCGATCCAGAGCTGCGCTCGAGGCGGATGGCTTTTACGTTCCTGTCAACCCGCCGTCGGTTCTGGATATCTGCCAGGACAAGACGAAAACCATGGCGCATCTGGCGTCGTGCGGCTTCCCGACGCCGAAGTTCAGGGAAGTCCGCGATCTGTCCGATCTTGATGATTGGTCAGTCTTGCCGGCCATCCTGAAGCCTGCAGTAGGGGGTGGCGGATCGGCCAACGTGTTCATCGTTCAGTCGACCGAGGAACTGCTGACTTTCTCGCGCTATCTCCTCGGAATTTGTCCATCGTTCACGATCCAGGAATACATCGGCAGTTCTGAAGACGAGTACACCGTTGGCGTGCTTTTCGGAGCGGATGGCGTCCTGATCAATTCGATTGCTATCAAGCGTGTCATCAACAACGCGTTGACGATCCGCGCGCAGGTTCCAAACCGGACGGGGCGGTCCGAATTCGGCGCGAGGCTCGTTGTGTCGACGGGCATCTCGCAAGGGCACGTTGCCAACTGGCCGTCGGTTCGAAGCGCGTGCGAGAAGATCGCCGAGTCGCTGTCGCCGAAGGCGCCGGTGAACGTGCAGTGCCGCGTTGCGGACGGTGTCGTCATTCCATTTGAGATCAACCCGCGCTTTTCGGGAACGACCTCGTTGAGGGCAATGGCCGGATACAATGAGCCCGACGTTCTCATTCGACGCGATGTTTTCGGGGAAACGATCCCGGAGCGGTTTCCATACAAGGAAATGATGATCTTGCGCGGCTTGGAAGAGCATCTAGTCGGCTAGGAAGCGACGTTCCACGACCAACAGAGAGCGACCACGATGAAAAAACAGTGCCCGGTGTGCGAGTCCGATCGTCTGCATGACATCTATCCTTCGTTTTCAGGGACATGCATCACCTCGGATATGATGGTCCTGCGTGACGCGTCGTTGGGCAATCGGCTTTGTTCGGATTGCGGCCTGATATTCAATGCCGGCGGGACCAGGGGATGGAGCGAAGCCTTCTATAAGGAAAGCTACAGCCTGATGATGAAGAGCCAGGACGCGGCAATTCAGAGCTTCTCGGGTCCGGCGCCCATCTCCCAGGCGGAGCGCACGCACCAGATTCTGAGGGAGATGACCGGTCTGCCGGCTGATGGATCCATTCTCGAGATCGGTGCGGGAAAGGGCGATTTTCTCGCACATTTTCTCGAGGAATCCCGCGACTGGCGTGCGGCGGCCTTCGAGCCGAGCTCGGCATTCGATGTCCTGCAGAAGAAGTTTCCTTCCGCCCGGCTTAGCCGCTGCGACTACAAGGAGTTCGAGGCCGAGGCGGGCAGCTTCGATCTGATCGTGGCGCTGGGCGTGCTCGAGCACGTCGACAACCCGCTCGACATGTTGAAATGGGCGCATCAGCGGCTCAAGACGTCGGGCCTCTTCTACATTCGCGTTCCCAATTTCGCGAAGAATCCGAACGACCTGTTTTGCGCGGATCACCTGTCGAAGCTGACCCTGCATTCATTGGAATCGCTGGCTCACGCCGCAGGATTCGAGGTGGTGGCTTCCAAGGAAGCGGGAGTGCCTATCTTTATTCTGCTGAGGAAGGTTGATGGTCCGAAGCCGCAAGCGGCGAATGTCGTGGAGCTCAATCAGCGCATCGTCGATCAGAACGCGATGGTGGCCAAGAACGCGATGGACGCGATCGACCGGTGCCGCAAGGCAGCCGATGCCGCCGGGGAGCCCTTTGCCATCTTTGGCCTGGGGTCGTCGGGTTTGTTTGCGCCGTTCTACCTCGGCTTCGACGTTGCGAAGATCGCGGCCTATCTCGACGAAAATCGATCCACGTGGGGGAGCGGTCTGCACGGACGTTCGGTGGGCGGCCTCGACAAGATCAAGGAATTGGGAATTCGTCACGTGGCGCTGGCGATCAGCCCGGTCTACTTCGATCAGGTGAAAGCGAAGCTGGCGCCTTACGGCGTGGAAATCTACTCGGCTTAAGGCGCGTCAAGGACGGTCCTGCAACTTCGCGGTCGGGTTTCGAAGCAGTTCGTTCGCGACGGAAGTGTGTGGGGCCCCGGCATTGAGAGTATCGATCAAATGAACATCACAGAACCGAGTTTCGACGAAGCTGAAATTGCGTTGCTGCGGGAATGCCTCGACTCGAAATGGGTGACGCAGGGACCGTTCACGGAGCGGTTCGAGCGGCTGATTGCCGAGAAACATGGCGTTAGGCATGCCCTTGCGTGCACGTCCTGCACCGCCGCGCTGCATTTGGCGACCCTGGCCCTGAAACTTGGGCCGGGCGACGAGGTGATGGTCCCGGCCTTCACCTGGGTGACAAGCGCGCACTCCGCCGAATATGTCGGCGCAAAGCCGGTCTTCGTCGACATCGATCTGTCGACCTTCAATATCGATCCGGAGCGGCTGGAGGCGGCGATCACACCGCGCACGAAGGCGATCGTTGCGGTCCACCTGTTCGGTCTCGCCGCCCCGATGGATGAGATCAAGGCGATTGCGGAACCTCGCGGCATCGCAGTGATCGAGGACGCTGCGTGCGCAATCGGTACGACCTACAAGGGCCGGCCGGTTGGCGCGATCGGCGACATCGGTTGCTTTTCATTCCACCCGCGCAAGGCGGTCACGACGGGAGAGGGCGGTGCCGTAACCACCAACCGCGATGATCTTGCGGAACGCGTGCGATCGCAACGCAACCACGGCTCCACCGGCGCTCCGGACGCGTCGATCGAGCCTCACGGCCCATGGACGATGGCGACGTTCGACAATCTCGGCTTCAACTTGCGCCTGTCCGACATCCAGGCAGCCGTCGGCGTGGCGCAAATGGGCAAGCTTGACCGGCTGCTGTCGGAACGCAGACGTCTCGGGCATCGCTATTCCGAGCTGCTGGCAGGAAACAATTCGATCGTGCGGCCGCTCGGCGGGGACGTCGACGGGCACGCGTTTCAGTCCTACGTCATTCGTTTCGTTGACGGAGACCGCGCGCGCCGCAACGCGGTGATGGCGACGCTGGCTGCGGCGGGAATTCAAACCCGGCCGGGCACGCATGCAGTGCACCGGCTCGGCTATTACAAGAACAAATATGGTCTGCGGCCCGAGCAGTTTCCGAACGCGGCACTCGCGGAGGACACGACGATTACGTTGCCTATCTATCCGAACATGACGGAAGAGGATCAGCTCCGAGTGGTTGATTGCATCAATCGGGCTTGCGCCTGAGGCACGCGCGGAGCCGCATCGGTGTTCTCGAAGCTATTTCGGTTGACTTACTGCCTATTTGAGGGGACGCGTTTTCCCAATCTGTCGCAGTTCGCACGAAAGAACCATGATTTTGGCGCAGTTGTTTCTGCGCTTTCTCCTGCACAACGGAGAGGGCGTATAGATCAGGCGATCTTTGAAAACGTGAATCGGGTTGTTGCCGATTGCAACTATGCGCTCCTTGCCGCCTTGCTGGATGCGCTGCGACCATTTCTAAATCCCGATCAATCATCTGAAGCGCAAGAATTTTGGAGTGCGCTCGTGGCCGATTGTCGCGTGATAGCTGAGGATCGATTGTTGAGAGGCGAGTTGAACTCGCTTTGGGGTGTTACGCCGATCGTCAATCTGCGCGAGTGCGTTGCTGCCGACCGCGCCTTGGGCGCGAACGCCTACTCGCTCGTGTTCACCACGTACCACACTTCCTCGAATTTTGATTTCGTATTATCGGAACTTCAGGAGCGCGTCATAGCTGAGCGTGGCGAGGACTTGTACCGGTTTCGATGGCTCGTGCTGATCTGGGCCATTGCCAACTTCGATTTCTTTCATCTCTACAACGACCGCGGCATCATCGAACCGGCCGGCGGCTATGGCAGTCCTCGCTTTGGAATTGCGGTGCGCGAGATGGAAATATATCGCCAAGCCGGCAAGCGGCTCTATACCTACGCATACGGTGCCGACCACCGGACGCGTGAGAAGAATCTGGCACTTGGAAAATGGAACTTCTGCACCGAGTGCCCTGAACCGGGTGTCTATTGTGTCTGCGACGATGCCGGCGGCGCCGCCATGCTGCAGGTCATCAGAGAGTACTCGACTGCCGTGGTTGCGCACGGGCTAGCCATGAGGCTTATCCCTGGCGCTCGAAATGTGCCGTATCTGACGGTCGACGTTAATAAATTCTCTCCCCGACGATCCTGGTCTCAAGGGGATGGAAATCTGATTGTGGGGCACTTTCCGAACCACGGCTATTTCAAGGGGACAAAATATCTAGAGGGCGCAATCCATTCCCTGCAGGCTGAAGGTCATGCAGTCGAGCTCTTGCAACTGAGCGGAAAGCCGCACCATGAAATACTGGAGGCGATGCAGAAGATCGATGTTCTTGTCGACCAGCTCATAAGCGGATCCTTCGGCTTGACTGCAGTTGAAGCAATGGCATCGGGCTGTCCCGTCGTCTGCTATCTGCACGATGGAGTAGCGGTCGCCGATCGCGAAGGCTGCCCGGTCATCGAAGCAAATCCAGATACGATTAAGGAAACCTTGCGTCAGCTGATCGCGGACCGCACACGGCTTTCAAAACTCGGAGCCGCCGGCCCTGATTATGTCCGGAAGAACTACTCGGTAGAGGCGCTTGGCAGGCATTTGGCTGATCTATATGGGGAGACCGCAGATTTGCCAAAGCCGCTGAAAGCAACAATCGCCGAACGCACGAAGTCGCTGAGTTCGTGATGCCGTCAAAGCGATCCCTGCTCGAAAATTCGAACGGGTCTTGCAGACTCGTTACCAGTGCGCGGGACGCCTAAACCAGTGTCAATTCCCTACGCCGAAATCGGCCCCGAGAGTCATCTGAATCAAATCGACTCAACACGGGCGATTGAGGCGGAAAACGCAGGCGCATTGCGTCTGATCGACGACTTTCAGCGAAGAATGGGCCGGCCGCTTCGCGTTCTTCACATCGGCAACATAGCCAACAATGCCTACAATAACGCCCGCATTCAGCGGAAGTGCGGCATCGAAGCGGACGTGTTGTGTTACAACTACTACCACATCATGGGGTGTCCCGAGTGGGAAGATGGTGCACTAGAGGAGGGCTCCTCGGCGCTTGGGAAGGATCCCTTCAAGCCCGATTGGTGGGCAACAAGCCTGAAAGGATGGAAGCGGCCTCGTTGGTTTGTTCAGGGCCCATCCGCGCTTTGCATTCAATACCTTTTCGCCCGGAACGCGGGGTGGAGAACGACGGCATATTTGAAGTGGTTGGAACTGGAGCTGGCAGCTCTTCAGGATGCTCGTTCCGGCGAGAATGTAGGGCCCCCCGCTAAAAATGTCCCCCGGCGTCTGAACTTCCTGCTTCGGCCCGTGAGCCTGTACAGAATCTGGCTTGGAACGTTCGTGGCAAATGGCCTGATCGGACGTGAATGCCAAGCAAGTCGCTTCGAGGCTTGGTTGGACCGAATCTCGGCAGCTGCATGGTTGGTAATTGCCCGCCGAGGTCCTGAAGCTGATGTCGAGGCTCGCGCCGCACTCAGCACGTTGCGGGAAGATGTTCGCCAGCTGCGCGCTCGTGGGATGCAAGAGGCGTCGTCGTCGCTTGTCCGCTCGCTGATTCACCGCTTCCTGACGCTCGTGGCGCTCCTGGAGCAGGCAACGCTCAAGCGTATTCCGGTCTCGAAGCCGGGCTGCGTGGCGCGATCGATGTCCGAACCGGTAACGCGAGCAAAGGAAATTGAGACGTTGCTGGATGAAATTAGGAAGGACCCTGCCGAGCTCGATGGTCAATCCCTCAGGTATCGCGAGGAGTATGTGACCGAGCATCCAAGGGCCTTCGAGGTTATCCTCCCGCACTATGACATCATTCAGGGATATGCCATTGACGGGCTGATACCCATGATCAATGGCGTCAAGAATTTCTGCTGCTACGAGCACGGAACGCTGCGCGAAATCCCGTTCGAGAACAATCTGACCGGGTTGATCTGTCGGTTCTCGTTTCAGCGCGCGCCTGCAGTGTTCGTAACCAATTCGGACGTGCTGCCTTCGGTCGAGCGCTTGGGATTAAAGAAGGATAGGGTATTCTACCTCCCGCACGCGTTTGATAATCAAAAGTTGCAGGCGTTTCGCGAGGCGCACCCAGAGTTGAATCCGCCGACAGGCGGGCCGGTTATTTTCTTCAGTCCCTCGCGTCACCATTGGAAGCGGGGAAATTCATCCTGGCTGAAGGGCAACGATGTGATCATCCGTGCCGCGGCTGAAGTCGCGCGCGAGGCGGGGAACTTCCGGCTCGTATTCGTCGAATGGGGCCAAGAGGTCGCAGACAGCAAGAATTTGATCGAGGAGTTAGGCCTCTCCGAGCTGGTTGAATGGACCCCGACGATGTCGAAAGGGGAGCTGTGGCAGCGCTATTGCGGATCGCATGCGGTGGTCGACCAATTCAATGTTCCAGCGCTCGGCGGCGTTGGGTTTGAGACAATGGCGTTGGGAGTTCGATTGATTTCGGCGATCGACAAGCAGCAGACGGCCTTGTTTTTCGGTGAAGAGCCGCCCTTGCTCGCGGCTAGTAACGTCGCTGAATGCGCAGCGCGAATGCGGGAAGTCATCCAGGATCCTCTTGATACCCGAGGCCGGGGCCAAGCTGCTTCTCAGTGGATGTCGACTTTCCATTCCGCGGAAAGAATTGTTGCTCTTCAGTGCAAGGCGTATAGCAATTTGCTGGTCGGGCAGTGGTAATGATGTCTCCTGCCACGTCGACGCTGGTTTCGTAGAGTTGCCGTAGAACGATGCTCAAGCAGATCTCATCTTTCATCAAGAACTATCCTCCTCTTTTTCACGCATTGCGGCCGATATTCTATTTCCTTTTCGGGCGTTGGAATGCGTTGATCACCCGGCTTGGGATTCGTCGCGCGCGGTTGGCGCAAGCTCGAATCCCGATGATGACTGCAGCGGGGGACGCTAAGTCTGGAAGCAGCCGGATTGGACGATCTGCTTCAGGTCGCGAAGTGGTGATGCTTGTCGTCTCCGATCTGCGTGTGGACCCAAGGGTTGAAAGAGAAGCTCGTGCGCTTGGCGCCGCGGGGTACGACGTGACGGTGATCTGTCCGGAGCCGTCGGAGGGGGCAGGGGCATCCTTCAATATCGATTGGGGACCGTGCGTTCATATCGAATACGTCGATTGGACCGCGGCGACGTTCATGAACGAGCAGCCGGGTTACCTTGCGGATCGGCTTTACCTGGAAGCGGTAAAAAGAACGCCGTTTGCCTTCCATGCGCATGATCTTTCCACGGCGTACGCCGCAATGGCGGCCGCAAGGTATCGAGGCGCTCACCTCGTGGTAGACTTCCACGAATGGTTCTCGGAAAATGTTCATTGGAATACAAAGCAGTCTGCTTGGGCACCGTATCCTTCCGATTGGAAGCGGGCGCTTCAGGAGTTGGAAGTTCGTTGTCTTACGGAAGCATCCGCTACGATCACCGTGTGTGATTCAATTGCTGACACAATGAAGGCGGAACTCGGTGGTCGCCGCCCGGTCGTGATTCGTAACATTCCCGATATTGCAGCGACACCCTCACGTGAGTATCCGCCGCTGAAGCAGCAATTGGGATTGCCCGAATCGACCTTCGTGCTGCTGTGGCAAGGAGGGACCGGTCCTACTCGCCTGATCGAGCCAATCATTGAATCGCTCGCCTATGCTCCGGATTGTACCTTCGTCATTCGAGGTCCTTCCCTGGATCTGTTCGGGCCCGACTATTTGGCATTGGCGCGGCGCGTTGGCGTGGAGGACAGGGTTGTGCTTGCTCCGCCCGTTCCATCGAAGGATGTTGTTGCGGCCGCCCGCGGCGCGGACGCGGGAATTTGGACGTTGCCGGCTTTGTGTCGCAACTTCACCTTTGCGCTCCCCAACAAGATTTTCGAATACTTGGCGGCCGATCTTCCCGTCCTTGTTGCGCATTATCCCGAAGCGAAGCGTCTTGTGCTTGAGAATGAGGTCGGGTTGACGTTCGACCCGTACGATCCGCGTTCCATCGCGGAATCGATCAACCGCCTGACACAAGACGAGCACCTGCGAGCGACCTTCGCCGCCAGCACGCGTAAGACTCTCGCGACGCTGGATGCAAAGTCGGAGTGGCAGAAGGTCGTTGCGCTCTACGACGGCCTAAGAAAGCCCCGGACCTACGGATCCATGCGATGAGCGATCGACTGAGATCGCTCGCGCGGTTGGTGTTGCCGCGGAGCGTTCGAAGGCGGATGCTCACATTGTGGTCGATCGCGAAATCGCCAGATCGGGCGGCAATAATCCGCTACCAGCTGCTGGTACTCACGCAAAGACTTTTAAGCCTGGTTGGGCACTGCGCCACCGCACTTTCGCGCGGCTTTCTAAGGCTCGCGATCTGCATTGCTCCAGGATTTGGAGCCGTGCGGTTGCGGCGCGGACGACCTAGCAGCTTGTGGGGCGCAACTCCGATTTTGACCCTGGAACTCAAGGCGAGGGCCGACCGGGCGCTTGGCTTTCGATCGACCTCGCTCGTCTACGTAACCTACGTCATAACGTCACGCTTCGATCTAGATCTCCATCGCCCGTACAGTCTGGCATTCAGGTATGGTTTGGGACCCGCATTCCAGCGCATGGTGCTCGCGTGGGCCTTGCTTCGATATGACGTGTTTCACTTCTTCGCCGACCGTGGCTTGCTCGATTCGACGGACCGGTTGCAGCTCAATTTTGAGGAGCTTGCCGCGCTGCGACGGGCACGCAAGCGGGTCTATATCTATGCGTATGGTGCCGATGTTCGCACCAGGCAGGCGACCCTGGCGCTCGGCAAATGGAATTTCTGCGTCGATTGCACGGAAGCGCCGAAATATTGTACGTGTCACGACGCAGAGGCTCAGCGCTATATTTCCGAAGTGGCCAAGAAGGTGACGGCGCTTGTCTCGCTTGGTGACATGCTGACCTACATGCCAACGGCAAAGCATATCAACTACTGGCCGTTGGACCTGGATCGGTTGAGTGCCGTTCTCCCGAACGCGCCATCCGGTCCGCTTCGCATCGCGCACGCACCAAACCACACGCACTTCAAGGGCTCGAAATACCTGGAGCGAACGATCGAGCGGCTGAAACAGCAGGGATACGATATCGAATATTGCAAGATCCAAGGTGTGCCGAACAGCCAGGTGGTCGAGCTTTTTGCGCAATCCGACATCGTGGCGGATCAGTTCATCGGCGGCGCTTACGGCTACACCGCGCTCGAAGCGATGGCGCTCGGCAAGCCGGTCCTGAGCTTCGTTAGAAGTCCGGATCTGGTCGAGGCGCCGGAGGAATGCCCGATCATCAACGCAACTCCGGATGAACTCGAGCAGGCATTGCTGTGGGTCATCCGCAACCGGGACAGCCTTCGCAAGATCGGCGAGCAGGGCCGGCGCTATGTCGAGCGCTGGCACGGCGTATCGGCGATCGCTGCGCGGCTTGGACAGCTCTATCTGGACACTGCAAACTTTCCCCCTGGTGTCATCGATCGCATTCGGTCCCAGCAGGAGCAGGAAAAGGCCCGGCGCAACGCAATTCCCCTCGTGAGGAATTGGGAGCATCCATTCCAGATCGCGAAGCAGCCTGCTTCGGAACGTCTCGGTGCGCTCGCGAGGACGATCCCCTGATGATCGAACCGCAAGGGCAATTCCGGTGACGTCGGTCGACATCTCCACCGCAGTGACGTCTTCGCTACGGCCACAGCCGCAAGGCGTCGATTGGCATCGGCGTTTCCAGGAAGAGTATGGGCGAGCTCTGCGCGTGCTGCACCTGGGCAACATCGCGAACAACGCGTTCAACAACGCGAGGATCCAGCGTCAGCACGGCATCGATGCCTACGTCATCGCCTACGAGAACTACCACATCATGGCCTGCCCTGAATGGGAGGAGGCGGCGTTCGAGGGCGACCTCGGAGATCCGTTCTTTCCCGACTGGACCAAGGTCGATCTCGGGGGTTACCAGCGGCCGAGATGGTTTGCCTCTGGGCCTCTGAAGCTGTGTTGCTCAATGATTGCCGCCGAGGTTGGCGGGCGGTCGGACCTTGCCGACGAAATTCGACGCTCGCTGGATCGCGCCCGGCAGTCCGTGAGTGGGCAGACGGCGTCCGCCGCCGGCGACCCGCCTTGGCCAGAAAATAGCGCGGCTGATTCGCAGGTCGCCTGCGATGGCCCGTGATCTCTTCCTGCGGCGCGTGCTGGCAAAGGATGATCCGGAGCAGATGCGGCTGGCGGCTGTGTGGCGGCAAGGCAGCGCGCCGGCTTCGCCACCGAGCGCTGCGGATTTTGCCAGCTATCGGGCGCGGCTCGCGCCGCTCATCGGTCTGCTGGATCAGTTTGACGTCGTCCAGGCCTACGCAACCGATGGTGCCTGGCCGCTGCTCGCCCGGCGCCCTTACTTCGGATATGAGCATGGAACGTTGAGGGCACTTCCGTTTCAGGACGATAGCCTCGGGCGGCTGACCGCCACCGTGTTTCTCGGAGCCGACCACGTTTTCGTCACCAACATCGATTGCGTGCCTGCCGCGCGACGGCTGGGCGTGCCGCCAGATCGGATTACACCGCTTCCGCATGCGTTCGACGATACGAAACTTGCCGAGTTCCAAGCCGCAAACGACTCGATTGGACCTCCGGATGATTGCGTGGTCTTCTTTCATCCGGCGCGGCATGATTGGCGGGACGCTGATCCGAGTCTGGTGAAGGGCAATGACAGGCTGATCAGGGCCTTTTCAACAATCTCGCGGGAGAATTCTCAATCGCGGCTGGTCATGATCGAATGGGGACGCGACCTTGATAGGTCCCGCGAACTGATACGCAGCCTGGATCTGGATGCCAAAGTAACGTGGCTTTCTCCGATGCGTAAGCCGCAGCTTTGGCGAACATATTTGTCGAGCCACGTCGTATTGGATCAATTCGTTCTTCCCTCCTTCGGAGGAGTCACCTTCGAAGCACTGGCGCTTGGACGACGTGTCATCACGAATATCGACGTCCGTTCAGCGGAAGAATTCTTTTCGGAGGCGCCGCCTATCCTTTCGGCTTCAACGGAGGACGAGATAGTTGAAGCCTTACGGACGATTATCTCAGACCGAAGCGATGGGCGCCGGATCGGCGACGCCGGGCGCTCGTGGGTCCAGCGCAACCATTCGGCCAAGAGGATTGTTGAACTACAGCTGGAAGCCTATCAAAAGCACATTGGGCTCAAGCTGTGAGCGATCTCTTCTTCAAGGGCCGTCCAACAATGAAGGCGGTTTGCCTGATCCGTCGGGATATTCCCGTCACGTCTCTGCAGGATTTACATCGTGACAGCTAACATGCGCGTTCTTCATGGGCCGGTGAACGTAGGAAATCAGCCTTGGACCCTTTCGAGAGCTGAGAGGAAGCTGGGTCTAAAAAGCGATGTCGCCGTAAATTACGGCACTTGGCTCGGCTATCCGGCTGACGTAACCGTGGGGACCTATCAGGGGAAGACCATCGTTGATAGGCTGAGACGCTCCGCTTTCGGCCTTTCGGCTCCATTCAAATACGATGTCCTGCACTACTACTTCGGTCGCAATTTCTTTCTTTGGGACGACTACGGCATGGCATTCGGCCGCAGCGCGGCCCAAGACAAACGGCTTCTGCGGGACGTAAGGCTGGCAAAGCGGCTCGGCAAACGGACGTTCATGACGTTGCAAGGATGCGACATCAGATTAGCCCGGCAATCGTTCGAGAGAAACAGTTGGACACCGTGTCATCCTGACCGTTGTGGCGCCTTCGACAGCTGCGTTAAACAATACGACTTTGATCGCACAGCGATGAGCAGAGTCCTTCTGCCATTGATGGACCGGGTCTTTTACCTGAATCCCGAACTTGGGCATTACGTGCCGAACGGAGTCTTTCTACCCTACGCCAACGTTGACTTGGATGGAGTCGAGCGTCGACCGCCGTCGGGATCGCGTCGCGTCAGGATTGTGCACGCGCCGAGCGATCCCAAGACAAAAGGAACTGATCTCATAATGGCGGCCCTGGATCGCCTCGCCTCCAGGTATCAATTTGAGCTGATTTTGGTGCAGGGACTCCCGCACGCGGAAGCCATGGAATTGTACAGGAGTGCCGATCTTGCAATCGACCAGATCCTGTTCGGCTGGTATGGGGGGTTTGCTGTCGAGTTGATGGCCATGGGAAAGCCCGTCGCAGCTTTCATCCGCGAAGAGGACAGGGAGTACGTGCCGTCTCAGATGTGGGAACAACTTCCTATTCTTAGGCTCGATCCAAGTCATCTTGAGCGTGATCTTTCGAGAATCCTTGAGGCGCCTGACTTGTTGATCGAGTATGGGAAACGGTCGGAGGAATTCGTCCGCCGATGGCACGATCCCGCTAAAATCGCTCGCGGGATGATCGAGCTTTACGAGCATCCCGAAAAGGCGTTGTCGTTGATCTGAGGAAACCTCTACTGTTGGTAAGTCAATTCAATGTCTAACCTCACCAGTCCAAAGCCCTTCACGTTTGAGTACTATCGGTTGCTCCTGCAAGCCGCTCTCGACAACAACTACAAGGTTACATCGTTCGAGAAATATGATGCCGGCAGCCCGCGTACTTTGATTATGCGGCATGACGTCGACTATACTCTCAACGGAGTAAGTCAGCTTGCCTTGATCGAGGCAGACCTCGGGATTACGGCGACTTACTTCTTTAGAGTTCATGCGCACGAGTACAATTGTTTCACCCCGCATGTGTATCGTCTCATCCATGCTTTGAGAGCGCTGGGGCACGAAATTGGGTTGCATTTTGAGGCTATGACAATCGGACGAGCCTTGGACATGTCTCCAGCTGCGTTGTTGCGCAAGGAGAAGGCCGTGCTCGAAGCGATCACGGGACTTGAGATACATTCAGCTTCCGAGCATCGCGACATCAGCCAGGTCGTCCACCAAACCGGAAATTACCACGATAGTTTAGATCCGCTTGAGGCGGGTTTCAGGAACTACGCGCTTGAGAAGCGCTTCTTCGGGGATATGAAGTATCTGTCGGACTCGAACGGCTTTTGGCGAGAGGGAGATCCGACGGTGCACCTCAATAAGCACGCGCGCTTTCAAGTACTGGTCCATCCAGATTGGTGGTTCGAAAAAGACCTGCTTCTGAAGGGTCCCTACTTCCATGGATTGGGCAACTAGATGTCCTCTGAAGGGCCCAAGGTTCTTTATGTGACCTGCGCCGAAAATGGCCTACATGGTCTCGCGCAGTTGACGAACGCTGGCATTGACGTCGCTGCGGTCGTGACCATTCCGCCGGAACTGGGTACAAAATACGCAGTGTCCGGATACGTTGATGTGTCGCCCTGGTGCTCAGAGCGCGGATTGAGATGTATTCAACTGCGTGAATACAAGATCGAAGTCGCGGATGTAGCAGCGATTGACTTTGACCTCCTCGTCGTGAACGGGTGGAATCGACTGATTCCTTCCGAAGTTTTCTCGCTAGCCCGGTTGGGGGCGCTAGGGATACATGCAGGTCATCCTCCGCTTGGATTGGGAAGGGCGCCGCTGGTCTGGAACATCATACACGGGCAATCGGATATTGAGGTCTTCGTATTCCGCTTGACCTCCAATGCCGACGATGGGGACATTATGGCTACCCAGGTCGTCGAGATCACAGCGCATGACGACGTCAAGACGCTCTATGAAAAAGTGATGGACGTCGGGGCCGACTTGTTCTTGGCGGCGATTCGAAAGTTGGTGGCGGGGGAAGGTGGACGGTCCCAGGATCGGCGTTTCTTGTCCCACTATCCAAAGAGGACGGAGGCAGACGGACTGATCGACTTTACCATGACCGATCGTCAAATCTGCGACTTTGTCCGCGCGCAGGTTCCGCCGTACCCAGGCGCCTTTACCTATCTCGGGTCCGAGAAGTGGAGGATACTTCGGGCTCAGCGATACGATCGCTTCTTGTTCCGAGACCATCCTCGCGTGCCCGGCCGCATTTTGCGTGTCCTTCCATCGGGTGTGGTCGTGCAGAGCGGAGCGGCTCCAATCTGGATCAGGCATGCTGTGGTCGATGGGGCGGACGTTGATCCGATGTCTCGGCCGGAGATCGTCGGACGACGGTTTGGCGATGGTCTTGATTGAATTGGCCAGCATGCCGACTGGTCGAGGACGCGGTTCATTCGTCGAGCACCTGAAGTTCTTGGTCTCCTTCGATGCCGCGACGGTACTCGCGCGCCCGAAGCGAGGAGTCTCATCGAATATGGCTAAGCTACCGAGCAGTCGTCGTGCTGCAAGAGTATCGGTTTAGGCCGAATGCAAAGATCAGTTACTCAGCCTCCGGTGGTCGAGCCAGGTAGATAAGAGATGTGTGGCATTTCAGGCATTCTGCATTTTGGCTCGTGTCCGGATGCGGACGCTCGCATCCGCCGCATGGCGGCCAGCATCGAGCACCGCGGTCCGGATGATGATGGCTACTATGCCTCGCCGGACGTCGTATTGGGCTTCCGCCGGCTTGCGATCGTCGACCTAGTGTCGGGCCACCAGCCGATGAGCAACGAGGACGGCACCGTGTGGGTCGTCTTCAATGGCGAGATCTACAATCACCGCGAGCTCAGAAAGGAGCTCGAAGCCGCCGGCCATGTCTTCGCGACAGACCACTCGGACACCGAGGTTCTGGTGCACGGCTGGGAGCAGTGGAAGGACGGGTTGTTCAGCAGGCTGAACGGTATGTTCGCCTGTGCGATCTGGGACGAACGGCAGCGTGAGCTGGTGATCGCCCGCGACCGGTACGGGATCAAGCCGGTCTACGTCGCGGAACTGCCCGGCAAGGGGCTCGTGTTCGGCTCGGAGGTGCGTGCGCTCTACGCCAGCGGATTGATCGACAAGCAGTTCGATGCATCCGCAACCCTGGAGTACTTCACGCTGATGAACAATTGGGGAGGCCGCACGCCATTCCGCGGCGTTCGTCTCCTCAAGCCGGGCAGCTTCGAACGCTTTGCGGCGAGTGGAAGCTCGCGCGGCACCTACTGGTCGCCCTCCTATCATCGCAAATACGCGCCCGGTTTGGCGCGGGCCTCGGGCGAGTTCGGCGAGATATTGCAAGCCGCGTTGCGGAGACAGTTGGCTGCGGATGTTCCTGTCATGGCGTATCTGTCGGGCGGCATCGACAGTTCGGCGATCACGGCCGGTGCGCATCAGATTGATCCGGTCGTTCGCGCCTATTCGTGCATCTTCGATCTCGAGAATGTCGGTGTCGACAAGTTTGTCGACGAGCGCGAATTCTCCAGGGAGGTCGCAAAGCAGCTCAATATCGAACGTGTCGAGCTCATGGTGCCGCAGGATGCGCTGGTCCGTCATCTCGATGCGACGGTCGGGGCGATTGAATATCCGCGCATGGGAATGGCCTATGTGAACTATCTGATCGCGCAGCGGGTCGCACAGGACGCAAAGGTCGTGCTGTCGGGAACCGGCGGTGACGAAGTCACCGGAGGATATGTCGGCCGATATGCCATCGTGCCGCGGGCCACGCCGGTTTCCCTGATGCGACGCGTGATACAGGGTCTTCGCGCCGGGGCCGCAGATCAGGCAGCCTCGCGCGACGCCTTTGCCCTCTACCGGGCAAGCCTCAACGTCCCGATCTCGGCGGAGAAGATCAAGGATGCCTTCACGCCGGAGTTCTTGCGAACCGCTGGCGGTTTCGATCCGCTCGCCACGATCGGCGACGCGATCGGCTCGGTTCCGTCGCGGGATCCCTGGGACGTCATCATGCACGTCGACATGACGACCTACCTTCCAGGTCTGCTGTCCCTGGAGGACAAGCTGTCCATGGCGCATTCCCTTGAGACCAGGGTGCCGCTTCTCGATAACGAGCTGGTCGACTATCTGCTCGGCGTGGACTGGGGCCTGCTGTCCGACGGCTCCACGGGCAAGATCCTGTTTCGGGAAGCCGTCCGGCCGCTGGTGCCTGATACGATTTACCGGAAACCGAAGATGGGGTTTGGTCCTCCGGACGCATCTTGGTACAGAGGGCTTCTGCGCCCATGGATCGAGGAGCAACTTTCGGAATCCCGTATCAGGCAGCGAGGCGTACTCCAGCATGACTTCGTACGTCGGATTCTGAACGAGCATTTCGAGGAGAAGGCAAACCATGTCGCGCTGATCTGGTGTTTGCTCAGCTTCGAGTCTTGGTGCAAGCAACACGGCGCCTATGGCGGTGCCCTCAATTAGTTGCAGTTGTAGGAGTTAGATTTATGCGAACCGTTGCGTCTTCACATCTCCGTCCGAACGGGATGGAGCTGCAGCTTGAGGCTTTCACGCAACAGGAAGGCCAGGTTGTCGAAGGCATCCTGCGGACGCCCGATGCATCGCTGTGGTATCCGATCCTGCAGGGGGTTCCGTGCTTCCTGAGCGGCCCGATGCAGCCCGACTTGACCGATTTCTGCTCACGCTACGGCTTGCCGAAGCCGGCGACCGCGCAGAGCCGGCCGGAAGCCCATGAGCAGGCCAAGACGAACCAGACCTTCTCGGACAAGTGGCGCCGCTTCAAGCAGTATGGGCTGCAACCCGAGCACAAGGAATTCCTGTTTGGCTGGTATTGCAAGAAGCTCGGGCTGCCCGATCTGGACGCCTTGAAGGCGTTCTACCGCTCCAAGCAGCGCGTGCTCGAGGTCGGTCCAGGGTCGGGCTTCAACACGAGGTTCATCGCCGAGAATTGTCCGGGCGAGGTGTTTGCGCTCGACGTCTCCGACGCGGCATTGACGACGTTCGAGAACACCCGCGATCTCGAGAACTGCTCGGTCGTGCAGGCCGACTTGATGGAAGCTCCGTTCCCCGATGATACGTTCGACTTCATCATCGCGGACGGTGTGCTGCATCACACGCCGAACACCAGAGCGGCGGTCGAGGCCCTGTACCGTAAGGTCAGGCCCGGCGGCCAGTTCTTCTTCTACGTCTATCGGAAGATGGGCGCCGTGCGTGTCTTCGCCGACGATCATGTCCGCCAGAATTTCATGCCGCTGTCCGCGGAGGAATGCTATGCGGCGTGCGAAGGGATCACGGAGCTGGGCCGGGAGCTGTCGCGGCTGAACGCCACGATCACGCTCGAGAAGCCGATTCCGGTGCTTGGAATTCCTGCCGGAACGCACAACGTCCAGCGATTGCTCTACTATAATTTCCTCAAATGCTTCTGGAACGAGGCATTCGACTATGAAACGAACAACATGGTCAATTTCGACTGGTATCATCCGCACAACGCCTGGCAGCACAGCGATGACGAGGTTGCGGGCTGGATGAAGGAACTCG
>NZ_LGHK01000160.1 GCF_001908235.1 Bradyrhizobium sp. NAS96.2
CAACTCTACTGTGGAAGGCCTGCACAAGAAGCACGGACCGCTCGCGCTGATCGGCTCGCGCAATGCAGCATTGGGCTGATCGGATCGACCACTGGATAGATCCTAAGAAAGTAAAGCCGATCAAGGGAGGCACGCGGGCTTGAGTCACAGCCATTTGCGGTCAACGACACGGAATAAGGCCGCGCGGATGACCTGGTCGCCGAACCTGCCCTCACTGCAACAAGCGGAAGGACTAGATGCCACGTCTGCCCCGCGGCTTGCGAAGTATGTTCCAAAAGTCGGAAGGATTATCTGGCCTAGTCCGGAACTCTCGACATAGTCCAACTATTCAACTTCTCGACGCATGACGTTTCGATCATCGGGTTGTACCGCGCGATCAACCGTCAACAAGCGAGCGACGATCATCTTCACCGATGCGCAGAGAACGCGCCATTGTGTTGCGCGAGCCAAGGATTGCCAACACCGCCACAGTCCAAGCAGACCGGCAATCGCCAGCGACGCTTCGTGCCGCGCAGTACGGGACGATCCGGTAGAGGTGTTAATGCGAGCTTCGTCGACGATCGATGATCGCGAATAGTATCATTTATTTCTGGGACTTCCCGCGCGGCGATCTTGCGAGATGATCTTCTGTCATGGCGCATCTGACGCACCAGTCCGCCCGACTGTTCGTCATACGATCGCAGGGAATGCGACTATGCCGTTTGAATTTTGAGGGCGACCTATTCATGGGATGTACAGATCCCTTTGGTTGCGCATCATGACGGCCCCCGATGGCTATCTGAGAGCCGTCATAGAAACTTTGATCACGCGGTAACATCGACGAGATCATGGCTTTCGTTGAGCACCTTGGCAGCCTGGGTTTTGTCAAAATCACCTTCCCAAGCTGCGACAACAACAGTTGCAATACAATTGCCGACGAGGTTGCCGACGGCGCGGGCCATGCCGATGAACCAGTCCACGGAAAGAACGAGCACAAGACCAATCGCCGGAATCGATGGGACTGCATTCAGCGTCGCGGCAAGAATCACAATCGCGGAGCCGCACGAAGTCGCGAACGCCGTGGTATTTCTCGCCAGCCCCGCTGCGAGCATAGTTACGGGCGCTGTCCTAACCGCGGACGGGGTGCGATCGCGTGAAAGCTCGGCGAACGCGCCATCATAATGAACCAATTGAAGGTCTTGGCAGAGACGGATGGCCTTACATCACTCCTGAACCGACGCGCACTGGATCGCATCGTCGAACGCCTTGGTGAGGAGAACACGCCCGAAGATGATCACATTGCTCTGATTCTCATGGACATCGATCACTTCAAGTCGATCAACGATAACTACGGTCACCCCGCCGGCGATCGCGTTCTGGCTCAAGCCGCAGAGCTACTGCGAGGGTCCGTGCGCACAACCGACATTGTCGCGCGCTTCGGTGGCGAAGAATTTGCTGTCCTGCTGCCAGCGGGCGACCTTTCGGTTGCAATATCTGTAGCCCGGAAGGTTAGAATAGCACTGCAGGAGCACTCGTTCGTGACGCCAGCCGGCGAGGCTCTGAAGGTGACCGCGAGTTTCGGCGTGGCGCGCGGACGCCGCGGGCCCGAGGAATGGCACCGGTTGCTAGCACAAGCCGACGCTGCCCTGTATCAGGCGAAGGCGGACGGCCGCAATCGCGTGCGCTTCGGGTTGCATTCGCTGGGACATATCACGTCAGCGACTGAGCTTGAGGCAATACCAACCGCGGCCGCTTGAGCGCGGAGATTACTGATCGCGCTCTACGAAACCAAGCATCATGGAGAGTCTTTCTTGAGACACACCAGCGGCGCGCGGTTGGCAAGTTGTTCGAGCGCGTAAGCGCGCCTGCGATATTGACAAAACTGCGGGTCAATAGGATTGGCGTGTGTCTTCACGCTCGCGGTCGGCGGGTTGACGATCAGCATGCTAGAGCGCTTCACGTTTTGATAGAAGCGTATCCAGCGTTTTCGAAGTAGTTGCTGCATTCGTTGGGCTGGCTGGTTGTGATGAGGCCGCCGATATGGCGGCAAATGTCGTCGATCGTGCGCTTCTGGGCGGAGCGCATCCAGTGCTTGATCTTTGCGAAGGTCTGTTCGATCGGATTGAGATCGGGGGAGTATGGCGGCAGGTACCAGAGCCTGGCGGCGGCGGCTTTAATCAAGCTGCGCAGGGTAACCGACTTGTGGCTGCCGAGATTGTCCATGATGGCGATGGCCCGGCTGAAGCTGGGGAACGAGAACCTGCTGGACATAGGCGCGGAAGCATTCGCCGTTGATTGGGCCGTCGAACAGGCAAGGTGCGGTGAGGCGGTCGCAGCGCAAGGCGCCAAGGAATGTCAGCGTCCGCCAATGACCATGTGGCGTGAAGCTCCGCACCCGCTCGCCTTTTGGCCCCCATCCGCGCAGTGGGGCCATGTTGGTCTTAATCCAGGTCTCGTCGATAAAGACCAGGCGTTGGGGATCGAAGGTTGGCCTGCCATGAACGCCAGCGCTGGCGTCTACGCGCGATGTCTGAACGCGCTCGCTCGAGGGCGAGCAGCGTTTTTTGAACCGTAGCCCTTCGCGTCGCAGAAACAGCCAAACCGCATTGGGGGAGACCTTGACCCCGCGCGCGGCAAGTTCGTCCTTTAGACCGTGAAGCGTCAAATGCGGCGTCTGACTGATCAGTTCCTTGATGAAGGCGCGATGCGGCTCAAGGACAGGCTTCCGATGGCCGCCCATCTTGCCGGGTGCGACCGAGCCGGTCGCTCGATAACGCTGCGACCACTTCACAACCGACGACACCGCAACCCCAAACCGCAGCGCTACCGAGCGGCAGCTCTCGCCCTTTGCGACAGCGGCAACCGCACGCTTACGCAGATCATTGGAAATCGGTCGGACCATCGGATGCTGGCCTCCAGCCCAGCCAGCATCTTGAATCATATTCGCGCAATATCGGGAATCCCTCCCGATTCAATATATCCGTGAACCGCTCTAGCTTCCGCGTTCTTCTGGTGGTGCGACGCATCGGTTGTTGGCGAGATCGCTTCGCGCCTCGCCCGCCACCGTGACGATCTAGTCCATCGGCGGAAGCTGCATGACTTTGCCAGGCGTGAGCAGCGGTCTCGACTGGTCTTTCAGCGGTCAGGATCTGTAAAGTCTGTCCTCGGACTCTAATCTTCGAATATATCGAGTAGCGAGCGATAGGCGATGTCAGAGGCTCTTTGGGGACTCCGATGAGCCATCGGCCCCAGTGCAATGGCCATTTGGGAAATCGCATCGACAACGTCGCGCCCAATCGGACCGTGAACGACGATGGCGGGCAATGTTCCTACTCTAAGCCCACCTCTGTTTCCCCGCGTTGCGATATTGAGCTCAACGTGGATGCAAATGGCGCACACTCGATACTGCTTCTTCCCGGCCTCGACGGGACAGTGCTTCGGCTATAGGCAGCGCAAGACCTGAGTTGCGAAAGTGTCTCAAGCTGGCCCTCGCGGCCGTTGCCCCCGAGGTGTTGAGTGCGCGGACACGGGCTGCGCTGAGGGTCGATCTCTTGAAATCGGGCAGAACTATTCGACAGCCAGTTCCCTATCTGCGAGCAAAGTCCGATCGGTTGGTTCCGAAGTCGGCGGTACGGCATCTATTCGGTGTCCCCCTCCCATCGAGGTGGTCAAGGAGGCGTCAAGCCGGCGCGATCGAGCGGCGCAGTCAGGTCCAACACGGTTCGGTGCGGGCCGGGCTTGATAGCGCGGCGGCGGTGGCCAGCATTTCTATGGTCCTCGTCTGGAAGGACATGAATGGAGGCAAGCCTGACCGCAACCGACCGATCCGCTGCGCGACTTCAAAGCTGTGCGGCCCGACCTGTTGCTCACACCGCGCTGAGAAGCGCAGCAAAAGCTAGGACTCAGGTCGCCGTGGATGAAAACTCAGGGTCCGGAAATATCGTTTGCAGCGAACGAGCCATCAGGCCGCGTGGTCATTGCTCATGGGGGCTATGCGCCAAGGGCATCCGAACCTGATGCAAGCAAAGACGAATCCCGCTTTCGCCCGGGATAATCCGGCGGCAGAACGAACGGAAAAGGCCCCGGCGCCATGTCCACCTTCGCCGTATGGGTGACGACCCTGCCCGCGTCGACCTGATGCAACAGGAACTCGGGCGATTCCAGCACGAAACAGGATGGTCCGCCGGGCCGTAGGTCGAGGGCCACCTGATGGCCGACCGAGGGTGCAATCTGGCACAGGGTGCCGCCGAATAGCTGCTGTATCGAGCGATGGACATGCCCGCACAGGATACGTTTGACCTGGCCATTGGCGGTGACGATCCGCTGCAACTCCTCGGCTCCCTCGAAGAGCCGCGCCGCATCCATATGCGCGATACCAGTGTCGAAGGGCGGGTGATGCAGCATGACGAAGGTGGGCGCACCGGGAAACGCCGTCAGCGTTTCCTCCAGAAAACCAACCGTTTCGGCGTCGAGCGCGCCGTAACTCTCCCCCGGCACGAGGCTGTCGAGACCGACGATCTGCACTGGGCCGCACCAGACGGCAAAATTGAGCGGCCCGCTCTGCGGAAGGTAGCGCCCTGCCGCGAAGGCTTCGCGGAAGGACTCCCGCCGGTCGTGATTGCCCGGCACTGCATAGGCTGGAAATGGCAGGCGCGACAGGAGGTCGGCGACGATGGCGTATTCCTCCTCCAGCCCGCAATCCGTCAGGTCACCCGTCACCAGCACGCAATCGGGCCGCGGATTGAGCCGCAGGAGCGCGTGGATCGCATGTTCGGCAAATAGATTAGTCTCCGACACGCCATAGGCGAGTTGACCCTTCGGACGGATATGCAGGTCGGATATCTGTGCGATCAGCATCGGATCAGGCCCTCGCCTTGAACTCGAGAATGGCGGCAGGATCGATATCGAAGGGGATGATCTGGCCAGGGGTGAAGGAAAGGCTGGACGGCAGGTCGAGTTGCAGCCGGCATTCGGGGGTGACCTCGGCGACAAGCCGCTGTGTCGCACCAAAGAAGGTCGCAGCGGCGATGCGAGCCACGACTGCCCCGCTTGCAGACGTCAGGCGTACCGCCTCCGGGCGGAAGCACAGCGTGGTCGGCCGGTCTGGGCCACCGACATTTAGCCGTACCATCGTTTCGCCCGCGCGGATGGTCAGCACGCCGTTTTCCACGCGCCCGGCGATCCGGTTCATGGTGCCGACGAAATCGGCAACGAAATCGTTCGCCGGCCGATGATAGATTTCCTGCGGCATGTCGATCTGCGCAATCCGCCCCTTTTGCATCACCGCGATGCGGTCGCCGATGGCCATGGCCTCCGCCTGGTCGTGGGTGACATAGACAGCGGTGATGCCGAATTCGCGCAGCAGGAGGCCGATTTCGACGCGCAGCCGCTCCCGCAGCACGGCATCGAGCGCGGCCAGCGGCTCGTCGAGTAGCAGCACGCGCGGCTTGATCGCCAGCGCGCGGGCCAGCGCGGTGCGCTGGCGCTGGCCGCCTGAGACTGCGGAAATGCGCCGGTCGGCGTATTCTTCCAGACCCACCAGGGCCAGAAGGCGGCGCGTCTCGGCCTCGCGTTTGGTGCGCTCGACCTTGCGGATCTTCAGGCCATAGGCGACGTTTTCGGCCACGGTCATGTTAGGGAACAGCGCGTAGGACTGGAACACCATCCCAACATTGCGCTTCTCGATCGGAACGCCACTGACGTCCTCGCCGTCGAAGCGGATCATGTCGTGACCGTCAGGCCTCTCCAGCCCCGCGATCAGACGCAGCAGCGTGGTTTTGCCGCAGCCGGACGGCCCGAGCAGGACAAGGATCTGGCCAGCCGGGATTTCGAGGTCGGTGGGTTGCAGCACCGTCATTCCGTTGAAGGTCTTGCTAAGGCGACGCGTCGTGATGGACGAGCCGCTGCGGACTGCGTTGACTGGAGCTTGAGCGTTCATGATTTTGTCCGTCTTTCGGTGAGGCCGGCGATCAGTTGCACGCCGATCAGCAGCGGGATGACCATGATCAGGAAGACGATGGTGTAGGCCGAGGCGATTTCCAGCCGCATCGAGGCGTAGGCGTCGGCCAGCCCGACAGGCAGGGTCTTGGTCATCGGCGTGTGCATCATCCAGGTGAGGTTGAATTCGCCGATCGAGAGCGTCACGACGGTGAGCGCACCGGCGACGATGCCCGGACGGACGTTGGGGAGGATGACGTCGACGAAGCGCCGCCAGGCCGGAGAACCGAGGCTAGCCGCGCCTTCGTCCAGGGTGCGCCAGTCGATCGTATCGAGCACGGCGATGACCGAGCGCATCATGAAGGGCAAGGTGAAGAGGACATGGCCGATGACGACGAACAGCGTCGATTTCCGGAATGTCCCGAAGCCGCCGTAGCTGAGGATCAGCGCCAGTGCGAGTGCGAGGCCCGGCACCGCGACGGGAAGCGTCACGATTTCCTCGACCGCACGAGCGAAACGGCCTCCCTTGCGCGCCAGTGCATAGGCCCCGGGAACGCCGATCAGCAGCGTCAGCGCTAGCGTGAGCAAAGCGACCACAAGACTGCGCCAGACCGTATCGGCATAGAGATCCCAGACCTGCCGGACCCATTCGAAGGTGAATCCGGCCGAGATGCCGCGTGCGTAATTTACGGTCAGGCCCGCATAGACGGAAAGAAGGATCGGAACGACGAGAAACAAGGTGAGCAAAGCCGTGATGGCGATGCCAGCGATAGTGGTCCATTGGCGCATCTCAGGCCCCCTTCGTGTCGCGCATGGCGCGGCTGCGGGCAATGGCGAGCGCTGCCCAGGTGACCAGCCCGAGCGCGATGGAGATTGCGGCGGCCATGCTGGCATTGGTGGCGAGCGTGAACTCGGTGTAGATCAGCATCGGCGTCACATCGATGGCGGTGGCGAGCGTAAAGGCGGTACCGAAGGCGCCCATCGCCGTGGCGAAGCACAACGCGCCGCCGGTATACATTGCCGGGAACAGCGCCGGCAGAACCACGTCACGTTGGATGGCGAGGGGGCTGGCCCCGAGCGAGCGCGCGGCCTCGACCAACGAGGGATCGAGCTTCTCCGCCGCCGCGAGGATCGTCAGCAGAACGCGGGGCACCGAGAAGTAGAGATAGCCGAGGAACAGTCCGAACAGCGAGTAGGCGAAGACAACATTCGCACCAAAAAGACTCTTCGACACGCTACCGACCAGACCGAGACGGCCGCCGAACAGGATGATCATGAAACCGACCACGACGCCGGGAAAAGCGAGCGGAAAGGTCAGCATCGAGAGCAGCAATCCGCGTCCGGAGAATTTTCGGTTGGCCAGCGTCTGGGCGGCGACGGTCGCAACCGTCAACGTCGCCACAGTGGTGGCGATGGCGAGGATGAGGGTCACGATCAGGCTGTTGCGAAAGCGCGCCTCGGTCAAAATGACGAAGAAGCCTGCAAGCCCCTGCGGTCCACTGCCCGCCTCGACGGTCAGCCGGGCGAGCGGCAGGATCAGAAAGGCCAGCGTGAAGATCGCCAGCGGCAGAATCAGAAATAAATCGAAGCGTCTGCTGTCCAAGGGAACCTCCGGGCACGGATGAGGGGTGCGCCGGGAAGACGAAAGCCTTCCCGGCGCTTGGGCGATCAGCGCACTTCCGACAGATAACGCTGTGAGAAGGCGGCCTGCGCTGCCTGAGCCTTACCCCAGTCGACATCCTTGGCGCGCTGATACTCGCTTGCCGGCAGAAACTTGTCGGCGATGTCCTTCGGCATTTCGACCGGAAGGACGGGCCGGAGGTAAGCCGTGGTCCAGAAAAGCTGGCCCTTGTCGGACAGCAGATAGTCGAGAACCTTCTTTGCGGTGTCCGTGTGCGGCGCGTTCTTCACGAGCGTCATGACATAAGGGAAGGTGACGGAGCCCTCGCAAGGCAGGACAAACACGAATTTGCCGGGCTCGGTGTATTTGGCCCGATAGGCATTGAAATCGTAATCCATCAGGATTGGAATCTCGCCCGATACGGTGCGCGCATAAGAGGTCTGCTTGGTGACGATCGCGCCATTGCCGGCAAGGTCCTTCAGATATTTGACCGCCGGGGTGAAGTCGTCGAACGAGCCGCCAAGGGCGGTGTTGATGGCAACCGCCGACGCGTAGCCGACCGCCGCCGAGGTCGGATCGAGATAGCCGACGAGGCCCTTGTATTCAGATTTCTTCAAGTCGGCCCAGCAAGCCGGTACCGGCGTGTTGCCGAGCGCGTCGACATTGACGAAGAGACCGATCGTGCCCTGATGCACAGCCCACCAGCGACTGTTGGAATCCTTGAGACCTGCGGGGATTTCGTTGAACCGCTCGGGCTTCCACGCCTCCACCAGATCCTGTGCGGCGGCGGAGATCCCGGCATTGACGCCGAGATATGCGATGTCGGCGACTGGGCTTGCTTTCTCCGCGATGATCTGGGCGATGGCCTGGCCCGAATTCTTGTTGTCGCCGGGAATGTTGATATTGAGATCGGACTTGATGTTCTTCAACATCTGGCCCCAGTTCGCCCATTCGGGCGGGCAGTTGTAGCAGATGGCGGCCTCGGCCTGCGCGTGGACCGGGGCGAGGGCGAAGATGCCGACAGCGGCCGCAAGGCCAAGGAAGAGAACGCTTGTTTTCATGATCGAACCTTTCTGTTGCTGGAGGGAATCGGCGGAAATGAAGGTTCGCCCCGCCGAGGCGGCGCGATCGTCTCCCCCGGAAGGGCGATGACATCCGGGCGCAGCCGTTGCGGGGCCTTATGTCCGGCAGCGATGTCGAGCAGCAGCGAGGCCGCGAGCGCTCCCATCACCTGGGAGGGCTGCTGGATTGTGTGAAGCCTGGGCGAGATCAGGCGGGCGAAGTCGATCCCGTCGAAGCCGGTGACTGAAACGTCCTCCGGAACGCTCAGGCCGGCGCGTCGCAGGCCCGCAATCACTGTAAACGCCAGCAGATCGTTTGACGCCATGATCGCCGTCGGCCGGTACTGGACGAGAACCTCGGTGAGCTCGATATCCTTGGTGGCGTCGATGAAATCGACCTCGATCGCCGGCGCGGCAGTCAGCCGGGCTGCCGCCATGGCATCACGATAACCTTCGTACCGGTGCGCCGAGCGGTCGGACGAGATGAACTTCCCGGCGAGGAAGACGATGCGGCGATGGCCGATTGCGATCAGGTCCTCGGTCATGCTGCGAAGGGCGCCGCGATTGTCGACCGTGACCGCCGCGACGTCCTCCGGCGTGTCTTCGTTGTAGACGGTCACCGCTGGCAGCCCGGAATTGCGGACCCGCTGGAGCGCCAGGCTGGTCGCCGGATCGCAAACCGTCATGATCATGCCGACGGGGCGTTCGGCGATCAGCGTCGTGACGATGTCCTCTTCCTGCGTAGGATCGTAGTTGGACTGGCCGAGGATCGTGAACATCCCGGCGGTCCTTGCGCGTTGCTCGATCCCGGCAACTGCGGCGGCGAAAACCGGATTGGTCAGGGAGGGAACCAGGATGCTGATGACGGGACGAGTCTGCGGGAAAGCGCGAGCGAGCGGAAAACCGACTTCCAAGGCGGCTTTGACCACGCGCCTGCGCATCTTCTCGCCGACGGGTCCATTGCCGGTGACGACCCGGCTCACGGTCGCGATCGAGCAACCGGCCTGGGCCGCGACATCCCGTATCGTGATTTCCGTTGACGCCACCGCCTTGCCCCGATTGGCCGTCCCCGTCTCGGGGCTGCTCATTTCGGGGCGTTGGGTAGCAAGCGATCTTTATAGCTGAATGACGTTGTTTCAGTCGTTTTCAGTGCCGCCTCAAGGCGGAGGGACCGCTACCGCTGCGACGGCCAATACGGCGTGGTCGTAAGCAGCGACAACGCCTTGAATGCTCTTACGTATCTGCACGTTAGAAAGACGGTCCTGCAGTTTCTGGCCTGCGATTATCAGGAAATAGACTGACGTATGCAGCCCGAGGTCGGCGGTCCCAAGCCCTGTATCCGAGCAGAGATGACCGGCGATCCAAGCATTGATCGTTCGAAACAAATACGAGAGACAATATCCAGCGACAAAAGGGAGAAAAACGCGCGCAATTCGACGCCATGCTGTTGAAGTTTGCATGCTGGCCCTTTTTCGAGCCGATAGCGCGTCCAGCCTTTTGTCAGTTCGGCTAAATTGCTGCGGTCGCTGGCTGGCGTAGGAAAAGAAAGGTCCGGCGCGATAGCTTGTCCTGTGACTCAGTCAGCTTCGCCGACGGGCTCCTGACGGCGGATATCTTCTGGAATCTCGCGCAGAAAGCTCTGCCCCTTTTGCAATCGGCGCCCGAGCGCTTCGACGAATTCTTCAAAGCGCTCCCTGCCCTTCAACTGCGGCGGCCGCTTGCGCGTCGTTGGGCAATGGCGGCGTGATCGTCAGCCAGAAGCGAGTGAAGAGGGCCAAGGTCTCGGCCGTCAAACCAACGTCCCGCTCCAGTCTTTGCATCTGGCGCGACAGCCGATCGAGGCGCCGAGTGAACGCCGCCTCCCGCCTGTCCGATCCGTCCGGTGACAGAAATGAAGCGACTGCCGCTTCCACGATCGCAGACCGCGAAAGCTTCTTGCGATCGGCCAGATCCGATATCTGCTTCAGAAGCTCCGTCGGGAAATAGACAATCATCCGGTCGCGCATATTGCCTCAGAGCTCCATACCGTCATTCGGATCCATGGCGACCTGACGAGCGACGCCACGCATCTGCTGACGAAGAAGTCGGGACTGGCGAACCGCGTCCTCATCGTCATCAAGAACGACGGCAAATTCCTCTGCCGGCGTCGGCTCGGTTGTCTCCTTAGCGATCGCGACGTGATCGGGAAGTTCGGGCTCGCGACGGAGACCACTGTTCGCCGTGTCTTCCTCTCCTTGCCTCCTGTCGGTCGGAAGGGACGCCGACCTCAGCGTTGCAAGTGTCGACCATCCATGAAGCAAAACTTGGTTGATACGACGAGGGCGGTTGGCTATCCAAACGCGATAGGGGTTCGTCGCAGCGTCCGCATCGGGTCGCGAGGCGAGCCGCGTTCCGATCTCCGCGTACCCGATCACGCAGGGGGCAAGCGCCACCTTGAGTGCCAGCAGATCGCCGCGCATTCCTGCGTCGAGCACGTAGCGTGTATAGGCCAGCATCTCGGCCGCCGGAGGGGTTTGTTCAAGGTCGCTCAGGGATAGACCCCAACCGGCACAGAGCTTCAAGTGCAGGTTCATCTCGACATCAAGGATGGCCGAAAGGCCGGCCGCTGCTTCACGCATGTCGGCAAGTTTGGGCGACTTGTAGACTGAGAGCGCGTAGGCGCGGGCAAACTCGATGAGGAACAGGTAGTCCTGAACGAGGTAGTGACGAAACGCCGCTTCGGGGAGCGAGCCGTCTGCCAATCCGTTCGTGAAGGGATGCTCGGTGTAGGCCCGCCACTCAGCAGATGCTTCTGTCTTTAGACGCTCGAAGAAACCAACGATCTTTTTCGCCTGGCTTGCTTTTCCATGAACCGTCTTGGCTCGCTACCGATTGCGCCTTGCGAACCGGGTGAACGCTGACCTTGAGAGGCAGCCGCGATCAGTCGGTACGACGGCGTAGGGAATTGGCTCGCCGTCGGTCGCCGGGACCGTTGGGACTGGCTTGCGTTCCCACGCTATCACACCGCGAATCGCGCAAGGACTCGGGAGCAATTTCATCCGGTAGATTGATGTCGCAAAGAGGACTCGAACCTGTGGCCCGTCACTACGAATGACTGCTTTTAGAACCAGACTGCGTTTCCGTCGCCGTGGTAGCTACATGGTAGCTAACGGTCGTTGGCTCCGCGCTTAGACTGGAATAAGTTATTGATTTCGCTGGTACAGTTGGGTGGGCTCGAACCACCGACCTCCTGTTCCACAGACAGGCGCTCTAACCAACTGAGCTACAACTGCATCCTGACGCACGGCCCCGCGTAAAGGGGGCGGCGATTTCGGGCGGAAACTAGGTGCAACGCCCGCCTTTGGCAAGCGCTTAACGCGCCGATTTCCGGTCTTATCTCGGGCCGCTTGACGGCCCCCGTCAGCAAAAAGGCCCGGACCGTCAAGGCCCGGGCCTTTCGCTATGTCAAGCAGATCGCGATCAGGCAGCCGGCTGCTGATAGAACTTCGAGGCGCTGGCCTTGATCGGCTCGGCGGTTTCGCTGGCGACCTTCTGGCCGAGCTCGGCCAGTTCCTTGGCCTGCGCGGTGTAGGTTTCGAACTGCTTGCGGGCGTGCGAGGTCCAGAGCTCGACCGCTTCGGTCGGCGACTTCACGCTGAACAGCTCCTGGGCGAAGTCGAGCGACGAGGTGGTGTTCGCCTTGAAGAACTCGATCAGCTTGGCCGAATAGGCGGTGGCGCCCTTGTTCATCGAGGTGAAGACGGCCTCGACGGTCGAGTTGTGGGTCTCGGCAGCATCCTTGAACTTGGCGTAGCTGTCGCGGGCCTGCAGCACGCCCTTCTCGGCGAACGCGCGGACCTGCTCGGGAACTTCGAACGGGATGATCGAGGCGGAAAACGGATCGGACGGGTTGGTCATACGTGTAATCCTTCGCAACGGGTGAGTAGATGTGACCATTGCGGACGTCCCGGAGCCAGCAGGCCGGGAGCGCTGAAATGGATCACGCTGCCTTGATTCACGGGAGTGCCCTTCGTCGGGCCCGCCTAATAAACACCCATATCATGTCAATTTTGTGCAACGCAACGTAAGATCGCGCGCAACGCATATTTTTATGTGACGGAATATGGTCTTACCGCGCCCGGGCCGGCCACAGCCGGCCCGGATCGGCGGCCCCGTCAGCTCTTCGGCTTGACCGCATCCATCGCGGCGCGGCTGACGGCCTGGCCCATCTCGCTGGCCTGCTCGGCGAGCGCGCGCATCTGCCCTTGCACATATTCGCTTTGCAGCCGCATCACCTCGGTGAGGTCCTTGGCCTTGAGCAGCGACTGCGCGTAGTCGAGCGACGACTGCACGTTCTTTTCGGCATAGGACAGCGCCTTGGTGGACAGGTCCTTGGCACCGGCGCGCATCGTGGCGTTGCGCTCCTCGATCTTGCCGGCGGTGTCGCGCGCGTTGGTCACGAACTGCTCGAATGCCTTGCGCGCCTGATCGAAGCTCGCCTCCGCCATCGACCGCATATCCTTGGGGATCTCGAACTTGGGGATCTCGAAATGGTCACGCCCGTTGTCGCTCATGGTCGCTCTCCCTCGCTTGGTGATCGGCCCGCCGGTTGGC
Source organism: Bradyrhizobium sp. NAS96.2 (assembly GCF_001908235.1). Taxonomy (GTDB): domain Bacteria; phylum Pseudomonadota; class Alphaproteobacteria; order Rhizobiales; family Xanthobacteraceae; genus Bradyrhizobium. Next base: position 13,192 of record NZ_LGHK01000160.1, read on the forward strand.
CCTGCGGGCCCAAGGTGGAATACAGGGTAGACTACAAGGTAGAATAGGCGGCACGATATAGCGCGGCACTGCAATCGCAGGTGTGACGCGGCGCCGCCCTGGTTCCGCAACACCTGTCGCAGCCGCCTCTGCCGGACAACGCCAATCGGCTGTGGATCGTTCAGCCCAGTTAACGTTATCCCGCCTTTGGCGGGGGCGGTTTCGCTGCGGACATGGACCTGCCGCTCCCCGCTTGCGATACTAACCTTCTGTTAAGGCTGTCGTCCTGCGGCTGCCGGCGCTTCGGCAATGCGAGGAAAAAGCCAAACCTATGCGGTCAAGTCTTGCGTGATGAGTGACGCGGAATTCCAGATCCAGGCGCTCGGCGATGTGAGGCTGGCGGACCATGCGACGGGCGCCCTGCCGGCATGGCTGTGGTCGGCCGACGGCGCACGGATTCTCTGGGCCAATCCGGTCGGCGCGCTGGTATTCGGTGCCGCCAATGGCGCCGAGCTGGCGAAGCGCGCCTTCGGTCCGGCCGATCCGCATCGCCGCCAGGTCGCGCGGCTCGGTTACAACCTCGCCGCCAACGGCGCGGTGCGGCTGGAGCGGCTGCGCGGCTTCGGCGCGGCGCCCGGCATGCTCGCGACCTGCGGCTGTGCGCGCATCGAGCTACCAGACGGCAGCCACGGCATCCTGATGACCTCGCTGAATGCCAGCGGCCGCTGCATGCCGCTCGCCGAGCGCTTGCAACGACTGGTGCAAGGATTGGGGCGTCCGGCCGCCGCCTTCAACGGCGACGGACTTCTGATCGCAGCCAATGAGGCGGCGCGTTCGCTGCCCGGCCTGCACGATCTCACCGAAGCCGGGCTCGATGCCGCGCGCGGCGAAGCGCTGGCGCAAGGCCGCGCGGCGGCGAGCGTTGCAGTCGGCCGCGTCGTGCTGCAGCGGATCGGCCGCGGCGCCGATCGTGCGCTGATTGCATTGATCAAGCCCGCCCTGCATTTCGCCGCCAGACCCGCAGCGCCGATCGTGCCGGAGCCGATTGCGCCGAAGACGGCTGTCCCGGAAGCACCGGCAGGCACAGCAGCGCCGCAAGAGGCCGCAGCCGTGGAGCCGCCGCCGGCACCTGCCGCGGTCGAGCAACCAACGGCGCAGGAAGAACCCCCCCCGCCGGTCAGCGACGTGCCGGCCACCTTCACGCTGTTCGATGCGTTGGATCTGCAGCCGGAAGAGCAGGTCGCGATCGAGCCGGTCGTCAGCACGATCGCATCCGAGCCTGCGGACGATGCTCCATCTCCGGCGCCGGAGGAGACGCACGCAGAGACCGCGCCCATCGAGACTGCCGCATTCGACACCAGGCCCGACGAAACCGCCGCGGTCGAGGAGCCGATATCGGAAGCGCTGATCGAGGTGCCCGCTGAGGCAGAGCTCGAAGCGCCTGCGCCCCTTGCTCCACCTCCCGCGTCGGAAGAACGCGCGCACGAAGCGCCAGCCCCGGTCGAGACCACGCCTCTCGATACCACGCCTGACGAAACCGCCGCCGTTGAGGAGCCGCTATCGGAAGCGCTGATCGAGGCGCCCGCTGAGGCAGAGGTCGAAGCGCCTGCGCACCTTGCTCCACCTCTCGCGTCGGCAGAACGCGGGCAGGAAGCGCCAGCCCCGGTCGAGACCACGCCTCTCGACACCACGCCTGACGAAACCGCCGCGGTTGAGGAGCCAATATCGGAAGCGCTGATCGATGTCCCCGTTGAGGCGGAGGTCGAAGCGCCTGCACCTGTGCCCACGCCCGGTCCCGAAGAGACCGCACACGCGCCCGCTTCGGAAACATCGGCGCCACCCGCCGATCCCGTACCCTCGCCCTATGCGATTGCGCATGCGCCTGCTCCGCCGACCACCGCCGAACCGGAGCCCGCTTCGCTGGCGCCGGTGCCGCCGCCATCCTGGCTCGACGAACCGTTGCCAGTGCGGCGGCATCCGCTGCGCTTCATGTGGCAGATGGACCACCAGGCCCGCTTCTCGCTCGGCTCCGACGAATTCACCCGCCTGATCGGCCTGCACACTGCGGCCGGCTTCGGCCGGCTGTGGAGCGACATCGCCGAGAGCTTCGGCCTCGATCCCGAAGGCCGCGTAATGCAGGCGTTCGCCAGCCACGATACCTGGAGCGGCATCACGCTGAACTGGCCGGTCGACGGCGGCGGCCGGCTGCCGGTCGAATTGTCCGGGCTGCCGGTGTTCGACCGAAACCGGAATTTCGCCGGCTATCGCGGCTTTGGTGTGTGTCGCGACCTCGACGGCCTTGCGCGACTCGCCGCTTTGCGCCGCTATGAGTTCTTCAGCGGCTCGATCGCGCCGCGATCGCTGTCGGCCGGCGTTGCGCCTGCGCCCCGCATCGATGCGCCGCCC
>NZ_LGHK01000161.1 GCF_001908235.1 Bradyrhizobium sp. NAS96.2
ACTGCGACAGTCGCGACAAGCTGGACGATGTCATGCGTAACAAAATAATTCCGCTGCTCGCCGAGTATTTCTACGATGATTGGGAGAAGGTGCGGCTGGTGCTCGGCGAGTTGAGCGATGAGGGAAACTTCATAGTTAGGACAAAATTGCCGCAGCCTCCGATGCTTTCGGAAGACGATGCGAGCGAGCGGTTTCGGTACACTATCCGATCGACTTTTTCAGATGCAGCCTATGAAGAGCTGATCTGATGATTCATCGGACGGTGAAAGAGTGGGACTATTTGCCGATAGAGTCTTCATCGGCTGGCCCCAAGGCGTTTACCCGTCCGTTTGCTGATCGCTTGCTAAGGGTGGCGCGTTGCGCAAGGTTGGGCGGCGATGACGAAGAGAGAATTTTGGTAGATAGGTCGTCAAAGCTTCGTGCTCAACAGGTGGTTGGGGTGTTGGTTGCGAAGGGGGTGACCCTTGAGATACTACCAAAAATAGAAGGAGCGGACGACGATCAGGCAACCCGCAGAAGCCTTATTCATATGCTGGCTAAGGTGCTCGATCTGGACATCGCTACTGGATTAACGGCGACGCTTGGTTGGCAGAAGGAGAATTTGCTCGAGATCCTCATACGACTGTTCACCGACAAGCTATTTCTGGCTCTACGTCAGGGGATGCCACGCAAGTATGTCGGTGTTGAGGATGACGTCATGGCATTGCGTGGAAGCCTCGATGTTGTTCGTCAATTTACGCTATTGGCTGCAACGCCGCAAAAGTTAGCTTGTCGATATGACGAGCTGAGTTCGAACATCGCACTCAATCAGATAATGAAGGCGGCGATAGCGCGGCTCTTGGCTATCTCCACCAATGTCGAAAATCAGCGACGGCTAGCAGAGCTGAGCTTTGTTTATGACGATGTGGCAGCGCCTCAAATACGGTCTCTTCGTTGGGATCAGGTTCTACTCGACCGCACAAACGTCGGTTGGGCCGAGCTGCTCAGATTTGCCAAGATGCTGCTCCAGGATCGCTACCAGTCAACGACGATAGGAGTCGCCGAAGGGTTTTCGCTTCTCTTTGAAATGAACAAGTTGTTCGAGGAGTTTGTCGGACGCGCTCTCAAGGACGCGCTTCGCGGGACGGAGTTTTCGGTGCAACTGCAGGGGCCCAAGAGGTACGCACTTATTGATCGGAAGAATGGAGCACTTCGTTTTGCAACACGGCCTGATGTTGTGGTTAGTCGAAACGGCAAGCCGTTACTTGTGGTTGATACGAAGTGGAAGCGGCTAAAGGGAGCAATCGAAGATCCCAAGCGGGGGGTGGGGCAGGCCGATGTCTATCAAATGATGGCGTACGCTCACGTTTATGACTGTGATCGACTGTTGTTACTCTATCCTCACCACCGCGAACTCACTGAGGAAGGAGGCTTAGTAGCTGCCCATCTAATAACTAACAAGTTGGACAGCCTGATTGGGATCGCGACCGTGGATCTAGTAAAGCCTGAGACGGTAGGACCGGCTTTGAAACGAATGTTGCTCAATGAGGGCGGTGTGTTCAATTTGACCCCGGACGGATCTCAACGCTTGCAGCTACTCGCAACTGCCTCCAAGCTGGTTGCGGGCTAAAGGGCGATGTGGTCTAGCGCTTCCGTAAGTGGCAAGAGCGTGCGGTCTCCGGCTAACTCTCTAAGAGTTTCAGAGTTCGCTTCGAGCAAGGCCTTTTCCCTAGCGCCCAATTTGTAGGCGCGATCGGATCCGGCGGGCCGCACGCTCCCCCTTATGGCTATGACGAGATTATCTTCACCGGCGACGTTGAGAATTGTTGCCGGGTTCTGCACTCGTGCGCATCCCCAGATTTTGCCTTTCTTCCGTCGGCAATCAAAATCCACAATCCAGCTTCCGGGATTAATCGGAAATTGGTAGCCCCAGGCTTTTTGAAGGTCGGCTACGTCAAGTGGCTTTTTTGCCGCATTTGTTGTCTTCAGAGCCCTCATCTTTTCGTTCGCTTTTGGACTCAGATCCTCAGTGTAAATGGCGAGAAAAACCGAGGCAAATAACTGCGGCCATTCCTTACAAGCGGCCAGTAGAGTCTTCGCGGTGGTCGTTGGTCCCACGTGCGGCCTGCTATCCCAGGCGTTCTTGGCGTCCGCAAGAAACTCACTATCCAGCTCAACGACCTTAGTCGGCTTCTTCGTCCAAAGCTGTCGAAATAGCGAGCGTGCCCTATCAACTAGGAGGCGCTCGTCGGACAGTACGTTCGCCTCGACCCATCCCTTGGCTTCAGATATTGTTTCCATCAGGCCGTTTGACGAAACGTTGGAAGACCCAATAATCACCCGTTCGTTGAAAATATAGATCTTGGCGTGCAGACGTCGATGCGATCGAACTTCGAATCCTGCCTTAAGAAGCTCTTCGATAGCATAGGGATTGCAGCCGCCGCTCTCCAGGTTACAGATGACTTCCACGTTTTTCCAGTTCTGGAGCCCAAGCGATCTCATCCCACCCTTTCCCCAGAAGGGCACTGCTATTCGGATTTTGGACCCCGGCTGTTTTGGTTTGGTTATCTGTTTTGGTAGTTCATGTTCGCGTATGAATCTCAACATCAATCACCTAATCGAGTGAGGGCTTAGCTATTCATTCAGAAAGGTAGCTAGAGAGCCAGACTCATAGCGGCTAAGCAAGCTCAACCTTAAGACGAGGCCGTATATCTGCCTGTCTGCTCGCTGCGAGCCTTTCACGACTGTCCGAAGATCGGTATCGTTGTTGGGGAGACGTAGCACCAGGGTTCGGGCGGTAGAGCGGCCTCGGGGGGAATAAATGCAAAAGAACGGCGCGGCGATCATTTTCAGCGCTGGCGACCTGGTCGGGCATCTGAATTGTCGCTACCTCACACACCTCGATCTCAAGGTTACCCAGGGCGAACTGGCCAAGCCAAGGCTCCGCAACGATCCCACCCTCGAGGCCCTAGTGGAGCGCGGCAAGATCCATGAGCAGGGTTTTGTCGATCATCTCGCGCGTCAGGGCGGGACCGTCACCGTCATTGACGGCGTTGGAATCGATGATGCCTCAGTGGCCCAGACGCAGCAGGCAATGGCGCGGGGCGACGCGGTGATCGTCCAGGCGGCGTTACGGGACGGGCATTGGAGCGGTCGCGCCGACGTGCTGCGACGTGTCGAGGCGCTAAGCGGTTTGGGCGGCTGGTCGTACGAGGTCATCGACACCAAGCTGGCCCGCGAGACCAAGGGCAGCACGGTCCTGCAGCTGAGCCTCTACTCGGACCTATTGGCCATCATGCAGCAGAAGGTCCCGGAGACGGCTCATGTCGTGACGCCCGGGACCGAGTACTTGCCGGAGGCCTACCGCGTCGCTGATTTTGCGGCGTTCTACCGACGCATCAGGCGCGGCCTGGAGAACTTTGCAGCTGCGCCCCCGCAGGATGGCCTCTACCCCGACCCAATTGAACATTGCGAGGTCTGCCGATGGCGCGAGCCTTGTGCATTGCGGCGACGCGCCGACGATCACCTTTCGCTTGTCGCTGGCATATCCAAAACGCAGATCGAAGAACTGGTCCGGCGCGGCGCGGCGACCATGGCCGCACTCGCCACGCTGCCCATTCCATTGCAATGGCGACCAGATCGAGGCACTGCGTCAAGCTATGAGAAGGTGCGCGAGCAGGCGAGGCTCCAGGTGGAGGGGCGTACTGCGGGCGAGGTACTTTACGAGGCGCTTCCGCTCGTAGCGGAATTCGGCCTGTTCCGGCTGCCTGAGCCTTCGGCAGGCGACATCTTCTTCGATTTCGAGGGCGACCCATTCGTAGACGGCGGTGGGCTCGAGTTCTTGTTCGGCTATCTCTACGCCAATGACGACGGCACAGACGCCTATGTCGGCGACTGGGTGACGACGCGGCAGCAAGAACGGGCGGCGTTCGAGCGTTTCATTGACTTCGTGACGGAGCGGCGGACCGTGCATCCCGGCTTGCACGTCTATCACTACGCGCCTTATGAGCCGGCCGCCCTGAAGCGATTGATGGGGCGATACGCCACACGAGAGGACGAGGTCGACAATCTCCTTCGGGCCGGCGTGTTCGTCGACCTGTACGCCGTCGTTCGACAGGGCATTCGAGCCAGCGTCGAAAGTTACTCGATCAAGAAGCTCGAGCCGTTGTACCGGTTTGACCGCTCTGTCCCGCTGATCGATGTCGGCGGCGCCATGGCACGGGTGCAGGCCTGCCTCGAGTTGGCCGATGCCAATGCAATTGATGCTGGCGATCAGACGGCCATCATCGGATACAACCGCGACGATTGTGCCTCAACGCGCGCCTTGCGGGACTGGCTTGAAGGGGTACGAGGCGATCTGATCGCGCAGGGGAGGAGGATCGATCGTCCTCAGCCGAAGGTTGCCGAGATAAGCGGGGATCTCAGCGACTGGAAGCGCCGGGTCGCCGAACTTGTGGCACGGTTGACCGGCGACGTCCCGGACGATGCTGCCGAACGCAGCGATGAGCAGCAGGCGCGCTGGTTACTTGCTCACTTGATCGACTTCTTCGGCCGCGAGAACAAGGCAGTATGGTGGGAGTATTTCCGGCTGAGCGATTTGTCAGCCGAGGATCTCCTGTATGAGCGCGCAGGACTGGGAGGGCTGACCTTTCTCGGTCTCGTTGGAGGCACAGCGAAAGCACCAATTCACCGCTACGGGTTCACGGTTCAGGAGACCGATGTTCGCGCCGATGACGATTTGAGGAGTGTAGGCGGCGACAAGCTTGGCAGCGTCGTGGCCATTTCTGATGACGACAGAACAATCGACATCAAGAAGCGTCAGGATACGGCAGATTTTCATCCCGACGCGGTCTTCGCGCATAAGTTCATTGACAATCAGGTTCTCGCAGAATCGGTGTTCCGCATTGGCGAGTATGTCGCTGGCCACGGGATCGTCGGGCCCGGTGCATATCGAGCCGCTCGCGACTTGCTGCTCAAAGTGGCTCCACGTCTTTCCGGGCAGATGTTGGAGCAATCTGGCGAGCCGCCGCTGGCGACCGCAATGCGTGCCGCTCTCTCGCTTGATCAGAGCGTCTTGCCAGTGCAGGGGCCGCCAGGTGCCGGCAAAACTCACTCCGGTGCGCGCATGATCTGCGCGCTTGTGCGCGATGGGCGGACGGTCGGCATTACAGCCAACAGCCATAAGGTTATTCGCCACTTGCTCGATAAATCCTTGGAGGCGGCTGCCGAGCAAAGTCTGCCAATTCAATGCATTCAAAAGGTCAAAGATGAATCGGCCTCTCTGCCCGGACTGCAGCAGACGACGAAGAACCCAGACTTCATCGACGGGCTTGGCAATGGCTGCCAGGTTGGCGGTGCCACCAGCTGGTTTTGGGCCCGGCCGGATGCGGCAGGCATTGTGGATGTTCTGTTTGTTGACGAAGCAGCGCAGATGTCCTTGGCAAATGTGTTGGCCGTATCGCAGGCGGCCGAGAGCGTTATCCTCCTGGGCGACCCTAGGCAGCTTGAGCAGCCGATACAGGGGAGCCATCCGGACGGCGTTGCAACGTCCGCGCTTGACCATGTCCTAGGCGAGCACGCAACGATCGAGGCTAGCCGCGGACTGTTTCTCGAAGAAACCTGGCGCCTGCACCCCGACGTCTGCGCTTTCACGTCGGAGCTCTTTTATGAAGGCCGACTTCGCTCGCGTACGGGATTGGAGCGGCAGGAGGTTCGGTCGTCGAGCCGTGTGAACGGGGTGGGCCTTCGCTATCTTGCTATCCAGCATGTCGGTAACCAGAACTCGTCGCCCGAAGAAGCAGACGAGATCAAGAGACTCGTCGATGAAATTCTGAGTAGCAACACGAGCTGGGTCGACGCTGCAGGGAGGGAAGCGGCAATTGGGCTCGAAGACATCCTGATCATCGCCCCCTACAACGCGCAGGTCTTTGAGCTTCAGGACCGGTTACCGGGCGCGCGTATCGGCACCGTCGACAAATTTCAGGGACAGGAGGCGCCGATCGTGATTTATTCGATGACCACCTCGTCGCATGCCGATGCCCCGCGGGGAATGGAGTTTCTCTACAGCGCGAACCGGCTGAACGTGGCGACGTCGAGGGCGAGATGCATTTGTGTTTTGGTGGCCAGTCCCCGGCTGTTCGAGGTCGAATGCCGAACGCCCCGCCAGATGCAACTGGCGAACGCGTTCTGCCGATATCTCGAGTTGGCTCGCCCGCTTTAGCTGCGCACTTCCCGCCAGGTTAGTGGGGGGCGGATCGGCCAAAGGCCGACTTCTTCCATAACAATGGATACGCGAACGACGCCTACAACCTACAACCGCGGGTGTTACTGGTTCTCGCGACTGCAGTGCTGCGCGGCACCATATTCGCCTGGGTATGTCGTCACCCGAGCCTTCCTGCGCTACGTGCGGGGACGCTCGAGGCTGTCCTTGGCTTCTGCCCACGGCCCGACGGCTTGACATGGTTCTGCAATAGCGATGCGACCATCGCTCACCAGCGGAAGGCTTACGAATGCGCCCCGCGGAGCGGCCGGATCGGCGATCGTAGCCACTTGAATCGCTTGAACGTACTGTGATCTAATATTTCAGTTTTATTATTTTTATTTGCATTTATTTCGAAGAGGGCAGGATGACCGTAAAGACCTGGACTTTATCGCATTATCCCTCAACAATTTCTGGAACGATCAACTACTACAACAGGACTGATTACGTCCAGATCAACGTGCCGGCGCAAGGCATTCGCTACACGATCGAGGAAACATTCGAAGGGTGGGGTGGCGGAATTGGCTTTAGTTGGCGGGTCTACGGACATTGGGTGCCAGACAATAGTCCATACACTTTCTACCTACCCGACCTCCTTCAACACTTCACGTGGATACAAGAGCCTGACGAGCCCGCTCAACTATATTACCGAATAACGCTTGTCGGAAATTACGTACCGTACGTGGCCGTTGCGCAGACGGCATCCGCGCTTGGCAAAGATCGTGAGATATCTCTCGCCAGCAAAGCCGGCTTTGCAGATGAGGACGGACCATCGAACCGTCCAACAAAGATCCGAATTTACAATCATACTCCTGGAGCCGGAGAGGTGTTGCTGAACGGCTCCCCGTTAGGATACGGAGCTGTCATTACCTATGAGCAATACCAGGACGATGTAACGTTTGTTGCCTCAGGGACTGATAAGCAAGCGGCACAGATCGAAATTCAGGCGGGTGATGATCAGTCGACCTACGACGCCACAACTTGGGGCGTCGCGAACATCAGGATCAACATCGTTGATCTTCCGCCGATCGTTACAACTCACAGCACTAGCTCTCTAACAAGCTCGGATCCCGTCGCTCTTACCTCGCTGGTCAGCGCAGCCGGTGGCAACCCAAACGATACTTCGGATCAGCTGCTTTACAAGTTCACCGATAGTTTTAAGCGAACCGCATCAGGAAGCTTCGGCGGTGGCGGCTTTTTCACAAACGATGGGCATACGCCCGTCAGCTTGGACGGCCAGACTCTCACGGCGAGTGAGTTTTTGTCCCTTAAGTATCAAGATGCGAGTGTTGCTGGGGTTGACACCCTTACCGTTCAAGTCGGGGACGGCGAGAAATGGAGTGCTCCATCCTCGTTTACGATTACTGCCGTAGATCGCCCGCCAGTTGTGACGAGCAATGGAGATCGAGTTGCAATCTGGGGCCAATCGCTAAACATCGCGGATCTATTCACGATAAAGAACGATCCCGACGGTCCCGCCCCGCTAAGTTTCACGATCAAGGATCTCTCACTGGGGGACGGTACTGGCGTCCTTCAGTTCAATGGCGTTGCGCAAGTGCATGGCGTGGCGCTGCCGGTACTGACGCAGGATCAGCTATCGCAAATAACCTATAGCGCTGGCACGAACGGAAAAGCCGAACAGCTACAACTCATTGCTTTTGATGGAATCCAATATAGCCAGCCGGTCACCATCCAGCTGACAAATTCGTCTTTGCCGCAGTTTTCGATTAATGACCTCTATACCGAGCTGCTGACTTTTGCAGACGCTGCGTATCCAGCGGACGACAGTCAAGCCGGCGCGGATTTCGCAAATTTGATGTCGCGCTGGCGGCCGCTTAGTGCTTCCGATCTCGGCTTTGATCCGAACTCCGCCGACGATACCCTGGCCGTTCCTGGTCGCTTCCAGAACGGTAATGCACAAGCAATTGTGGCCGTTGGGAATGTCGCGATAGGCTCGTCATCGACGAGCTTGAAAACCTTAGTCATCGCATACCGCGGTACTGACACCGGACTTTCTGAATTTTTCTCTGACGTAAAAGATTGGCCTGCTCCAAAGCTGTCACTCTTGCTTGGGAGCGATCCGAGTGTTGCGTCCTACTGGAATAAGTTTGCTGATCTGCAAACGGCGCTTGCTAAATATGTTACCGACAATGGCATTCAGCGCATTCTTCTGAGCGGTCACAGCCTAGGCGGCGTCGCAGTTCAGAAGGCGCTGGCAAGCTTGCGGACCCTGTTCCCTTCATTGGACATTGAAGCGGTCACGGATGGCGCGCCAGGAACTTTCGAGGGAAGTGCGGGTCAGCCGATCGTAATGTTTCAGAACGCCGGTGATCTCGTTCCGAAGGCCGGCGTAACGCTGGGCGGAAATACGACTGGCGGGAAAATAGTCGAAGTCACGTATGCGGAAGATCCCTCCAGGTATTCCATCGGTCTACATGACAAATTTCTCTACACCGCAATTGGTAGTCGACTTGCCGCATTCTTCAGCGCCAATCCGGGAGAACCGAATTTTCTGAAGACCACGCCAGCTCAGGCTGATGTGGGGCCCTCCTACGTAGTCTTCGGCGGGACGTCGAACAACTGGGCCGCAGGTTCTCATTACGTCATAGGTCATCCAGAAGACCTCAAAAACAACGAGCTGCTAATCGGGACTTCGGGCAACGACGTCATTGTCGGAAGTGGAGGGAGTGATCATCTCTACGGTATGGGCGGGAGTGACACTTTCATCTTCGAAGATGGTTCTTCCACAGCATTCGGCAATGCACAAGCAGATCATTTCGACGTGGTGCTTGGAGCCAATGCGACGATCGATCAGTCATCCATCTCCACGGGATCCATAGACGACGTCACGCTGCTTTCTACTGCCGTCTTAAATGCGGTGCCCGCGACCGGTCAACCTCCTGTAGGGTCAGGGATCCAAATTGGTGCTGGACTTGTCAACGGTCTTCAGACGTCGATCGCTTCGATTGATTCCTCCCAGCTCTTTTATCGTGCCGACGGAAACGACCTGGTTCTGAGCTATTCGGCGTCCGGTAAGACGACGACTGTCCGGATCAAATATATGGGTTCGCCATCCGCGCAAGATGAGCGGTTGGTGTTCAAGGTAAGCGGTAGCAACGCCTCGGTCGTGGTCGATTTGAAGGCGCTATGGGGTACTGCGACTAGTGCCAACCAGGTAATACCAAGCCCTCTGATCATCGCAAGCAACGCGACTGCGGCCGCCAAAATATTGACTGCAAGCTTTGAGGGTTTCGTCAGCACGCTGTCCGTAGCCAGCTCTTCGGGGCAACAGCTTAATGTTGCTCCAGTCATCCTGAATGAACCCTTCGGATTGTTAGCCAGCACAAATCCGTCTGGCGTGGTCATCCAGCATCTATCGAAGAATGTGGGCTTGTCTTCAAACGGTCGATACGACTTCTTTACTGACAATTTCGCAACCAACGGCGTGTACAGCTCAGGCGCAATTTTCGAACATGATCTCGTAACCAATGCGACTCAGATCATCTCTACGAGCAGTTCCGGGTCTGCTCTCTCAATCGACTCTTCCGTTTCTGAAGAGATTCAGGCCGCCGTCTCGGACGACGGTCGCTACTTGGCGTTCAAGGCAGATCCGAAGGACGCGGGTTGGCCGACCTCGTTCCAGATAGATGCTGGGTTCGGGGGCAAAACAACGGTCTACTATGACCAGATTTTTGTGAAAGACTTGCAGTCGGGTCACGTCACTGCCGTGACCGTGGACGTCAACGGAAATGAGATTTCCGGAAGCTCGTATTCAGGTTTGCCCGAAGATGGCACCTCGCTTGGAAGCATATCTTCAAATGGTCGGTACGTCTCCTTCGTGGCAACGGCCTCTAACTTAGTTGCGGGCGTGACTGGGAATGTATCCAGAACCTATGTGCGCGATATCAGCCTTGGAGTCACGTCGCTAGTAAGCGGCATGGACGCGCCGGGCAACTTCAGCGCAGATGGTCATTTCCTAATTGGCAGCGGCAACAGCGGTGGCTACGAGAGTGTGTTGATTGCTGATCTTTGGAACGGTGGCTCGAAAGCCATCAGCATTGCCCAGGATGGCACAACGGCAAATGCCGCAGCCCTTGATGGCTCGCTTTCGTCTGATGGGGCAACGGCGGTTTTTGAAAGCAGTGCGACTAACTTGGTGCCGGGCGTAACTGACGGCAAGTCCCACATTTACGCTAAAGACATTCAAAGCGGCGTCGTCACGATGATTGACGATGGCTTGCCTAGTAATGCGCACGATCCTGACATGTCGGAGGACGGTCGCTTCGTTACTTTCTTGGAAGAATCAGGTACCGCGAATTGGATTGAGTTGGGTGGTAAAATTGAGACCAATGCGCGCTCTCCGGGAGAGCTCTCCTACGACCTCTACGTAGCCGATCTCGCAACTGGAAAGCTCACTAAAGTTGCCCAAGTGGGCCCCGACGACTTGGGGGTAGTCAATCCAAATGACTCGTATTCCAATTCCGGGGGATTGACAGCAAGCATATCTGCTGACGGAACCATCATTTCGTTCAATGAGAACTCTTTTGCGACGTCGATCGCTGGCATTCAGACGAATGAATACACAATAAGCAACCCACTCTACACCGCTACTGTACAATGGCGGCCCCAAGTAGAGGTGGTAGATCAGCAACTTAGCGCAGGCCATACCGTTTCGGCAGCGAGCCTATTCAGCGCCAGCGATCGCAGCGGCGATCAGTTAATTACGACATATGAATTTACCGATTCAAATTCAGGGACGAACGGAGGTTTCTTCACCCTGAATGGAAAGCACCAAGGGAGCGCGCCCTTTCAAATCACCGCCTCGCAAATCAATCAGCTGCAATATACGGCCGGAATGGCGGGTTCGGTAGATACGATAACGATTAGGGCAAGCGATGGAAATTCCTGGAGCTTGCCTCAAACCTTCCAGGCATCAGCAATTCCCCTAACGATTTCGGAGCTAAGTCAGCAGAGCCTGACGCCAGACCTGCAAGATGGAAATGGCGATTCAGGCACTTCAGCCTTTAGCTCTGACGGTAGGTACCTCGTGTTCGAGAGCGAGGCAAGTAACCTGGTCCCGGGAGATAACAACGGGCAGCAGGACGTCTTCGTTCGAGACTTGCAGGCGGGGGTGACCACCAGGATCGACACAGGATACGACGGATCCGAGAGCAACGATTTCAGCGCGACGCCTTCAGTTTCCGCAGACGGAGGCAAGATTGTCTTTGAGAGCTGGTCATCCAATCTCGTGTCAGGTGATAGTAATGGCCTTCGGGATGTGTTCGTCTATGACGCTGCCTCACACGGCATTCGGCGCGTCAGCCAAAGTGCCGGCGGTGGAGATGCCGATGGAGAGAGCTTCGGGGCGTCGTTGTCCAAAGACGGGAACACCATCGCTTTCACCAGTACAGCCACGAATTTAGTTTCAGGCGATGCCAACGCTGCCGCAGATATTTTCGTAAATAACTTATCGACCGGGCTCACAAGTTTGGTGAGTACGGCTGCAAACGGTACCCAAGCGGATGATGTCAGTTGGTCGCCGATATTGACAGGAAATGCAGGCGAGGTTTTCTTCAACTCCTACGCGGACAATCTGGTGGCGGAGGACACTAACCAATCCGCTGATGTGTTCATGAAGGTTGTCGCGACCGGTGCCATACAGCGAGTGAGCGTTGCGAGCGACGGTGCTCAGGCAGATCAGGCGAGCTATGTCCGTGATGTGACGCCGGATGGGCGCTATGTCCTGTTTGAGAGCTGGGCCGATAATCTTGTCCAGAGCGATAAAAACGCCGCCGAAGATCTATTTGTAAAAGATATGGCTACGGGCAGCGTTCGCCTGGTAAGCGGTGAGGCCGACGGCACACAAGGCAATGATAACAGTCAAGGTGGTTGGATTTCGAATGATGGTCGGTTTGTTGTTTTCGAAACTAACGCCTTTAACTTCAGCCCGATGGATGATGCCGGGACACTCCATGTGTACGTCAAGGACTTAATCTCGGGCAAGCTTTCGGAGGTCAGTCACAATATCGTTGGAGGCCAAATCCAAGGCGACGCTGTTGTAGCGGGTATTTCGGGCGATGGGCGTTTCATCGCTTTCAATTCAAGCGCGCCAGGCGTGACGTTCGATGAAACAGGAACACAAACCAATATATTTACTCTGCCAAACCCACTCTATTTCACGGCGCCCGTAATCACTGCTGGCAGCATCGTCGTTCCCAAGGAGACGATCGTATCGGCAGCGGCATTGTTCAGTGTAGCGTCGACCGCGTCGCCGATCGTGGAGTTTCAACTATTCGAAAGGAACACGGATCCAGACAGCGGCTCGTTTGAGTTGAGCGGTACAAAGCTTCCGATTGGACAATATGATCTCATAAATGCGAGTGATCTTCCGAACTTAAGCTTCGTGGCTGGCTCGGCAGCTGACCATGCGATTTCCGACAGTCTCTCGGTGCGCGCATATGATGGGACCGAATGGGGTGCCTGGACGAACTTCAGCGTGACCACCGAGTACTATGGTGCGCCGACGATCACGACGAATGATATCACGCTTCAGAGGGGCGAGACAAAGGCGGCACCGTCGTTCATCTCGGTTTCTGACCTATATGGAAAGCCCGTCACGACGATTGAGGTCAAGGATACAAGTGCCGCGACCGGTGCAGGTCATTGGCAATTCAAAGGCAGCGCTGTTGCGGGGAATGTAGCGCAGGACTTGACGCCAGCTCAGTTGTCGAATCTCGAGTTTATTGCGGGCTCAACCACGAGTGCGCCGGTCGTCGATACGCTGGAAATAAGAGCAACGGATGGGCAGACCTGGTCGGACTGGAAGACGGTTGCTGCAACAACGCAACCGGGGAATACTCCGCCGAGCCTTGTAGTTTCGGACGTGACACTGCAGGTCGGCCAGAGTCTTTCTTTTGACACGCTTGTTCAAGCAACGGACTTCAATGGCGATTCGATCGTCCAATACGAGATCGAAGATGAGAGCGCAGATGCTGCGAGCGGCTTGTTCGTGCTGGACGGTCAACCTCTGCCGACTGGCAAGGATAACAACGGACAATGGATCATTTCGGATGTGCAAGCCCAAGACATCAGCAAGTTAAAGTTTTTGGCTGGAACTCAGGATGCCGCAGCCACTATTCATGTGCGAGCATCAGACGGGATAGATTGGAGTGGATGGTCGACGCTCACGATTACGACCAAGTTAGTCAACACTCCAACGATCGTTAATATGATGAGCCAAGCGGTCGAACAGGGAACTTCCATTCCTGTTTCGGAGCTTTTCTCGACTCAGGACCCGAACGGGGATTCCCTTTCCAAAATTGAAGTTAGAGTCGACGGAGGAACAAGGGATGCGTGGTTCCTCAACGGTCAGATCGCAAATCTAACGAACGGAACGCTGGTTGTCGACGCATCAGCGCTTGCCAACCTTGCTTATCATGCGCCGGTGATTGCTGCAGGC
Source organism: Bradyrhizobium sp. NAS96.2 (assembly GCF_001908235.1). Lineage (GTDB taxonomy): Bacteria > Pseudomonadota > Alphaproteobacteria > Rhizobiales > Xanthobacteraceae > Bradyrhizobium. The sequence goes on from NZ_LGHK01000161.1 coordinate 13,698, forward strand.
TCGACAACGTCTGTCACCGAAACGTTGGAGATGAGAGCCTTCGATGGAAATAGCTGGGGAAGTTGGGCGGCCGGGACGGTCACGGCGCAGCCCGGAAATTCACCTCCCAAGCTTGATATCGCGTCTGTCGAATTTGATACGAGGCAATCAATCTCTGCGGCAACAGTCATTACCGCGTCCGATCCAAACGGCGATGCAATCAAAACTTACGAGGTTAAATCGAACGCAACTACCGCAACGGCTGCACAATGGACGCTTGCGGGAAATTCTATCGTTGACCAGCAGCTGACACCCGATCAATTCGACGCCTTGCAGATCACTGGAGCTGCAGGAAGCGAACAAGACACCTTGATGGTGCGCGCCTTTGACGGGGTAGCTTGGAGCGATTGGACTCCGGTATCGGTCACGACGGCGCAGATAGCCGCTGCTCCCGACATTACTACCGCAGAGATTGCGCTGACCATCAGACAGCTTACTACGATTTCTGACTTTGTCTCAGTGACCGACCCCCAAGATAACCCTATTACAAAGTACCAAATAGTCGTCCCGAACCAGAATTCTGGAAGTGCGCTCGTATTCGCAAATGGTGTGCGAGTGACTGCCACTTCGCAGCAAGAGCCGCTAGAGCTGAGCGATCTGAACCAATTGCAAATTCAAGCTGCAGCGAGTCCCGAGCTCGATCAAATCCAAATCAGAGCCTACAACGGCGGTATGTGGAGTTCATGGTCAAGCGTGAACGTTTCCACGTCGATTCCAAAATTATCAGTCACAATTTCTGGCAGCGCCGAGCCCGATCATGCGTTGACCGCGACGTCAGTGCTCGACGCAGCCAACGGTTCTGCACAGGTCGTCTATTTGTGGGAGAGCAATGGAATTCCCATCACAGGGGCGGTGGGCGCAACCTACATCGTGAAGGCTTCAGATGTCGGCTCGCAGATCCAGGTCGAAGCGTCGATCATAGATAGCAACGGTCAGCCCTTTTCAGCGATCAGCGCGCCAACCCAGACGGTAACGGTTGATCCTGGTCCGATGGTGAAGACGTCAGACGTTTTACTGCCAAAAGGCCAAACCATGATCGCGGCTTCGAGCTTGTTCACCACAGCTGAAGACGACAACGATACTGTCGCGGAATATGGTTTCTGGGACTCCGGTACCGGAGGCGGTCATTTCTTGATTAATGGGATAGCGCAGGCGACTAATCAAGAGATTGATGTTGCTGCGACGCAACTGGCCCAAGTTACGTATCAGGCCGGTTCTACGGCGGATACGCTTTGGGTTAGGGCCAATGACGGCGAGGTCTGGGGTGCGTGGTCAAATAGTTTTACCGCAAGTTTGTGGACGCAGGTGCCACCCAAGGTAATGGCCTCAAATATAACAGCAGCTAAGGCACAATCCTCCATTGCGGCGTCACTTCTATTTTCCGCAAATGATCTCGATGGTGAATCGATCATCGGCTACGGGCTATGGGATACCGAAGGCAGCGGCCACTGGGTGGTGAACGGCGTCTCGCAGGCGGCGAACATCGAGATCGATATCTCCGCTGCTCAGCTAGCGCAGACGTCTTACGTTTTCGGATCGGCGAGCGACACACTCTACGTCAGAGCCTTCGATGGGACGCAATGGAGTAACTGGGCACAGTTCCTAGCAAGCCCGTTTGTAGATCATCCGCCCATTGCAGCGGCATCAGACTTGACGGCGAGCCCTGGACAGACATTGGCAGCCTCCAGCCTGTTCATGGCGGTAGATGCCGACGGAGATACCATCACGAAATTCGCGCTTTGGGATACCGGAGGTAGTGGCCACTGGGTGGTGAACGGTGTCGCGCAGGCGGCGAATATCGAGATCGATATCTCCGCGAGCCAATTGGCTCAGAGTTACTATGTCTTCGGCACGGCCACCGACACACTGTATGTCAAGGCTTTCGACGGGATCATCTGGGGTAGCTGGACGCAGTTCTCGGCAAGCCCCTCCGCCAACCATCCCCCGGTCGTGAGCACATCAAACCTGGCGGCGGCGCGTGGGCAGAGCCTAGCCGCAAGTTCGATGTTCACGGTCAGTGATGACGACGGAGATTCTGTCACCAAATATGCCCTGTGGGATACCGAAGGGCACGGTCACTGGGTGGTTGACGGAGTGGTGCAGGGCACCAACACCGAGATCGACATCACGGCAGCCCAGCTGGCGCGCACCTACTATCAATCGGGGGCCGGGACCGACACCCTGTATGTTAGAGCCAATGACGGAACAGCCTGGGGCAACTGGTCGTCGGCGTTTACCGTGACCGCGCCAGTCAATCACGCCCCTCTCGTGACCGCCTCCAATGCGGCGATCGCGTCTGGCCATAGCGTAGCTGCCTCCAGCCTGTTCACGGCCGGCGATCCCGACGGCGGCAGCATCACGACC
>NZ_LGHK01000162.1 GCF_001908235.1 Bradyrhizobium sp. NAS96.2
TGAAGAGCCGATCGCGATCTTGCTCAGGAGCAGTCCAGGCAGACTGTGGTGCAAACGATCCGACGATCGACCGGCTCGATCCGGGTGGCCACCCGGATCGAGCCATTCCTTGCGGAACGCAACAAAGATAGCAGAGCCTTCCAGTACAAGGTGCGAGCGGAGCGAGCCTCGAAGGATGAATCGGCCCCGCTGGTGGCCGTCGATCCTTCGAGGCTCGCAAGGGCTCGCACCTCAGGATGACGGTCTGATGGCAAGGCATGTTCAGCTAGAATTCCGGCTTTGAAGAATTCAATTCGTGTTCCCGTGCTGTGTCACACAACCGCACGCAGACGACTTTCGGATAGCTTGCGTCACAGGCTCGATCGACTACCCTTGGTATACAAGCAGGGCCGACGTCAGATCGGGCCGCAAGAGGGAAGAGCGCATTGCACGGACAGGCCGACCGGCGTAGCGAAGCCATGCGAAGCGCCGGTGAGAGAACCCGGCGCCGCGCATTCGCCGGCCTCTGGGTCGCGGCATTGCTGGCGATCCTCACCTTCCTGGTCATCTATCCCGTCCTGATGCTGCTGCTCGGCGCGCTCACCGACACCAATCCGGTGGTCGACGGCATCCGTCTCAGCCTCAGTCATCTGTCGATCGCCAATTTCCTTGCCGTGCTTGCCAATCCGAATGTGGGGGAAGCGCTGCTCAACACGCTGATCGCCTGCGGCGGGGGCACGCTCATCGCGGTCGCGATCGGGCTGCTGTTCTCCTGGATCGTGGTTCGCACCAACACGCCGTTCAAGGGCTTCATCGCCGCGGCCAGCATCCTGCCGCTGTTCGCGCCGCCGCTGGTGGCGGGCGTGGCCTGGGCCATCCTCGGCTCGCCCAAGACCGGGCTGATCAACACGATGTTCAAGTGGATGGGCTCGGACCTCCGCATCGATCTCTATTCGATGTGGGGCCTGGTGTTCGTGTTCGGCATCTACTACGCGCCCTATGTCTACATGTTCACCTCGTCGGCGCTGCGCAACATGGACCCGAGCCTGGAGGAGGCCGCGGAAATCTCCGGCGCCAGCCCGTTCGCCACCCTGTTCACGGTGACGTTCCCGCTGATCATGCCGGCGATCGTTTCGGGCATGCTGCTATCGTTCATCGTGATGCTCGGCATCTACGGCATCCCGGCCGTGCTCGGCGCGCCGACCAATTTGAACGTGCTGACGACCTACATCTTCAAGCTCACCAACTGGTCGCCGCCGCTTTACAACACCGCAGCCGCCGTCGCGATCATCCTGATGGTGGTCACGGGGCTGCTGGTCTATCTGCAGCAGAAATTGCTGAGCGGGCGCAGCTACACCACCGTCGCGGGCAAGGCGTTCCGGCCGCGCAACCTCGATCTCGGGCCGTGGCGCTGGCTGACCTTCGCGCTCGGGATCGTCTATCTCCTCGTCGTCGTGGTGCTGCCCTCGCTGGCATTGATCGTCGCGGCGTTCCGCAAGTTCATGTTCATCCGCGACGCGGCCAGCCTGTTCGACATGCGGCAATACTCGCTGATGCATTTCGAGAGCATCTTCGACAATCCGCTGACCTTGAAGTCGATCTACAACGCGATCGAGGTCGGAATCATCACCGCCGTTGTCGGCGGCGCGCTGGCCTTTGCGATCGGATACACCATCCATCGAACCCGCGTCGCCGGGCGCGGCGCCATCGACCTGATCTCGACGCTGCCGGTCGCGATCCCAGGCCTCGTCGTCGGCGTCGCCTATCTCTGGGCCTGGATCGGCGTGCCCGGCGGGCTTTACGGCACGATCTGGATTCTCGCGCTGGCCTTCATCGCGCGCTTCATGCCCGACACCGTGAAGGCGCTGTCGACCTCGTTCCTGCAGATCCACCGCGAACTCGAGGAGGCCGCCTGGGTCTGCGGCCGGGGCATGCTCGGCACCATCGCGACGATCGTGCTGCCGCTGGCGCGCCCGGGCGTGTTGGCGTCGATGACGCTGCTGTTCGTGCTGGCGATCCGCGAGCTCGGCTCGTCGCTGTTCCTCTACACGAGCAACACCATGGTGATGTCGGTGCTGCTGCTCGACTACTACGAGGGCGGCAATATCGGCAAGACCGCGGCCTTCAGCCTGGTGCAGACGGTGCTGCTCGGGGTCCTGATCGGCGGCGCCAACTGGCTGTCGCGCGGGTCCGCACAGCGCAACGTCGCACGGACCGGATAACAATAAACGAGGGGAGGATTGGCGATGGACAGACGGACCTTCACCACACTGGCGCTGGCAAGCTTGGCGACGCTTGCGTTGGCGCCGGCGGCACGGGCGCAGGAGTTCGGCTCGGCGGAGCTGATCGCGGCGGCCAAGTCCGAAGGCAAGCTCGTCTACTACACGGCGAACTTCGCCGAGATCGAACAGCAGGTGATCAAGGCCTTCAACAAGCGCTTTCCCGAGATCACGGTCGAGATGGTCCGCGCGCCCGGCGGCCAACTCATCACCCGCGTGAAGACCGAGGCTGCGGCCGGCAAGCTGATCGCCGACGTCGTCGACCACTCCGATCGCGCGCTGATGCGGCCACTGGAAGATCTGTTCCAGGACTACGCGCCACCGAATGCGGCCGACTACGATCCGCATGCACTGATCTCACCGAAGCTGTGGCCGCGCGCCACCATCGCCTGGTCGATCGCCTACAACACGGAGCTGGTGAAGGATCCGCCGAAATCCTGGATGGACCTGACCAAGCCGCAATATGACAAGCTGATCGGCCAGGTGTTCGCGCAGTCCGGCGGCACCACTTGGACACGGATCATGTTCGAACGCCAGGTGCTCGGCGAAGACTATTGGGCGAAGCAGGCGGCGACCCATCCGGTGCTCTATCCCTCCGGCGCGCCGACCGCCGACGCGCTGGTGCGCGGCGAGATCGCGATCGCGCCGCTGCTCTACAACGTGGCCTATCAAAAGAAGAAGGACGGCGCGCCGATCGAAATCTTCTTTCCGCCGGAGGGAGCTCCGGTCAATCCCTACGCAAGCGGCATTCCGAAGACGGCCGCCCATCCCAATGCGGCCAAGCTGTTCCTGAACTGGTGCCTGTCGAAGGAGGGGCAGACCTTCATGGTCAAGGAGCTCGGCAATCTCACCTCGTTGAAGGAGCCGCCGGCGTTCCCGGAGGGATTCGATCCCAAGGTGGTCAAGCTCTGGTATCCGAACTTCGACGACTACGTGAAGCTGCACGCGGCGTGGGTTGCGGACTGGGACAAGACGTTTGGTTACCGGCAATAGGCGGCGAGGCCAGCGATGACGGCGACGCTCGAAGTCACCGATCTCAGGAAGCAGTTTGCGATCGGCCGCCCGGCGATCGATGGCGTCAGCTTTGGCGTGCCGGCCGGCGAGATCGTGGTGCTGCTCGGGCCGTCCGGTTGCGGCAAGACCACGACGCTGCGCTGCGTCGCCGGGCTCGAGCATCCGACCGGTGGCGAGATCGGCATTTCCGGGCGGGTGGTGTCGTCGCCGGCGCGCGGCGTCCTGGTGCCGCCGCGCGCGCGTAACCTCGGCATGGTATTCCAGTCCTATGCGGTGTGGCCGCACATGACGGTGCGGCAGAACGTGATCTATCCGCTGAAGCACCGCACGGTCGGGCGCACCGATGCCGCCCGCATGGTCGAGGAGGCGCTGGCGCTGGTTGGACTGTCCGACTATGCCGACCGGCCGGTGGTGGCGCTGTCGGGCGGGCAGATGCAGCGCGTCGCGCTGGCGCGCAGCATGGTGTACCGGCCGCAACTCTTGCTGCTCGACGAGCCGCTGTCGAACCTCGATGCCAAATTGCGCCTGCGGTTGCGCGACGACCTCCGCGTCATTCTCAAGCAGACCGGAATGACCGCGCTCTATGTCACCCATGACCAGGCCGAGGCGGTCGTGCTCGGCGATCGGATCGGCGTCATGCGCGACGGCAAGCTGTTGCAGATGGACACGCCCGACGTGATCTACAACCGCCCGGCCGATCTGTTCGTGGCCAATTTCACCGGCGCGACCAACGAGCTCGCCGGCACGCTCGTCGGATGCAACGGCAAGTATGGCGTGGTCGATTTCGGCGATGGCCGACAGGGTGAGGTTGCCCTGTGCCAGACGCTGGCGCCTGACGAGAAGGTGCGGATCGCGCTGCGGCCCGAGAACATCGCGATCGGCCGGCCCGACGGCGCCAACACATTTTCGGCGAAGGTGCTCGACCGCCGCTACCAGGGCACGCAGACCGCCTACGGCATCGAGCTGTTCGGCAAACGGCTGGAAGCGATCGAGCTCGGCACCGCCGCGCGCCATCAGGTCGGCGTCGAGGCGCAAGTCGCGTTGCCGCGCGAATGCCTGTGGGCCTATCGCGACACCGGGCCGTCATCGCAGGACTAACTTGAATCTACTGCAACGCCATTCCAGATGTCTTGATCACCGTCGTCAGCTTCTGCTGATCGGCGTTCATCAGCACGGCGAGCTCATCGAGTGACATCGGCTTGCCCGGGATGTTGGCGATCGAGAGTTGTCGTTGCACGTCGGGGTTCTGCAACGCCTTGTTGATCGCCGCATTGATCTTCGCAAGCAGCGGCGCCGGCGTCGCGGCCGGGACGTAAATGCCGTACCAGGGAACGTAGGCGGCCTCGGCAAAGCCGGCTTCCGCGATCGTCGGAACGTCCGGCAGGTCGGCGACGCGTTTGTCGGTGAACATCGCGAGCGGCTTGACGCTGCCGGCCTTGATGTGCGGCAGCGCGAGTTCGAGCGAGACGATCTCGAAATGCATCAGGTTGGTCATCAGGTCGATCAGCGCCTGCGGTTGGCCCTTGTAGCCGACATTGGTCAGCTTGATGCCGGCGACCTGAAACAGTTTCTGCGCGCTGAGGTCGATCGACGATCCGGTACCGGGATTGCCGAAGTTGAATTCTCCGGGCTGCTTGCGCGCCAGCTCGACGAATTCGCCGATCGTCTTCACCGGCATCGACGGATGCACCAGCGCCACGCTTTGATTCCAGACCGCAAGGCCGACGCACGTGAAGTCCTTGGCTGCGTTCCAGCCGGCATCCTTGTAGAGGTCGGGGTTGACCAGCAAAGCGGGGCCGGTGACGAGCCAGGTGTAGCCGTCCGGCTCGCTGCGCGCGACCGCAGCGGTGCCGATATTGCTGTTGCCGCCGGGGCGCGCCTCCACCACGACGGTCTGCTTCCAGTCGCGGCCGACCTGCTCGGTCACGGCGCGCGCGACGATATCGACGATGCCGCCGGCAGGGTAGGGCACGATGATGTGGATCGGCCGGCTCGGATAATTGTCCTGCGCCCGCACGCCGATGCTGCCGCACAGCGCCGTGATCGTGCCCGCGAGCAAGGCGATCGCGGTCGTGATGCCACGCATGTCTCCCTCCCCAGATGTGCCGCATCGTTCGTTGCGATGCGTGTTCTAGTAATTCGTCACCAGCGAGCGGATGCTGCGGGCGAGCCCGAGGATACGCGGCCCGCATTCGCGCTCGATCTGCTCGGCGCTGAAGCGGAACGAGGGGATGCCGCAATTGACCGACAGGCATTCGCCGGCGGGCGTGCGATACAGTGGCGCGGCGACGCCGAAAATTTCGCGCCGCCATTCGCCGAGCGAGACGGCGAAGCCGCGCTCGTTGCAGAGCTCGATGTCCGGCAGCGTGCGCCGCTCGACATAGTCGAGCTCCTCGGGGCGTTCGGCCTTGACGCGCGCGACATAGGCGTCGCGTTCCTCCTTGGTGAACAGTGACAGCAGCGCGCGCCCGACCGCGGTCGGCGCCAACGAGGAGACGAAGCCGACGTCAGGCACGTGCGGCACCGCGTCCGTGGTGCGCAGCGTCTCGACATAGATGAAGTCGAGCCCAAACGGCATCGCGATCGACACCGTGCCGCCGGTGTAGGCAGCGAAGTCGCGCATCAGCGGACGCGCGAGCTGGCGGACCTTGAGCGACGACAGCACCGGATAGGCGGCGGCCAGCACGCCCAGCCCGAGCACGAAGCGGCCCTTGGGGTCGCGCCTGAGATAGCCGAGCTGCTCCAACGTGTAGGTCAGGCGCGAGACGGTCGGCCGCGACAGGCCGGTGTGTTCGGCAAGCTCCGCATTCGACAGCGGACCTGCGTGGTTGCGGAAGGCGGCCAGCACATCGAGCCCGTGCGCCAGGGTGGTCGCAAAGGACGGATCGGTCTGGGGTTCGAGCGAGGACAATGCCGCCATACGAAATAATGGTCCTAAAGAGGCATAAATGTCAACATATCGAAATGAATTTGCAAATCGTTTCGATATAGGCTTATCTCTCGCCCAAAAGGCGGGAGGCGGTATGGATTTCGATCTGTCCGAACGATCGGAGCGTTGGCGGCGGGATCTGTCGGCCTTCTTCGAGAAGGAGGTGCTGCCGCGCCATCGCGCCTGGCTCGACCACGTCCGCGCGCAGAGCGACGCGCCGTCCTTCATGGCCGAGCTGCAGCAGAAAGCCCGCGCCGCCGGCCTGTGGAATCTCGGCCTGCCTGAACTTGCCGATGATGAGCCGGGCACGCGGCTTTCCAATCTCGACTACGCGCCGCTGGCGGAGATCATGGGGCGGCTGTTCTGGGCGCCGGAGGTGTTCAACTGCCAGGCGCCCGATGTGCCGAACATGATCGCGTTGCAGAATTACGCGACGCCGGAACAGAAGAAGCGCTGGCTGATACCGCTGCTCAACGCCGAGACGCGCTCCGCCTTCGGCATGACCGAGCCCGATGTCGCCTCGTCCGATGCCACCAACATCGCGACAAGGATGGTGCGCGACGGCGACCACTACGTCATCAACGGCCGCAAATGGTTCATCACCGGCGCCGCGGATCCGCGCTGCAGCTTCCTGATCGTAATGGGGGGTGACGGATGCCTCTGCCGAGCGCACCAGCCGGCATTCCTGCATCATCGTGCCGATGGATGCACCCGGCGTGCGGCTGGTGCGGCGGCTGCGCTGGATGGGCTGCGAGGATCATGTCGCGCCGATCGGCGAGCTCGTGTTCGAGAATGTGCGGGTGCCGGCGGAAAACCTGCTCGGCGCCGAGGGCGAGGGGTTCAAGGTCGCGCAGGTCCGGCTTGGCCCGGCGCGCATCCACCACTGCATGCGCTCGATCGGGCTGTGCGAGCTGCTGATCGAGTTGATGATGGCGCGCGCCGCAGAGCGCAGCGCATTCGGCCGCACCGTGATCCAGTACGACACCGTGCAGCGCTGGATCGCCGAAGCCCGCGTCGAGCTGGAGCAGGCGCGGCTGCTCGCGTATCGCTGCGCCTGGCGGCTCGATCAGGCCGGCCATCACGGCGCCTGGCGCGACGTCTCGCTGATCAAGGTCGCGGTGCCGGCGATGCTGCAGAAGATCGCCGACCGCGCCATGCAGGTGTTCGGCGCGATGGGCGGCTCCGACGACACGCCGATCCATCAGGCGCTGGCCTGGGGGCGGCTGCTCCGGATCGGCGACGGGCCCGACGAGGTGCATCTGCGGCAGATCTTCCGGATGGAGCCGATGCCGGACTGGTCGATCGCCAACTCGCCCTATCTTGCTGCACATCCCGCCTGAGCGCCGCTAGAGTATCCACCGAATTTCCCTGAACGAGGCGCCTTCCGATGATGATGACCGAGCAAGCCCGAGACGCAAAGCCCGCCGCGATCGACAAGGAGCGGCTGCGCCTGAAATATCGGGAGGAGCGCAACAAGCGGCTGCGTCCCGACGGCAATGACCAGTATCTCCAGATCAAGGGCCAGCTCGCGCATTATCTCGAGGATCCCTACACGCCGGTGGTGGAGCGCGCGCCGAAGACCGATCACGTCACCTTCGCCTTCATCGGCGGCGGTTTCGCCGGGCTCGCCACCGCGGCGCGGCTGACTGAGGCCGGCGTCAAGGATGTCCGTATTGTCGAGAAGGGCGGCGATTTCGGCGGCACCTGGTACTGGAACAGGTATCCCGGCGCGCAATGCGACACGGCGTCGATGGTCTATATGCCGCTGCTCGAAGAGACCGGCCACATGCCGTCGGAGAAATACGCGCATGCGCCGGAGATCCTGGCGCACTGCCAACGGATCGGCAGGCAGTTCGGTCTCTACGACAATGCGCTGTTTCATACCGAGGTGACGAGCCTCGACTGGGACGCGGCGCAATCGCGCTGGATCATCCGCACGACGCGGGGCGATGCCTTCACCGCGCAATATGTCGGCATCGGCACCGGCCCGCTGCATGTGCCGAAGCTGCCCGGCATTCCCGGCATCGAGCGCTTCAAGGGCCACTCGTTCCACACCAGCCGCTGGGATTACGACTACACCGGCGGTGATCCCCGGGGCGCGCCGATGGACAAGCTTGCCGACAAGCGCGTCGGCATCATCGGCACCGGCGCAACGTCGGTGCAATGCATTCCGCACCTCGCGCGCGCCTGCAAGGAGCTCTACGTGTTCCAGCGCACGCCGTCGTCGGTCGACGTGCGCGGCAATGGACTGATCGATCCCGACTGGTTTGCCGATATCGCAACGCCGGGCTGGCAGCAGCGCTGGCTGGAGAATTTCACCGCCAACCAGGCCGGTGGATCGGCCGAGGAAGATCTGGTGCAGGACGGCTGGACCGACCTCTCCAAGCGCATTCGCGCCAAGATCATGCTGCTGCCGCGCGAGCAGCGCAGCGTGGAAAACATGCGGGCGGCGTTCGAGGATTCCGACTTCGAGAAGATGGAGGAGATCCGCAACCGGGTCGACACCATCGTGCGCGATTCCGGCACGGCGAAAAACCTGAAGGCCTGGTACGGCCAGCTCTGCAAGCGGCCGTGTTTCCACGACGCCTATCTGCAGGCGTTCAACACCCCGAGCACCCATCTGGTCGATACCGACGGCAAAGGCGTCGAAGAGATCACCGAGAACGGGATCGTCGTCGCGGGCAAGGAGTACAAGCTCGACTGCATCATCTACGCGTCCGGCTTTGAGGTCGGCACCGAGTATAAGCGGCGGGCCGGTTTCGACGCGACGGGCCAGGACGGCCTCAAACTGTCGGAGTATTGGGCCGAGGGCATGCGCACCAAGCACGGCATCCATGTGCATGGCTTTCCGAACCTGTTCTTCGTGCAGCCGACGCAGGGCGCCAATTTGATCTCCAACGTGCCGCATAACCTGACCGAAGCGGCGCGCACCATCGCCCTGATGGTCGGTCATGCGCAGGCCAATGGCTTCAAGGAAATCGAAGTCAGCAAGGAGGCCGAGGACCGCTGGGTCGAGCTGCTGCTGACCGCGGTCGGCCGGATGATCGGCGGTCCCGATTGCACGCCCGGCTATTACAACAATGAGGGACGTGAGCCCGGGCCCGCGGCCAAGCTCAATGTCGGCTATCCGGCGGGCGCGCTCGCCTACTTCAAATATATCGACGAGTGGCGCCGCAGCGGCCAGTTCGAAGGCGTGCAATTCCGCTGAGCGGTGCGTGATCGAGACTGATTTCTGCCCAACGAGGGAGTGCCTGAGTATGACCCAGACAACCGCAGGTGAGACGTCGCACGAAGCTCCGAAGGCGGCATCCGCGCCGGTCATCGCGCAGCACGAGGCGACACTGAAGGCGCTGCCGTTCTCCGACACCAGAGACTTCGACGACGCTGCGCGCGGCTTTCTCGGCACCATCGAGAATGCGCGCATCACCTCGGCGCAGGGCAGGGTGGTCTGGAGTCTGGAGCCTTACGGCTTCCTCTCCGAGGAGAAGGCGCCTGCGACCGTCGATCCGAGCCTGTGGCGGCAGTCGCGGCTCAACATGCATCACGGCCTGTTCGAGGTGGTGCCGGGCGTCTACCAGGTGCGCGGCCTCGACATCGCCAACATGACGCTGATCGAGGGCGACAAGGGCGTCATCGTGGTCGACACGCTGACCTCGATCGAGGGCGCGCGCGCTGCGATGGAGCTGTACTTCCGGCATCGCGGCAAGCGGCCGGTCGCCGCCGTGATCTTCACCCATACCCACACCGACCATTGGGGCGGCGCGCGCGGCGTGCTCGACGACGCCATGCTGGCGGCAGGCGTGCCGATCATCGCGCCGAACTTCTTCATGGAGCACGCGGTCTCCGAGAACATCATCGCGGGACCGGCGATGCTGCGCCGCGCGCAATACCAGTTCGGACCGTTCCTCGCCAAGGGCGTGCGCGGCCATGTCGATTGCGGCCTCGGCAAGACCATGGCCGCGGGCGGCGTGGCGCTGCTGCGGCCGACCGATCTGATCATCGCGACTGGCGACAGGCGCGTGATTGACGGCGTCGAGTTCGAATTCCAGATGGCGCCGAACAGCGAAGCGCCGGCGGAGATGCATTTCTTCATCCCGCGCTACAAGCTGTTGAACCTCGCGGAAAACTGCACGCACAATTTCCACAATTTGCTGCCGTTCCGCGGCGCCGATGTGCGCGATGCTTTGGCCTGGTCAAAATATCTCGGCGAAGCCTTGCAGATGTGGGGCGGCAAGGCCGAGGCGATGTGCGGCCAGCATCACTGGCCGGTGTGGGGGCGGGAGCGGATCGACACCATGATCCGCGAGCAGCGCGATCTCTACAAATACGCGCATGACCAGACCATCCGGCTGATGAACCACGGGCTCAACGCGGCCGAGATCGCCGAGACGATCCGACTGCCGCAGAGTCTTGAAGGCGCCTGGCACGGCCGCGGCTATTACGGCCATATCAGGCACAATGTGAAGGCGATCTACCAGAAGTATCTCGGCTGGTACGACGCCAATCCGGTCAATCTGGATCCGCTGCCGCCGGTCGAGGCCGGCAGGAAGTATGTCGAGTATATGGGCGGCGCCGATGCGATCCTGAAATGCGCCGCGGCGGACTTCGCCAAGGGCGAATTCCGCTTCGTGGCGCAGGCCGTCAGCCATCTCGTGTTCGCCGAGCCCGACAATCAGGCGGCCCGCGCATTGCTCGCCGACACGTTCGAGCAATTGGGCTATGCCGCCGAGAGCTCGACCTGGCGCAACGCCTATCTGTTCGGCGCCCAGGAGCTGCGGCAGGGCATGCCGAAGACGCCGCCGCGCTCGCCGATGCCGCGCGAGACGTTGGCCGCGCTGCGCACCGGGCAGCTCTGGGACGTGCTCGGCATCCGCCTCAACGGCCCGAAGGCCGAAGGCAAGCACATCGTGCTGAACTGGAGTTTTACCGACACGGGCGAGACCTTCGTCCTCAATCTCGAAAACTCGGCGCTGACTTACATCGAGGGTGCGCAGGCCGCGGATGCGCACGCCAGCTTCACGCTGGCGCGCAGCGTGCTGGACGAGGTCATTGCGAAGCTGACCACGTTCCCGGAAGCCGTCGCCGCCGGCAAGGTCAAGGTCTCCGGCGAGCCGCTGCGGCTCGGCGAGTTGATGATGCTGATGGACGAATTCCCGCGGATGTTCGAGATCGTCGAGCCGAAGCGGACGGTGGTGAGGTAACGCCGCGCGTGCGGAATTAATGCCCGTCACCCTGAGGAGCGCGCTCTTGCGCGCGTCTCGAAGGGTCGACGGCCCGGCTGGTGGCCGATTCATCCTTCGAGGCTCGCCCAGCGGTGCAAGTGCACCGCAAGGCTCGCACCTCAGGATGACGGGTTGTTGAGTGTCGCCTCAAATCCCGAGATACGCCGCCTGCACCTGCTTGTTGTTGGCGAGCTCGGCGCTGGTGCCCTGCATAATCACGTTGCCGCTTTCCAGCACATAGGCGCGCTGCACCAGTGACAGCGCGCGGCTGACATTCTGCTCGACCAGGAGGATCGCAGTGCCCATCTTGTGGATCTCGCCGATCTTCTCGAAGGTCACGTCGGTCATCACGGGCGCCAGGCCGAGCGAGGGTTCGTCCAGCATCAAGAGGCGGGGTTTCAGCATCAGGCCGCGGCCGACCGCGACCATCTGCTGCTCGCCGCCGCTCATGGTGCCGGCGAGCTGCTTCCTGCGGTCGGCGAGTCGCGGGAAGATGCTGTAGACCAGCTCCATCGTGCGCGCGCGATCCGCCTTGGCCTTCGGCGTATAGGCACCGATCTCGAGATTCTCCTGCACCGTCATGTCCGGGAATACCTGGCGGCCTTCGGGGACATGCGCGATGCCGAGCTCCGGAATCCGGTACGGCGGCAGCGTCGCGAGGTCGACGCCGTCGAAGGTGACCTTGCCTGCGAACAGTTTGACGAGGCCGGAGACCGCGCGCAGCGTCGTGCTCTTGCCGGCGCCGTTGGCGCCCAGCAGGCCGACGGCTTCGCCCTCGCCAATGGAGATGCTGACATCGGTGATGGCAGGGACCGAACCATAGCTGGCGCTGACGCGGGAGAGCTCAAGCATGTCCGTCTCCCTGCGTCGGCGGATGCACGTAGGAGCCGAGATAGGCGCGGATCACTTCCGGATTTTCCACGATCTCCTTCGGCGCGCCCTCGGCGATCTTCTGGCCGTGGTCGAGCACCACGATGTGGCGGGCCACCGCCATGATCGCACGCATCACGTGCTCGACGATCACGATGGTCAGGCCGCTGGCAGAGAGTTTTTTCACCAGCGCCACCGCCTGGTCGATCTCGGCCGGGTTGAGACCGGCCATCACCTCGTCGAGCAGCAGAATCCTGGGCTGGGTTGCCAGCGCGCGGGCCATCTCCAGCCGGCGCTGGTCGATCGTGGTGAGATCCTTGGCCGGGGTGTGCTCCCTGGCGCCGAGGCCGACGAACTCGATCGCCTCGCGCGCCTTGCTGCGGGCGGCGGCGATATGCCGGTCGCGCAGGAAGGCGCCGGTCATCACATTGGCGAGCACCGTCATCGCGCCGAACGGTTTGGCGACCTGGAAGGTGCGGGCCATGCCGAGCGCGCAGACGTCGTGCGGCTTGAGGCCAACGACCTCGTGACCGAAGGCGAGGACCGAGCCGGAGTCCGGCCGGTGAAATCCCGTGATCAAATGAAAGCTCGTGGTCTTGCCGGCGCCGTTCGGTCCGATCAGCGCGACCGTCTCATTCTCCTGCACGGTGAAGCTGACGTCCTGCACGGCGCGGAGGCCGCCGAAGCGCTTGCTGAGACCCTTGATGACCAGTGCTTCCGCCATCGCAGCGACCTCAGGCGCGCGCCGGCTTGCGCCGGAGGGTGCGGTGATAGACGTCGCTCGCGAACCCGATCAACCCGGTCGGCCGCCACAGGATGACCGCCATCAGGATCAGGCTGTAGACCGTGAGCTGGATGCCGCCCACCGAGCTGCCGAGCCAGCTTTGCAGCAGCGCTGAGGTGGTCTCCAGCAGCACCGTGCCGATCACCGGACCCCACAGCGTGCCGATGCCGCCGACGATCGACACCAGCGCCGCCTCGATCGAGACGTTGAAGCTGAACGCGGTCGCGGGATCAATGAAGTAGATGTACTGGGTGTAGAAGGTGCCGGCGAGCGCGGTCAGAAACGCGCTGATCATGTAGATGTCGCGCTTGATCTTGGGGGCGTTGACGCCGACCGCTTCGGCGGCATCTTCATCCTCGCCGATGGCGACGAGGTAGTAGCCCATCCAGGATTCTTCGATCCTGTGGGTGATCCATAGTCCGACCGCGAGCAGTCCGAGCACGACATAGTAATAGGACGACTTCTCCTCGAACTGCATCATCAGCGGCGCGCTGCCGAGATTCGGGATCGTGGTGCCTTCGGCGCCCCAGGCGAAGTCGCGGAATTTGAGGAAGATCAGCATCAGCACCTGGGCGGTCGCAATGGTGGCGATGGTGAAATAGGGGCCGCGCAGGCGGAAACAGAGCCAGCCGATCGGCAGGCTCGCCAGCATCGCGACCACTCCGCCCGCGACCATCCCGATCCAGGGCGAGATGCCATAATTCACCTGCATGATGGTCGAGGTGTAGGCGCCGAGGCCGAAATAGGCGGCGTGCCCGAGCGACAGCTGCTTGGCATAGCCGCCCATCAGGTTCCAGGCGACGCCGATGAAGGAGAACAAGAGGATGCGGATGAAGATGTCGATCGCGAACGACGAGGTGACGAGTTGCGGCAGAGCGAGCATGACGACCGCCCCGATCGCCAGCCAAAGCCACTTCATTTTGCCTGAGGTCTGCATCAGCGGCCTCTTCTGGCGCCGAGACCGCTCGGCCTGAAGGCGAGCGTCAGCAGCAGCAGCCCGAACACCACGATGAGGCCGGAATCGGCGCCGACGAACTGGATGCCGAGCGATTCCGCGATGCCCATCATCAGGCTCGCGACCAGCGCGCCCATCACATTGCCGAGCGTGCCCATCACGACGGCGACGAACGCCATCAGCACGAACACCTGGCCGACGAAGGGATAGGCCGAATAGAACGGCATCAAGAGCGAGCCGGCGGCGCCCGCGAGCGCGAGCGCGGTGCCGAACGCCACCGCGAACACGCGGTTCGGATTGATCCCCATCAGCATCGCGACGTCGCGGTTCTGCGACGCGGCGCGCATGGCGCGGCCGAGATCGGTGGTGCGCAGGAACACCCAGAGCAGGCCGCTCAGCGCCATCGCGACCGCGAAGGCGATCAGCTTCGCCACCGGAATGTACAGCCCGCCGATGTGCCAGGCCGAATCCGAATAGGAGGTATGGACGGTGCGGTAGTTGGCGCTGAACAGCATCAGCGAGAGATTGAGCAGCAGCAGCGATAGCGCAAACGTCAGGAAGATCTGCGGCATGTCGTTCGGCCCAAGCACCCTGCGGATCAGGAAGTGCTGGATCACCACGCCGGCGAGGAACAGCACCGGCATCGAGACCACCAGCGAGACCAGCGGATCGATGCCGAACTGGGTGGCGAGGAAGAACGAGATATACATCCCGATCATCACGAACTCGCCCTGGGCGAAATTGACGATCTTGACCACGCCGAAGATCAGCGTGACGCCGATGCTGACAAGCGCGTAGATGCCGCCGATGAGCAGGCCGTTGATCACAGCCTGGGCCAGTGTCTCCCACATGCGATGCGACCGCGGTTCAGGTCTTCATCAGCGGGGCGCGGGCGTCTTCCTTGGGGAAGATGCTGGCGAGATCGGCATTCTGCCACTGCACGCCGACCGGACGGCCATAGACATTCTTGCCGTCGGGTCCGAACTTGACCTTGCCGCCGGGCGCCATTGCCGCATAGCCGGAGGAGACGTCGAGCGTCGAGAGCGCCTCGCGCACCTTCTTCGGATCGGCGGAGGCAGCGCGCTCCAGCGCGTCGGCCAGCATGAAGGTCTGCGCGACCAGGCCGCCGGCATATTCGAAGGCGAATTCGCCGGTGCGCTTCCTGAATTCGGCGTTGACCTTCTGGGCATCCTCGTTGACGTCGTGGTTCCAGTGCGCGACGCCCTGCAGGCCTTCGGCCGCCTTGCCGACATTCTTGTAGAAATCCGGCATCACGAAACCGCCCGAGCCGCCATTGATCGCAATGTCGAGCCCGACCTGCTTCACGGTGCGCACGATCAGGATGAGGTCGTTGAGATAGGACAGCGAGAACAGCGTATTGGCGCCGGAGGCCTTGACCTTGTTGATCAGCGGGCTGGCATCGGTGAAGCCGGCCGAGTAGGGCTCGAACATCACGATCTCGACGCCTTCGCCCGGCGCCAGCTCCTTCAGCCCGTTCGAAGTCGAGGTGCCGAACGCGGTGTTCTCGAAGATGACGGCGACCTTGGCTTGTTCGCTGACCAGCTTGGCCATCTGCAACTGCGCCTTGGCGAACTGTGAGGCACGTGCGAACGGCGTGAAGGTGTAGCTGCGTCCCTTGTTGAGCTGGTCGGAGCTCGATCCGGTGATGATCGGAACGTGAGCGCGCTCGCAGACCTCGCTCGCGATCAGGGTCAGCGCGCTGGCGTAGCAGCCGTGGATCGCCGACAGCTTGTTGCCGGTGATCAGGCGGTCGGTCTCGGTGCGCGTCACCGTGGTGTCGCTCTGCACGTCGGAGACGATGAGGTTGAGCTTGGCGCCGCCGAGCGACTTGATGCCACCGGCTTCGTTGACCATGTCGACCGCAAGCTTCGCCGCGGCAACGCAGCCGGTGCCGATCTGCGCCATGCTGCCGGTGGTCGGATAGAGCGCGCCGATATTGATCGCGTCGGCGGCCCAGCCGCGCAGCGGGACCGCGCCGAATGCACCGGCTGCGAGGACGCCGCCGGTCTTGGCCAGGAACTTGCGGCGGTTCAGCTTGGTCCGTGAGGCTTGGTTTGGTGCGGCATTATTAATGGCCGGCGGCTTGCGGTCCCCTGTCATGGCGTTCCCCCTGTGCGACGACGGCCCGGTTGCTCCGTCCGCTCGCTTATTATTTTTTGCTCAAGCGGGGCGCATAAGAGCACGTAATTCGGCAATCGCAAAGGCGATATCGGCCGGGCTCATGGGGAAACGAATTGCGACTGGTGCGTCGCAACAATCGTGTGACGCGCGCGTGTGTGCAGCTTCGTTGCGTGAGAGCTGCCGCCAGACCTGACGGCATTATTGACAATCGAATGACCCGACGAACCGGCACGGAGCGTGCCGTCCGGCCCGCCGGATCATTCGATCGGCCGCTGCAACTTCTATTCCGCGCTCGCCACCAGCTTGAAGCGCGGCTTGGCTTCCATCAGACTGCGATAGGCGGCGAGATAGTCGAGCGCCATCCGGCGTGCCGTGAAGCGGGTCTCGAACTGCTTGCGGATCGCGTCGCGGTTGAGCGTCGACAGGCGGCCGACGGAGGAGATCGCGCTGATCTCGTCCTCGACGATGAAACCGGTCAGGCCATCCTCGATGATCTCGGGTACCGAGCCGCGGTTATACGCAATGACGGGCGTGCCGCAGGCCATCGCTTCGATCATCACGAGACCAAACGGCTCCGGCCAGTCGATTGGAACCAGGAGCCCGATCGCGCCGCTGAGAAAATCCGGCTTCTCGCGGTCGCTGATCTCGCCGATGAATTCGACCAGCGGATTGTTCGTGATCAGCGGCTTGATCAACTCGTCGTAATATTCCTGGTCGGCGCGGTCGACCTTGGCCGCAATCTTCAGCGGAATGCCGCAACGGGTTGCGATCTTGATCGCACGATCGACGCCCTTCTCCGGCGCGATGCGGCCGAGCACGGCGAGATAGGACTGCCTGGCCGGTTGCGGCGTCAGCAAATTCTCTGGCAGGCCGTGATGGATGGTGCGCACCCAGTGTGCCTGCGGCACCGGCCGCCGCTGCGCATTGGAGATCGAGATCACCGGGATCTTGGAGAAGGTGTTGAAGACGGGCTGATGCTCCGGCAGGTCGAGCCGGCCGTGCAGCGTGGTCACGAACGGCGTCGGCTGCCGCGCGAACAGCGACCATGGGTAATAGTCGAGATGGCAGTGCAGGAAGTCGAATTCCTCGTCGTCGGCTTTCTGCCGGACCCGCTCCAGCATCACCATGTGCAGCGCATTGGGGTCACGGACGGAGCCGTCGAGCCGCAGGGCCTTCGGCCAGGTCGCATCGAGCTTCGCGGAGGTCTGTGAGTCGCCACTGGCGAACAACGTCACGTCATGTCCAAGTGTTACAAGTTCTTCGGTCAGCCAGTGCACGACCCGTTCGGTGCCGCCGTAGAGCTTGGGGGGAACAGCCTCCGTCAGCGGGGCAACCTGCGCGATGCGCATTTCTCCGTCTCCTGTTTGTGATGTGAGTGAACCCTCAGCCCTCTGATGGCACCGGACATGCCGAAGACGGGAACGTTCTCGCACGTGCGAGGTTCCTTAGATGTGGGAGATCTGTCGCTTCTTTCTTCGATCACACTCTGGTCTTGCTGATGCCATCACGCTCCAACACGTTTTTGCCGACGCCAGCGTTGCAAAATTGTTGCGCACTGATGGCTGCATCAAGGAATCCCACCGCCGCCCTTCACGTCATCGTGCACGAGAGCTTCGACTAAAATTTTCTCGTTCACCTTCAACAGGTTTTGCAGGACGTCATGGACCATCTGTCAGGATATGCGCATCGCCCGTTCCCCTTTGTGCTGCGCTATCTGCGCCGGCGGCTTCCGTCGCATGTTGTGATCTTGTCGGCCGTCGTCGCAGCGGTTGCCTGCTCGGTAGGCACGCAATACGGTGTGAAGAATCTGGTCGATGCGTTGTCGGCGGGGCCGTCGGCCGCGAATGGCGTATGGCTGGCATTCGCTCTGCTCATGTCGCTGATCGCAGCCGACAACTTCATGTGGCGGATCGCGAGCTGGACCGCGAGCTACACCTTCGTCAGCGTCACCGGCGACCTGCGCCGCGATATGTTCCGCCATCTCACCGGCCACGCGCCGAGCTATTTCACCGACCGGCTGCCGGGCATGCTGACCAGCCGGATCACCGCGACGTCGAACGCGGTGTACACTGTCGAGAACATGTTCGTGTGGAATGTGTTGCCGCCTTGCATCGCGACCTTCGCGGCGATCACCCTGGTTGGAACCGTCAGCGTGACGATGTCGGCGGTGCTGGTCCTGATCGCGGGAACCATGGTGGTGGCAATGTTCCGCATGGCCGCCGCCGGCAGGCCGCTGCATGACGATTTCGCCAGCCGGGCGGCCGCGGTCGACGGCGAAATGGTCGACGTCATCAACAACCTGCCGCTGGTGCGTGCGTTCTGCGGCCTCGGCTACGAGCACGATCGCTTCGACGCGACGGTGAATCGGGAACTCGTCGCGCGCGGCCGTTCCCTGCGCTATCTCGAAAAGCTCCGCCTCGTTCACGCCGCTGTGACCGTGATCCTGACCATCGCGATGCTGGCCTGGGCGCTCTCGCTCTGGCAGCAGGGGCAGGCCACCACCGGCGACGTCGTGCTGGTGTGCACGCTCGGCATCTCGATCCTGAGCGCCACCCGCGATCTCGCCGTCGCGCTGGTCGACGTCACCCAGCATGTCGCCCGTTTGACCGAGGCGCTGGCGACGCTGTTGCAGCCGCATGAACTGAAGGACCATCCGGAAGCCGAGGCGCTGGTGAAGAGCGGCGCGGCGATCGCCTTCAATAACGTCTCGTTCCGCTATCCCGGCGGCTTGCAGGTGTTCGAGCGCTTCAGCCTGCGCATCCAGCCCGGCCAGCGGGTCGGCCTGGTCGGCCAGTCCGGCGGCGGCAAGTCAACATTGTTTACCCTTCTGCAGCGCTTCTACGACGTCGAGCAGGGCCACATCACGGTCGATGGCCAGGATATCTCCCGCGTCACCCAGCAGAGCCTGCGCGCGGCGATCTCGGTGGTGCCGCAGGACATCTCGCTGTTCCACCGCTCGATCCTGGAGAACATCCGCTACGGCCGGCCGGACGCCACCGACGACGAGGTGTTGCGGGCGGCGATCGCGGCGCGCTGCGACTTCATCGAAAGCCTGCCCGAGGGCATGAACACCATCGTCGGCGACCGCGGCATCAAGGTCTCGGGCGGCCAGCGCCAGCGCATCGCGATCGCGCGCGCCTTCCTGAAGGACGCGCCGATCCTGCTGCTCGACGAGGCGACCGCGGCGCTCGATGCCGAATCCGAGGAGGCGATCCGCGAGGCGTTGTCGCGCCTGATGCGCGGGCGTACCGTGGTGGCGATCGCGCACCGCCTCGCGACGCTGCGCAGCTTCGATCGCGTGGTCGTGCTGCAGGGCGGCCGGATCGTCGAGGACGGTCCGCCCGATATCCTGGTGAAGGGAGGGGGCCCCTACCGCGACCTCGTGGCCCGCGAGATGGGCCGCCTCTCCACCAGCGCGGCCTGACCCCGCGGCATCAAGCGCGTTCTTGCGTTCCAGTGCGTTCGTTCGAGTCAGGAAAACGGCCAATAAAAGTCGCCAGAGGTTCAGATGGCAGCTGACGTCGTTACGCAGATCATTACTGCTCGCATCACTGAGCACGTCGCCGAATCGCCGTTCTACATTCCGATGACCGGGCCCGCGGCGCGGCCGCGGCGCTCGCTCAAGCATGACGACACCTTCATCGTGCTCGACAGCCATGGCGACATCGGCGCCTCGGCCGGCGGGCCCGACGGCCTGTTCAACGCCGACACGCGCTACCTTGCGCGGCTGGAAATGGTGCTGGAGGACGTGCAGCCGCTGCTGCTCGGCTCCAACATGCGCGACGACAATTCGGCGCTGACGGTCGATCTCACCAATTCCGACGTCTATCGCGACGGCCGTCTCACGCTGCAGAAGGACACGCTGCACATCGTGCGCTCGATCTTCCTGTGGCGCGGCACCGCCTATCAGCGCATCGGCCTGCAGAACCACGGCGAGCATGCCGCGAGCTTCGATCTCACGCTGCTGTTCGACAATGATTTCGCCGACCTGTTCGAGGTGCGCGGCGAGCGGCGGCCGCGGCGCGGCATCGGCTCGAGCAAGCTGCTCGGCCCGACCGACGTCGTGTTGGAATATTGCGGGCTCGACGAGGTATCGCGGATCACCGCGCTGCATTTCGATCCGCGGCCGACCCGGCTGTCGGTCAACGCCGCCACCTATCATTTCGACCTCGAGCCCGCGCAGGTCACCTCTCTGTTCGTCGCGGTGTCCTGCAACAAGCCGATCATGCAGAAGCCGGTGCCGTTCTTCCGCGGGCTCCTGGCACATCGTCGCGAGATGCGGAATTCGTCGGCCGGTGCGGCCTCGATCGAGACCTCGAACAACATCTTCAACGAGGTGCTGTGCCAGGCGATGGCCGACCTCAACATGCTGATGACGGAGACGCCGCAGGGCCGTTATCCCTACGCCGGCATTCCCTGGTACTCGACGACATTCGGCCGCGACGGGCTGATCACGGCGCTGCAGATGCTGTGGGTCGATCCGCGGATCGCCAAGGGCGTGCTGAAGCGGCTGGCGCTGTTCCAGGCCAAGGCGGTCGATCCGCTGGCCGATGCCGCACCGGGCAAGATCCTGCACGAGATGCGCGGCGGCGAGATGGCCTCGCTTCGCGAGGTGCCGTTCGCGCATTACTACGGCAGCGTGGATTCGACTCCGCTGTTCGTGCTGCTCGCCGGGCTCTATCTGCAGCGTACCGACGATGTGGAGACGTTGCGCGAGCTGTGGCCCGCGGTCGAGGCCGGCTTGCAATGGATCGACGGTCCCGGCGATCCCGATCGCGATGGTTTCGTCGAGTACCAGCGCGCGACCGAAGAGGGCCTCCGGAACCAGGGCTGGAAGGACTCCTTCGACGCCATCTTCCATGCCGATGGAACGCTCGCCGAGGGCAATATCGCGCTGGCGGAAGTGCAGGGCTATGTGTTCGCCGGCAAGCGGCTTGCCGCGCGTGCCGCGCGCCAGCTCGGCTTTGCGGACAAGGCCGCCAAGCTCGATGCCGAGGCGGAGCGGCTGCGCGCGCGGTTCGAGGAGGCATTCTGGTGCGAGGAGCTCGGCACCTATGCGCTCGCGCTCGACGGCGCCAAGCAGCAATGCAGGGTGCGCACGTCGAATGCCGGACAGACCCTGTTTTCGGGCATGGTGCGGGAAGACCGCGCGCGACGGGTCGCCGCCGATCTGATGAGCCAGAAATTCTTTTCGGGTTGGGGCATCCGCACCGTCGCCACGGGCGAGGCGCGCTACAACCCGATGTCCTATCACGACGGCTCGATCTGGCCGCATGACAATGCGCTGATCGCGCTCGGACTTGCGCGCTACGGCCTCAAGCATTCGGTCGCGCATCTGTTCAAGGGCCTGTTCGACGCCGCGAGCTATATGGAGCTGCGGCGCCTGCCGGAGCTGTTCTGCGGCTTCCGTCGCGAGCGCCGGCGCGGCCCGGTGCTTTATCCGGTGGCGTGCGCACCGCAGGCCTGGGCGAGCGCGACGCCGTTCACGTTGCTCGAGGCGGCGCTCGGGCTGGAATTCGACACCGCGCGCGGCGAGATCAGGCTGCGTGATCCGTGCCTGCCGGAATTCCTCAACGACGTGGTGCTGCGCGATCTCATGCTCGGCGCGTCCAGCGTCGATCTGCGGCTGCGCCGCCACGGCGACGAGGTGTCACTCGAAGTGTTGCGCACGCGCGGCCAGATCCAGGTGTCGATCGTGCTGACGCATTGAGTGTCGTCGCGCGGCGCGGAGTGTCGTCGCGCGGCATGGAGCGTCGTCGCGCGACATGCGCGCGCTAGGGAAATCGTGGGGAGAGAGTAACATGCGTCCGAGGGTCATGGTTATACTGGTCGCAGCGGCGCTGCTGACATGCGCTGGTGTCCGTGCTGCCGACGACGCAGTGCCGTCGCCCACGCCATCGCCGCCCCCGGCTGCGCAGGCAACTCCTGCGCCGCCGGCCGCTGCGGCACCGAAAGAGCAGGCCAAGGAGCCGTCGCCGCCACCTTCGGTGACCGTGATCGGGGCGCGCGATGCGCACGGCATTCTCGGGCGCGATGTTCGCAGTTCCGCCAATGAGGACATGGGCCGTATCGTCGACGTCATCGTCGACCGCGACGGCAAGGTGCGCGCCGCGGTGATCGATTTCGGAGGCTTTCTTGGCGTCGGCAGCCGCAAGATCGTGGTCGACTGGAACGCGCTGCGGTTTGCCGGCGTTTCCAGCAAGAGCGACAGCATCACGCTGGACCTCAACAAGCAGCAGGTGAGCGCTGCGCCGGAATACAAGGAAGATACGCCGCTGATCGTGCTGGGCGCGGCCGGCAATCTCCATCCATGGGATTACGAGCATTAGGGGGCAAAAGCTGGTCGCGCGTCCGAATTCTTCCTTCGAGACGGTTGGCGACGATCGTGGTGAGCGATCTGCCGGCAGCACCAATATTGTGTCGATTGTCCCCAATCAGCCCGGCCGGGAGCCGCCCCACGCGCCGTCGCGCGAAAGCCAGCGCGGGCTCGACTGGTTCATCTTCTTCCTGGCCGACGTGCAGACCGGGTTTGGCCCGTTCATTGCGGTCTATCTGACGACCCAGAAATGGACCCAGGTCGAGATCGGCTTCGTGCTCTCGATCGGCGGCATCATCGGCCTGCTGGGCCAGATGCCGGGCGGGGCGATCGTCGATGCGGCGCGCTCGGAGCGCATTGTTGCGGGCTGCGCGGTGGCCGCGATCGGATCCGCCGCGCTGGCCTACGCGCTGTGGCCGATCTTTCCTGTGGTGACGCTC
This sequence comes from Bradyrhizobium sp. NAS96.2, assembly GCF_001908235.1. Lineage (GTDB taxonomy): Bacteria > Pseudomonadota > Alphaproteobacteria > Rhizobiales > Xanthobacteraceae > Bradyrhizobium. The sequence goes on from NZ_LGHK01000162.1 coordinate 22,931, forward strand.
GCTGCGACGCTGCACGCGCTTGCAAGCTGCGTGCTGGGACCTGCGATCGCCGCGATCAGCCTAGGCCTGGTCGGGCCGCGGGCGATCGGCGAGCGGCTCGGCCGCAATGCTCGCTTCGCCTCGCTCGGCAGCGGTTCGGCGGCGGCGCTGATGGGGGCATGCGGCTATTTCTTGTCGAGCCGCTCGGTGTTCCTCGTGACCTTCATCCTGGCGATCCCGACCTTGTTGTCGCTGGCACGGATCCGCGAGCGCGAGATCGACATCGCGCAGGCTCATGGTGAGGTGAAGCGTGAGGTTCCCGACAAGCGCGCCACCAGTGTCTTCACCCTGGTGCGGCACCGGACACTGCTGATCTTTGCCGGCGCGATGATGCTGTTTCAGCTGGCCAATGCCGCGATGCTGCCGCTGATGGCGGGCGTGGTCACCGCGCGGTCGAGCCAATGGGCGCCGGTTCTGATCGCGGCCTGCATCATCGTGCCGCAGGCGATCGTCGCGTTGTGCTCGCCGTCGGTCGGCCGCAAGGCCCAGGCCTTGGGCCGGCGGCCATTGCTCCTGCTGGCCTTCGCCTCGCTGGCGATCCGCGGTGTATTGTTCGCAACGGTGCGCGATCCCTATCTGCTGGTCGCGGTGCAGATCTTCGACGGCGTCACCGCGGCGATCTTCAGCGTGATGGTGCCGCTGATCGTGGCCGACGTGGCGTTCGGCAGCGGCCATTTCAACCTGGCGCAGGGGATTGTCGGAACCGCCGTCGGTATCGGCGCGTCGCTCAGCACGGTGCTCGCCGGCTATGTCAGCGACAAGCTCGGCAGCAGCACCGCCTTCATGGGCCTCGCCGGCGTCGCCGCGCTCGGGCTGTTCGTGATCTGGCTGGTGATGCCGGAGACGCGGCGGGCGGCATGACGCAGGCAGGTTTGGCTCCCGGCGCCCTTCCTCATGGATGCGCCGTCATATATGAGTGATTTGCTGCTGGAACGAGCTGGTAGTCCCCTGGATTAATCAATCCAAAATCGTGATCTGGTAGGGATCGGCGCAGCGCGGGCAGGCATTTCGACCGAGGAATGGCATGGAAAATCGTACGACAACGGCGCAAATCACCGAAGCGATGCGGCGTTGGGGGCCTCCCGCCTTTGTGACTTTCGCGGCCATGGTCACACTTGCGTCATTGACCGGCGGCGCCGCTGCAAAGCAGCAGCGCCTTGCGGGAACGATCGAGGCGACCGCGCCGCGCGCCGCGGGCGAGCCGATCATGGCGATCGTGTCGATCAGCGCCCAGAAGGTGACCTTCTACGACGCCGACGGCTGGATTTACCGCGCGCCGGTATCGAGCGGCGTCAAGGGACGCGAAACGCCGGCCGGCGTCTTTGCGCTGGTCGAGAAGGACAAGGACCATCACTCAACCATGTACGACGATGCCTGGATGCCGAACATGCAGCGCATCACCTGGAACGGCGTCGCGCTACACGGCGGGCCGCTGCCGGGATATGCCGCCTCCCACGGCTGCGTGCGCATGCCCTATGACTTTGCCGAGAAGCTGTTCGACAAGACGCGCATCGGGATGCGGGTGATCATCGCGCCGAACGATGCGGCCCCGGTCGACTTCACCCATCCAGCCCTGTTCGTGCCGAACGCCCAGGCTATGGCAGATGCTCCGGCGCGCGCTGAAAAGCTCTCGCGCGAGGCGGCGGATGCCGCCAAGGTGGCCGACGAGGCCAAGAAGGCCTCCGCGGCCGCGACCAAGGAAGCAGCAATGTTCACGCCGGCGTCGCTGCGCAAACTGCAACAGATCAAGACCCGTGCCGACGCTGCGGTTGCGCTGGCCGACAAGACGCTCGCCAATGCCAAGACCGACCAGGCCAAGGCACGCGCCGAGGACCTGAAGCAGAAGGCGGTCGCCAAGGCGGCGGAAGCAACCACGCAATACGAGGCAGCCCAGGGCGACGCCAAGCCGAAGCTCGATGCCGCGGCGGCCGCAAAGGACGCCGCCAAGGCGGCCGAGGCCAAGAAGACCGATACCCAGAAGGCGGCGACCGAGGCGAAGCTCGCGCTGGAGCCGGTCTCGGTCTACATCAGCCGCGCGACGCAGAAGCTCTACGTCCGGCGCAACACCCACAAGCCATGGGCTGACGGCGGTGAGGTGTTCGATTCAAGCATCGAGGTTCCCGTCACCATTCGCGATCCGGACAAGCCGATCGGCACCCATATCTACACGGCGATGGCGCGCAACGACGCCGGCCTGCGCTGGACCGAGGTGACGATCGACGACGGCGACAACGCCAAGGACGCGCTCGACCGCGTCACCATCCCGCAGGATGTGCTGGATCGGATCGCGCCGACCGCCGTGCCGCGCTCGTCGATCATCATCTCGGATGAGCCGTTGAGCGCCGAGACCAACTACCGCACCGAGTTCGTCGCCGTGCTGAGCAACCAGCCCCAGGGCGGTTTCATCACGCGCAAGCCGACCCGGCCCACGGAAACCGACGACATGGTTGCGAGCGGGGATGACGACGGCTTCGGCTTCTTCACCCAGCGCAGCTGGAATCCGCAGACACCGACCCGGTATGGCTATCCCCAATACGGCAACCCCCAGGCGCCGACCCAGTACGGCACGCCGTATTATGGCAATCCGCAGGCCGCCAATCCGCGGCGGCGCGGCGGCCAGTATTACTGGCAGTCGCAACAGGACTGGTAGTCGGGCACATTGTGAGCCTGGACGGCGGTTTTACCCGCCGTCCAATCGGGCAGCGCCGTTACGGCCGAGCTTCCAGGATCAGGTTGAACGGCGTTTCGGCCGCGCGGCGGAAGCGTGAGAAGCCGCCCTGGCGTGCCACCTCGCGCAACCTGGTCTCGCCAGCCTGCGCGCCGAGCGCAAGCCCGACCTCCTGGTCCAGCGACGCCGGCGTGCAGATCATCGTCGAAGCGGCGTAGTAGATGCGTCCGATCGGGTTGAGGTTGTCCTCCAGCCGGTCGTTGGCGAACGGCTCGATCAACATGCACGTGCCGTCGTCGGCGAGGGTGGAGCGGGTGTGCTTGAGGGCGCCGACCGGATCTCCCATGTCGTGCAGGCAGTCGAAGAAGCACACCAGGTCATACTTGTTGGCGGGGAAGTCCTTGGCGGAGTGCGTTTGGAAATGGACGCGGTCCGATAGTCCTGCCTCCCGCGCGGATTGCCGCGCCGCGTGGATCGAGCCGTCATGGTAGTCGAAGCCGTAGAAGGTTGATTTCGGAAACGCCTCCGCCATCAACCGCGTCGAGACGCCGTGTCCGCAGCCGACATCGGCCACGATCGCGCCTTTCGTCAGCTTGTCGACGACGCCCTCGAGCGCCGGCAGCCATTCCTGGACCAGATAGTGCTTGTAGCTGGTGCGGAAGAAGCGGGCCGTGCCGCAGAACAGGCACTCGCTGCGCCTGTTCCAGCCGACGCCCTTGCCGGTCTTGAACGCGTCGGTAATTTTCGGCTCGTCGAGAAAGGTCGCGCCGACCAGGTTTCCGATGGCGCCGAGGAAGACCGGGCTGTCCTCGTCGGCGAGCGCGAGCGCCTGCTCGGGCAGCATCGAGAATTTTCCGGTCGCGTTGTCGTATTCGACGTAGCCGGAAGCTGCCTGCGCCGAGAGCCATTCCTGAACGTAACGGCCGGCTGTTCCCGTCGCCTTGGCAAGGGCCGCGGCATTCATCGGTCCTTGCTGCGCGAGCGCCTTGTAGAGGCCGAGCTTGTCTCCGACCAGCATCAGCGAGGCGTTCAGGGCGGCGCCGAAGTCGCCAACCATCTTTCCCATGAATGAATTGAGACGCTCTTCGTTGACATCCATGATGTTTCTCCATCGCAATCGCGTTTGGCCAAAAGTCCATTATTCGCAATTTCACGCATGCGTCGTCGTCCAGTCGTGGGGCGACGCGGCCGCCTGAAAGGTTCGTTGCAATGACCCGATTGTTACCGGTGCGCTGGGATCCCAGAGCAACCAGGCTTCGCAAGCCTGCGAGGCGGGCTGCCTACGCGGCCGCCGGCGGCATCACCAGCCTCTTGTAGAGCGCGCTGTAGCAGGCGGCCGACAGGTCCCAGCTGTAGGACTTGGCCATCGCGCTGGCGCGCATGGCGTTGAGGCGATCCTTGGCGCGGTAGGCGTCGAATGCGCGCCTGACGCCGCCGAGGAAAGATTCCGCCGACGGCTGCGGGAACAGGAAGCCGGTCTCGCCATCGGCGATGGTTTCGGCAAGCCCGCCGGTCTGGTGACCGATCGGCAGCGAGCCGAAGCGCTGCGCGTACATCTGGCTGAGGCCGCAGGGCTCGAAGCGCGACGGCATCAGGGTGAAGTCGCTGCCGGCGAAGATGCGGCGCGCCTGGGCGTCGTTGAAGCCGATGATGACGCCGATCGCGTCCGGCCGGCGCCGATGCGCGGCGACCAGCGCGTCCTCGATCGCGGGCTCGCCGCTGCCTGTGACGACGATCTGTCCACCATCCTTGATGATTTCGTCGGCGGCCGACAGCACGAGGTCGACGCCCTTCTGGTGCACGAGCCGCGCGACCAGGCCGAAGATCGGCCCGCGGGAGACTGCAAGCCCGAATTGCCGGCGGACATAGTCGGCGTTGGCCTGCTTGCCCTTCCAGTCGCCCGCGCCGAACGGCTGCGCGAGCTGCGCGCAGTGGCGCGGGTCCCAGCTCTCGTCGATGCCGTTCAGGATGCCGGTCAGCTGGTCGGCGTCGGAGCGGACGCGGAGCAGCCCTTCCAGCCCGCAGCCGAGCTCGGTGGTCGTGATTTCCTTCGCATAGGTCGTGCTGACCGTGGTCAGATGCGAAGCGTAGACGAGCCCGCCCTTGAGGAAGGAGAGCTTGTCGTAGAACTCCAGCCCGTCGATGTGGAATGAGCTTTCCGGTGCGCCGATCCGCCGCAGCGAGTCCCGCGGAAACAGGCCCTGATAGGCGAGATTGTGGATGGTCAGGATTGACGGAATCCGCAGCTGACGCCAGGCGAGGTAGGCGGGTGTGAGCGCGGCCTGCCAGTCGTTGGCGTGAACGAGGTCGGCTGCCCAATTCTTGTCCAGCGTTCCGGCTGCAAGTTCGGCAGCGGCGGAGGCAAAGCGGCCGAACCGGATGTCGTTGTCGGGCCAGTCGCGGCCGGACTCATCGCCGTAGGGATTGCCCGGCCGGTCGTAGAGCTCTGGGCATAGCAGCACGTAGACCGGCAGCCCGTCCTTGGTCGATGCGCGCCCGAGCGCGCAAGCCGGCATCTCAGCAAGGCCTGCGCATTGTCCAACGATTTCAATATGAGTGAACTGCTCGACCACATCCCGGTAACCGGGAAGCATGATCCTGACGTCGCTCCAGGGGCGGAGCGCCCGCGGAAGCGCAGCGGAAACGGCGCCGAGCCCGCCCACGCGGACGAAATCGTCCATCTCCGTCGTGACGAATAAGACCTTCAACAAGCGCCCTCGTTCCAGCCCATGACAGGGCCATGCAAGATCGGGTCCAATCTGCCTTTGAGTAAAATGCAAGACGGCCCGCGGGCCCGGTCTGGACGAGGCGCTCTCCTGTCAGGGCGGCTCACTTGAGATCGTGATGCGTTTCCAAGGAATCGCATCGCGATCTCATCTCGTTGTTTGAGCATGATCTCCGCGCAAACGCGTTCCGCGTTTGTCGCGAGGGAAAACCGGTTTCCACTTTTCCGGATCATGCTCTAGGGTCACGCGACGCCAAACAATGACGAAGGTGGAGGAAGCCTTGCCCACGACAATAGCCGCTGACGATGAGGGGAATTTGACACGGAGCTTTGACGGCCTTCGCGTGCTCGATTTTTCGACCACGATCGCCGGACCTCATTGCACGCGGATGCTCGCCGACATGGGCGCGGAGGTGATCAAGATCGAGCCCAGCGAGGGCGAGACGATGCGGACGCGGCCGCCGCTGCGCAACAATTGCTCAACGGCGTTCGGCCAGCTCAATATCGGCAAGAACAGTCTGGTGCTCGACCTGAAGTCGCCGGCCGGCGTTGAGGCCGTGCGTCGGCTGATCGCGACCGCCGACGTGCTGGTCGAGAACTTCCGCCCGGGGGTGATGCGCCGGCTGAAGCTCGATTATGCGTCAATCCGCGACATCAATCCGAAGCTGATCTTCTGCTCGATCTCCGGCTACGGCCAGACCGGGCCGTCGGCGGAATTGCCCGCCTATGCGCCGGTGATCCATGCCGCCTCGGGTTACGAGATGGCGCATCTCGCCTACCAGCCGGGCCGCAGCCGGCCGGACTATTGCGGCATCTATCACGCCGATGTGCTGACCGGCGTCTACGCCTTCGGCGCGATCTCGGCCGCGCTCTATCAGCGCAGCGCCAGCGGCAAGGGCCAGCATATTGACGTCTCGATGCTGGAATCGATGCTGAGTCTTACCCTGAACGAGTTGCAGTGGTCGCAATTCGAGGTGAAGCAAACCCAGCGCCCGATGTTCGGGCCGATCGAAACCACCGACGGCTATGTGATGGTCGCGATCGCCAGCGAGAAGACGTTCCAGAACCTGATGCAGGTGATCGGTCGTCCCGAATGGGTGTCCGATCCGCGCTTCGCCAAATACTCCGATCGGCGGGACAACTGGGCAGGCCTGATGGAGGGCGTCGAGGCGTGGTCGCGCACGGTCAGCACGCAGGACTGCCTCGCCGCGCTCAATGAATATGGCGTGCCGTCGTCGGCCTATCGCACCGTGCGGGAGGCGCTCGCCGATCCGCAAATCGCCCATCGCGGCGCACTGGCCGAGGTCGCGGACGGCGGCGGCAGCTTCAAGGTGCTCAACCTGCCGTTTCGGATGTCCGGTGCAACGGTCGGTGCCCGGAAGCGGATGTCGACGCTCGGCGAACACACGCTGTCCTATCTGAAGGAGATCGGTCTCTCCGACGATCAGATCGCTGGCTTCGCAGCGCAACCGGCAAAGACGGCGCGCAATTAGCGCATGATCCGGACCTGGAAGGCCGCGTTCGCGCAAAGTCGAAACCGGTCTTCCGAGGGATCGTGCTCAAACGAGAAGATGTGATCACGATGCGATCTCATGAGATCGTATCGTGATCCCCCTGCGGCTTTTCATCCGTTTTACGGTCTTGTCGCGCGCTGCGATTCCGGACAATCTGCCGTCCGACATACGACGATCCGGAACACCGGACGTCGCCCACCTGGGAGGGAGCACGGATGAAGCTGGTCGGGCGCGCGCACGCAGTTGCGCGCATATTTCTTGTGGCGGGATTAGGTGCGGCGGCGTTCGCTGCACCGGCCAATGCGCAGAAGCAGGGCGGCACGCTCACCGTCGGCCAAGAGCTGGACATTCCGGGCTTCGACCCGCTTAAGGTCGGCGTCTACGACACATCGGCCAACACCGCGGCGGCTGCGATCTTCGACACGCTGATGACGCTCGACGACAAGGGCGAGCCGAAGCCGAAACTCGCGCTGTCCTGGGAGCATTCCGAAGACTTCAAGACCTGGACCATCAAGCTGCGGCCCGGCGTCAAATTCCACGACGGCACGCCGTTCAATGCGCAGGCGGTGAAGGAGAACTTCGACCGCCAGAAGGATCCGGCCAACAAGTGTCGCTGTGCGTTCTACATTACCAGCATTAAGAGCGTGGACGTCATCGATGATCTCACCGTGCGCTACAATTTCAGCGACCCGTCGGTGAACTTTCCGGCGACCCAGTCGATCCAGAGCTCCAATAACGTGATGCAGTCGCCGACGGCGTGGAAGACCAAGGGGGACGACTACAACCGCAACCCGGTCGGCACCGGTCCCTATATCCTGAAATCCTGGACCGCCGGCGACCGCATGGTGCTGGAGAAGAACCCGGATTACTGGGACAAGGGGAAGCCCTATCTCGATCGCATCATCCTGAAGCCGCTGCCAGATGCGCAGTCGCGCTTCGCCTCGCTGCAATCCGGCGAGGCCGACGTCATCTGGGACGACGAGGCCGACGCCGACAACATTATCAAGGCGCGCAAGGACCCGAGTCTGACCGTGCATACCTATCAAGGCTCGGGGGCCTCAGTCGCCGCCTTCAACACCAAGGTCCCACCTTTCGACGACGTGCGCGTGCGCCAGGCGTTGGTGATGGCGCTCGACCGCCAGAAGATGTCGCAAGCGATCACCAATGGTCTGGCGCGGCCGGCCAGCAATCCCTATGGCGACGGTTCCTGGGTAAAGTGCAAGGATGACGGCGCGTTGCCCTACGATGTCGAGAAGGCCAAGGCGTTGATCAAGGACTACGGCAAGCCGGTCGAGTTCAAGATGCTGGTCACGGCGACGCCGCGCGGTCGCACCGGCGGTCAGGTGTTGCAACAATTCTGGAAGCGCATCGGCGCCAATATGGAGATCGAGCAGGTCGATCAGGCGACCATTCCGCCGCGCGCCTTCATGCGCCAGTTCCAGCTCACACCGTGGCGCATCGTCGATCTCGCCGATCCCGATCCGCAGATGTACGCCAATTTCCACACCGGCAGTCCGGTGGCGCTGGCGAACTATTCCAATCCGGAGCTCGACCGGCTGCTGGAGCATGCAAGGACCACCGCCGACGTCGCCCAGCGTACCGACGATTATTGCGCGATCAGCCGCCTGATCAACAAGGAGGCGATCTGGTTCTGGACCTTCCAGAACACCTACTACGCAATGTCGAGCGTGAAGGTGAAGGGCGTGCCAAAGATGTTCAACGGAGTGCTCGACGTCTCCTACGCCTGGAAGGAATAGCCTTTCATGCTGTTCTTCGTCGCGCGCCGGCTCCTGTACCTGGTGCCGGTGCTGATCGCGGTTTCGGTCCTGACTTTCGTGATCGCCTCGCTGTTGCCCGGCGATCTCGCTTACGTGATCCTCGGCGACCAGGCGACGCCGGAGAATGTCGCGGCGCTGCGTCACGATCTGGGGCTCGACCAGCCGATCTGGCTGCGCTATCTCGGCTGGCTCTGGCACATCCTGCAGGGTGACTTCGGACGATCCTTCCGCACCGGGCAGACCGTGCTGCAGGCTGTCAGCGAACGCGTCCCGATCTCGTTCGAGCTGATGATCCTGGCCGAGTTGATCGGGCTTGCGATCGGCGTGCCGCTCGCGATCGCCTGCGCGGCCAAGGCCGGCAGCGCATTCGACCGCCTCATGACCGGATCGGCGTTCGGCATGCTCTCGGTGCCGACCTTCCTGTCCGCGATCCTCCTGATCTACCTGTTTGCGGTCGAGCTGCGCTGGCTGCCGGCGACCGGCTATGTGCCGTTCACCGAGGATCCGGTTGCCAATCTGCGCTTCATGGTGCTGCCGGCGTTGACGCTCGGGCTTGCGGAATGGCCGGGCATCATGCGCGTGCTGCGCTCCGACATGATCGCTGCACTCCAGGAGGATTATATCGCCCTCGCCAAGGCAAAGGGCCTGAAGCCGTCGCGCATCCTGTTCGTGCATGCGCTTAAGCCGTCGTCGCTGACGCTCGTCACCATCACCGGCATCAATATCGGCCGCCTGATCGGCGGCGCCGTGATCGTCGAGACGATCTTCGCGTTGCCCGGCATCGGCCGTCTCCTGGTCGGCGCGATCCTGACCCGCGACCTCATCATCCTGCAGGGCGTGGTGCTGCTGGTCGGCGCGGGCTTCGTCATCATGAACTTCATCGTCGATCTGCTCTACGCCTTACTCGATCCGAGGATCCGCCATGGCCACGCTTGAGCTCAGCCTCGACGAGAGCAGTGCCGCACCGGCGCGGCGCAAGCGCCGGGTTGGCACGCTGTTCTGGTTCGCGGTCGGATGGACAGTCGTGGTATTTGCGGTCGCGATCCTTGCCGACCTGTTGCCGCTGCCGAGCCCGACCGACATGGACATGCTGGAGCGGCGCGGGCCGTTCTCCGCAGAGCATTGGCTCGGCACCGACGGTCTCGGCCGTGACGAGCTGTCGCGGCTGATCTATGGCGCGCGGATCTCGCTGATCGTCGGCCTCTGCGCGCCGATGATCGGGGTCACGATCGGCGGCGCGCTCGGCATGCTCGCCGGCTATTTCCGCGGCCGCTTCGAATCCATCGTGGTCGGCAGCATGGACGTGCTGCTGGCATTCCCGCCGCTGATCCTGGCGCTGGCGGTCACCGCCTATCTCGGCCAGTCGATTTTCAATTTGACCTGCATTCTCGGCGTGCTCGGCATTCCCGCCTTCATGCGGGTGGCGCGGGCGGCGACGCTGACGCTGGCGCGGCGCGAATTCGTCATCGCGGCACAGGCGCTCGGCGCCACGCATACCCGCATCCTGCTGCGTGAGCTGCTGCCCAATGTGCTGCTGCCGCTGCTTGCCTTCTTCCTGCTCGGCGTCGCCGTCACGATCGTGGTCGAAGGATCGCTGTCCTTCCTCGGCCTCGGCGTGCCGCCGCCGATCTCGAGCTGGGGCAGCATGATCGGGGAGGGGCGGGAGAGCCTCGACGTAGCGCCGCGCCTCGCCTTCATTCCGGCGGCCGCGATGTTCCTCACCGTGCTCGCGTTCAACCTGATCGGCGACACCATGCGCGCGCTGACCGACCCCAGGCAGGGTGCGCTATGAGCAGTGCGCTGCTATCGGTCGAGAACGCGGTGGTCGACCTGCCGACGCCGCGCGGCAACCTGCGTGCGGTGGATCATGTCGATCTCGCCGTCGGCGCCGGCAGGACGCTCGGCATTGTCGGCGAATCCGGCTGCGGCAAGACCATGCTGTCGCGCGCCGTCCTGCAACTCCTGCCTAAGAAGGCAAAGCTATCCGGCCGCGTGATGTTCGACGGACAGGATCTGACAACACTGTCGGCGGAGAAATTGCGCAAGCTGCGCGGCCGCTCGCTTGCGGTCGTGTTCCAGGATCCCATGACCTCGCTCAATCCGGTGCTGACCATCGGCACCCAGCTGATCGAGACCATCCAGGAGCACCTCGAGCTCGATCTTGCCGAGGCCAGGCAGCGCAGCATCGAACTGCTGGCGGCGGTCGGCATTCCCGCGCCCGAGCAGCGCCTCGCGCAATATCCGCACCAGCTCTCCGGCGGCATGCGCCAGCGCGTCGCGATCGCGGTGGCGCTGTCCTGCGAGCCAAAACTCCTGATCGCGGACGAGCCGACCACCGCGCTCGACGTCACGATCCAGGCGCAGATCCTCGATCTCCTGGCGCGCGAGCAGCAGCGCCGCCACATGGCGATGATCATCATCACCCATGACCTCGGCGTGGTTGCCGGCCGCACCGACGAGGTCGCGGTGATGTATGCCGGGCGCGTCGTCGAGCGCGCGCCGACGCCGGCCTTGTTCAAGCAGATGCGGATGCCCTACACCGAGGCGCTGCTGGCCGCCCTGCCGAAGCTCGACGTCGCGCCGCATACGCCACTGCCGGCGATTTCGGGACGGCCGCCCGATCCGACCCGGCCACTCAAGGGCTGCTCGTTCTCGCCGCGCTGCCGCTATTCGGCCGGGCGCTGCGCTTCTGAGAAGCCGCAGCTCTGCTCGGCCGAGACGCCTGAGCATCTCTACGCCTGCTTCCATCCGATTGCCGCGAGGGTCGGCGCATGATGTTGCAGGCCGCTCCTAATCCGCTGATGAAGGTGGAAAACCTCGTCGTCGAATATTCGGTGGGAGGCAAGACCATCCATGCCGTCTCCGACGTCAGCCTCGAAATCGCGCGCGGCGAGACGCTGGGGCTGGTCGGCGAATCCGGCTGCGGCAAGTCGACGCTCGGCCGCGCCGTGCTGCAATTGCGCCAGGCCGTCTCCGGCAAGGTGCTGTTCGACGGCCACGATCTCACCACCCTGAAGGGCGAGGCGCTGCGCCAGATGCGCCGGCGCGTGCAGCTGATCTTCCAGGATCCCATTGCCTCGCTCAATCCGCGGCGGCGGATCGGCGACATCGTCGCCGAGCCGCTGGTGATCGCGGGCGTCAAGGATCCCGACGAACGCCGGCGGCGGGTCGCCGAGGTGCTGTCGGCGGTCGGCCTCGATCCCACGCTGGTGAGCGGACGATTGCCGCACGAATTCTCCGGCGGACAATGCCAGCGCATCTGCATCGCCCGCTCGCTGGTGCTCAATCCGGAATTCGTGATCTGCGACGAGCCGGTGTCCGCGCTCGACGTTTCAATCCGTGCCCAGATCCTCAACCTGCTGGAGGAGATGAAGGCGCGTTACGGCCTGACCCTGCTGTTCATCGCCCACGACCTCGCGGTGGTGAAGGCGGTCTCGGATCGCGTCGCGGTGATGTATCTCGGCCGGCTCTGCGAGGTCGGTCCGTCTGAGCAGCTGTTTGCACGGCCGGCGCATCCTTATACCGCGCTGCTGATCGAGGCGATCCCGGTGCCTGATCCGGATGTCCGCCCGACCCAGAGCGTCCCGGTCGGCGAGCCGCCATCGCCGATCGCGCCGCCGTCCGGCTGCCGTTTCCGCACCCGCTGCCCGCGGGCCGATGCGCGCTGCGCCAGCGAGGTGCCGGAACTGCGTCTGGTCGCGACCGGCCAGTTCGCGGCTTGCCATCATCCACTGATCTGAATAGTGACGCCTTGACCGTCGAGCGGGCTGCATGGCGGCTCGCTCGAAAATGGGGTCATGAGCGTTTGTCCCGGGCGGGCAGGCGTGGCAAGGTCCGCCGCAACAACAAGCTTCGGGAGAACAGCGATGAAGAGTTTCCAGGTCGTCGATTTCAACGCCCCCTTGAAAGAGGTCGATCAGCCGACGCCGCAACCGTCGGGCACGCAGGTGCTGATCAAGGTCAAGGCCGCCGGCGTCTGCCACAGCGACCTGCACATCTGGGAGGGCGGCTACGATCTCGGCCATGGCCGCAAGCCGCTGTCGCTGAAGGATCGCGGCGTCTCGCTGCCGCGCACGATGGGCCATGAGACGGTCGGCGAGATCGTGGCCTTCGGGCCCGACGTCAAGAACGCCGACAAGGGCGGTCTCAAGGTCGGCGACGTCGCGCTGGCCTATCCCTGGCTCGGTTGCGGCAAATGCCCGACCTGCCTCGGCGGCGACGAGAACATGTGCGCGATCAAGCCGAATGCGCTCGGCGTCTATTGCGACGGCGGTTACGCCGATCACATGACGGTGCCGCATCCGAAATACCTGCTCAACCTCAAGGGGCTCGATCCGGTCACGGCCGCGCCCTATGCCTGCTCTGGCGTCACGACCTACAGCGCGCTGAAGAAGGTCGAGAAGGATCTCGACACGCCGATCGTGATCTTCGGCGCCGGCGGTCTCGGCCTGATGGCGCTCTCGCTGTTGAAGGCGATGGGCGGTAAGGGCGCGATCGTGGTCGATATCGATGCCAGGAAGCGCGAGGCGGCGGAGGCCGCCGGTGCGCTCGCGACCGTCGACGGTAAGGCGCCGGACGCGCTGGAGCAGCTGATCAAGAAGGCCGGCCAGCCGATCCGCGCCGCGATCGACCTGGTCGGCAACGCCCAGACCTCGCAGCTCGGCTTCGACTGCCTGACCAAGGGCGGCAAGCTCGTGATCGTCGGCCTGTTCGGCGGTGGTGCGACCTGGGCGCTGCCGCTGATCCCGATCAAGGCGGTCACCATCCAGGGCAGCTATGTCGGCAACCTGCGCGAGACCCAGGAACTGCTCGACCTGGTGCGCGAGAAGAAGATCCCGGCGATCCCGGTCACGCCGATGCCGCTCGCCAAGGCGAACGAGGCGCTGACCAATCTGCAGAAGGGCCAGCTGGTCGGACGCGCGGTGTTGACGCCGTAATAACCGCCGCCGTCATTGCGAGCGAAGCGAAGCAATCCATCTCTCCGCTTGCTGCGACGTGGATTGCTTCGTCGCTTCGCTCCTCGCAATGACGGCCGGTCTTCTCTCATTTGTCTCGAGGAATCCCCATGTCCGCCAACAACGCACTCCACATCGCCGTCCTCGGGGGCGATGGCATCGGCCCTGAGGTGATGGCGCCGGCGCTTGAAGTGCTGCGCAAGGTCGAAGCAACGACGGATCTCAAATTCCGCTTCACCGAGGCGCCGGCCGGCGCTGGCCATTACAAGGAAACCGGCAAGTCGATGTCGGAGAGCACGATCCGGCTGTGCGAGGAGGCCGACGCGATCCTGCTCGGCGCCTGCGGCCTGCCGTCGGTGCGCTACCCCGACAACACCGAGATCGCGCCGCAGATCGAATTGCGCGTGATCTTCGATCTCTATGCCGGGGTGCGGCCGGCGCGATTGATCCCGGGCGTTTCGAGCACGATCGTCGGCGCCGATCAGAGGGGCATCGACCTCGTCGTGATCCGGGAATCGACCGAGGGCCTGTTCGCCTCGATGGGCAAGGGCGTCGTCACCGACAGCGAGGCGCGCGAGACCATGGTGATCACGCGCCGGACCTCCGAACGGCTGTTCGAGTTCTCGTTCCGGCTTGCCGAACGCCGCAAGGCGCGCGGCAAGGTTGGTGGCGGGCTGACCTGTGTCGACAAGGCGAACGTGTTCAAGGCGTTCGCGTTCTTCCGCAGCATCTTCGACGAGACTGCGAAGCGTCATCCCGATGTCAGGGCCGATCACCTCTATATCGACGCGACCGCGGCTGCGCTGGTGAAGCGTCCCTGGGACTTCGACGTCATGGTGACCGAGAACATGTTCGGCGACATCCTGTCGGATCTCACCGCCGGCCTGATCGGCGGCATGGGCATGGCGCCGTCGGCCGACATCGGCGATCGCTACGCGGTGTTTCAGCCGTGCCATGGCACCGCGCCCGACATCATGGGGCAGGGCAAGGCTAACCCGACCGCGATGATCCTGTCGGCCGCGATGATGCTGGACTGGCTCGCCGACAAGCACGGTCTCGAAGGTGCGGCCGAAGCCGGCGAGCGGATCGAGCGCGCGGTCGACAAGGTCTACGCCGGCGGCATCAAGCCGTTCGAGTTCGGCGGCAGCAACGGCACCGCGGATGTTGCGAAGGCCGTGCTGGCAGCGCTTTGAGCGAGGTGCGACCCGTCATGCCGAGGTGCGAAACCGGTCCACCTCGCTCCGCCGCGCCGGCTGACCGGAGCCGTCACGGCAGCAGCGTTGCGTCGCCATCGAACGGGCCGGCGTACCAGGCGTTCTCATCTGCGAGGGTCCGGGCAAGGGCCTCGTCCGTCGTCTTGTAGACGAGCGGGTCGGTCGGGTACGTCCTGACGTAGGGATGCCATCTCATCAGGATCTGCCTGACGTGTTCAGGCAAGCCGATCACCTCGAAGAGATGACCGCCCGAGGCGACCGCGTTCGAATAGACCGCATCGAGCAGCGCCTCGGTCACGTCCGGGTCGTCCTGCTCCACCAGGATGTCGGCGAGCATCGACCGTCGCAAGCCGGTTTCGCGATCGACCGCATGCAGCACGACGGCATACCCTGCCAAGCGCTGGAATCGATGGCAGCAGAGCACTGCGACCGTCGAAGTGCTCCCCGGGAGCGTGAAGTGCCATCTGAGAGAGGCGGGACTTCGGTCCGCCAGCAACCGAGGCGCCTCGCCCAACTTGCGCCGCCACAGCGCTTCAAATTCGTCCCCGATGTCGTTCACGTCGATTTGGGTTATTTTGCTTGGCGGATGGCTCTGTGGTCCGCGACGGAGCGAATCCAGCCGCAGGGCCGATGAAGCGAGGAAGGCTCCGGCCGCCTCCATTCCGCTCGCCAGGCCGAGCTTCGCCGCGAGCACTCGCGCGAACTCATGGACATTCAGGATCCAGAACAGCACCTTGTCGTAGTCGCGGCGGGGCAGCGACCTCGCATGAAGGGCTTTTGACTGATTGATCACGGACGCGGTCGAGTGCGTGATCACGAACAGGGCAACATCTCGCTGTCGGTAGAACGACGCCAGCAGGCCGATACAGCGCGTGCGGTACGCCGGCTCGATCACCAGGCCAGCGGCTGTCGCGGCGATCATGGTTCGGTTCTCGAATTGATAGAGTACAAGGACGCTTCCCTGGTATCCGACAATCCCTTCGGCGGTCTCCAGCACCCACCCCATGCTGGGTTGCGATTTGACGGCGACCATCGCGGGATTTTGCCGCCATAGCCGATCCCAGTTCTCGATAGTGTCTTTCGCAAGTCCGCCACGTTCCTTCAGCCGTGCGATGCCCGCGAAATCCGCGAACTGGACCTCGCGCTGCTTCGCCGGCGCCAACGCGCTTCCGAACAGCGGCGCCGTTTCGGTTTGAGCGGACGAGGGACGCCGCCGGCTCTCGAGGAACCGGAGCAGGATGTCGGCGGCATGATACTTTGGGTGCGTCAGAATCCGCGCCGGCGCAGTGGTCCCTGCCATCAATCCCTCCCTGGGCACGGTGCGTTTCCCATCACGGTACCGTCCGGTATGCGAGCCCCGGGGCAGTTCCAGGTGCGTCATGACGGATGCGGCCTCAACTGCTCCGACACGAACAGGCACAAGGGTCCGATCAGCGTCATCTGTTCGGGGTCGAGATTCTCGAAATCGATCTCCCGGTCGAAGTGCTCGCCCGCTGCCATCATCATCTCGACGAAGGCCAGCGAATCGAGCGCCCCCGACAACAGCAGGTCGTAGTCGTCGGGGAGGTCGCGCAGCGGATGCCGTCCGCGATCCTCCAGCTTCCGGTTGAGGAAGGCTCCGAAGAACGCGCGGACGTCGTCGGTGGTCGGTCCGTTCATTGACTGTCTCCCAAGACCGCCGGCATGGCCTTGCGGTCGTATTTGCCGTTGGCGTTGCGGGGCAACCGGCCGCGGACGTGCCATCGTCTCGGGACCATGTAATCCGGCAGTCGCGCGGCGATCGCCGCGCGAAGCCCGTCGAGATCGACCGGCCCGCCTTCGATGAGCACCTCGATGCCGCCATAGCCGCTCGACGTGATGGGCCAGCCGATTGCAACGATGCCGTCGATGCCCGAAGCTTCGCGCACCACCGCCTCGACCTCGCCGAGTTCCACCCTGTGCCCGAGGATCTTCACCTGGGAATCCATCCGGCCGAGATGGGTGAGAGGACCATCGCCGGCAGGCCGGCGCACGCGATCGCCGGTGCGGTAGAACACGTCGCTTCGTCCAGGCGGGACGACGAACGCCGCGGCGGTCTTTCCGGGATCCTGCCAGTAGCCGAGCGACATCTGCGGACCGCGCATCAAGAGCTCGCCGTCCGCGCCCGGTCCGACCTCGTCCAGGTGCTCGTCGACGACGAGCACCTCCATGCCCGGGAATGGCGCGCCGATCGGCACGATCCCCATCTCAGACTGAGCCGGCGTCCGCTTCGGATTCCACCGGTAGCCGGTGCACGCGATGGTCAATTCGGTGGGGCCGTAGACGTTTTCCACGATGCTGTTCGGCGCGGCCGCCGCCCAGGCCTCGACAGAGCTTAGCGGCAGCGGCTCGCCGCAGAACAGGCTCAGCCTGAGCGAGGGAAATCCGCCCGGCTTCAAGAGGCCGGCCTGCTTCATCAGCGCGACCATCGAGGGTACCGAGAACCAGACCGTCAGCGCCTGCTCGCGGATGAACCGGCCTGGATTAAGCAGCGTCTTCTGCGACGGGCAGCACACGCACGCGCCGCGTTCCCACGCCACGAACATGTCGGAAGCCGACAGATCGAACGTCATGTCGAAGGTCTGCGAGACGACGTCCCGCTCGGTGATGGCGAAGCGCTCCGCGGCATGATCGACATAGGCTATGACGTTGCGGTGCGCGACCATCACGCCTTTGGGGACCCCGGTGCTGCCTGACGTGAACAGCAGATAGGCGATCGCGTCCTCGGGCACATCCGGCTCGCGCCAGTCGGCATAGCCTTCGAGATCGGGGGCGCCGACGACGGTGTGCCGCGGCCAGCGTTCGCGGTAGGGGCGCGGATCCGCGAGATCGGGCGCTATCACCAGCAGCGGTTCGTCCGCGCCCGCCATGAGCGCGTCCATTTGCGGCAGGGATGCCGCGTCGACGATGATCGACCGGCACTCCGAGCGCACGAGCATCGACCTGGTGCGCTCGACCGGGAAGGTCCGGTTCAGCGGCACGTAGCCGTTTCCGGCCAGGAGCGAGCCGAGCACGCCGGCGAACGCCGTCGGGCTGCGATGTGCGAACACGGCGGTGAGGGGCGTCCACGACCCCAAGCGATGCGCCTGGATGCAGGCCGCGATTCGGACGGCAAGCTCGCGAAGCTGCCGATACGACAGCGAGGTGCCTTGCGCGACGACGGCGGGACGGTCGGGAAACAGTTGCGCCGAACGCAGGAAGCCCGTCCACAATCCCCGCCCTGATCCGTGCGCGCACAACTCCATTGACGATTGCCTAGCCTGCGAGGCCCTGACGCGCCGGATCGCGAAGAGCGAACGACTTCAGACGCCGGGCCTTCGTCAGCGCCTGTCCGAAGACCTCGCCCGTATGGATCAGTTCCTCGCGGGTGGGTGGAATGTCCAGGATGAACGTTCCGTAGCCGGCCGCCGCGTAGCGCGCGAGCTCGTCGGAGACGACCCCGTAGTCGCCGACCAGATACGGGCAGAAGGTCTTGTAGTTCTCGAACGGCACCAGCCAATAGGGCGTGTCCTGGGCGGCGGTCTCGGCCGCGAGATCGGACATCTGCTTGTGCCACGCCGAGTCCGAGACCTTCATGGCCAGCTTGTGCGCGAGTTGTCCCTTCTTGTCGGTCGGGAAGCGCGTGTGTGCGACCTGCCAGGCCTCCTCGGCGCTCGCGCGGGCGATGATTCCGACGCGGATGCCCGAGCCGGTGCAGTCGGCGGCGTCCGCCTGCACGTACTCTGCGGCCGGCTTGGGATACTTCACAGGCGTCGCGCCCAGCGCCTTGGCGGCCGCGAGCCCCGCTTCAGAGGAGCCCGACACGAACACGCCCGGCAGCAGCTCCCGCGGCAGCGGTGGCGTCATCCGCAGATTACGGATGGCGTGGGATTCCCCTTCGAAGGTCACCGGTTCGGCGTTCTCGAGCAGCAGCTTGATGATGCCGGTGTACTCGATGAGCCTTTCGTAGCGCTTGTCGTGCGCCGTCGCGTCGCCGAGCGCCGCCAGCTCGGTCGTGTAGCCGCCTGCGACCATGTTCAGATAGAGCCGGCGCCCGTACATATGCGCGAACGAACTCACCATCTTGGCGACGCTGTACGGATGCATGTAGACCGGCTGCACCGCCACCAGCGGACAGAGCTCCCTGGTGCTCTGCAGGATGACCTGCGAGACGAGCCAGGGATCGACCAGGGAATTCTCCGTATAGACCAGGATCCCCTTGCAGCCTGCCTCTTCGCTCCAGCGAGCGACCGACTGAACCCGTTCGACATAGTCCGCCGCCGGGACCGCGCTGGATTGCGGGCACGTGCTGAAGACTTCGAAGCGAATATCGGACACCGCATCCATCGTCCACCTCCATGCGAAAGGCGTACGGACGCCGTGATTTGGCGGAAAACCCCGTGACGGTAGCATATGCGTTCGGAAGCTCCCCCGACGCAAAGGTGGTACTCCGTCAAGCCATGGGAACGGATGCCCGGCCGACTATTCCGGGCGGCGGCGCGGCACTTTTGCGGACTTTGATTTCCCCGCCCTCTCTGCAACGATGCCGCGGAACCTGCTCGAATGTCCCTTGAGCGCAATCCGTCCAGGGGTTGTTGAATATGGCGAAAGTAATCGGCATCAGTGGATTCGAGAGCTCGATCCCCTTCAAGAAGCAGCACTGGCCGGGCCTGGAGGAACGCGAATATCGGATCTCCCAGGGCCACGATTCGGCCGCGGTGCTGGTGGTCGACGGCAGGATCGTCGCCGGTGCCGCCGAGGAGCGCTTCAGCCGCAAGAAGCACACCGGTGATTTCCCGATCGGTGCGATCAGATACTGTCTGGAGACCACCGGCCTGAAGCCGGCCGACATCGACGTGATCTCCCACGGCTTCGACTATTCGCCTTACAAAGCCGCCTTCATGCTGGATCCGACCTCCGCCCGGCAATACAGGGAGGTGTTCTCGCGCGAAAAACTGCTCGCGCAAGTTGACGAGCACCTGCCCGGAATTCCCGCCGGCAAGGTTCACCACGTCAACCATCACCTGTCCCACGCCGCCAGCGCCTACTACACCTCCGGATGGGACGAGTGCCTGGTGGTGGTGCTCGACGGGATGGGCGAGGTCCACGCCGTCACCGTCTATCACGCGCACGACAACGCGATCGACAAGCTCGCGGAAATCACCGCCCAAGATTCCATCGGCATCCTCTATTCCACCCTGACGTTGCATCTCGGCTTCGATTTCAACTCCGACGAATACAAGATCATGGGTCTTGCTCCCTACGGCGAGCCCGCCCGGCACCGTGCTTTCTTCGAGCGGACGGTGGAACTGCGCGACGACGGCCTGATCCGGATTCCGCTGCTCCGCCTCAATACCGAGCGGCACGATCGCGAAACCTACGGTGCGACGCGACGTCATCTCGGCGAGCACCTGATCCCGGCCCGCGCACCCGATAGCGACGTCACCGACGACCATCGCGACGTCGCGGCGGCGCTGCAGGAATGTCTCGACCGGGTGATGCTCCACATCTGCGGTCATTTCGGCCGCAGTACCGGCCTGCGCAGGCTCGCGATGGCGGGCGGCGTTGCGCTCAACTGCACCGCCAACGGCCGCCTGTTGCAGTCCGGCCTGTTCGACGAGATCTACGTTCAGCCGGCCGCCGGCGACGACGGGTCCGCGCTCGGCGCCGCGCTCTGGTCGGCATCGCGCGATCGCGGCGTGAAGAATGTCCGGATGCCGGTGCCCTTCCTCGGGCCGGCACATGCGCAGACCGAGATCGACAGGGCGCTCGCCGAGACCACCGGCCGCCTCGAGATCACGCGTTTTCCGGATCTCGACGAGACCTGCGCAGTGGCGGCGAGGCTGATTGCGGCCGGACGCGTGCTCGGCTGGTACCGCGGACGCATGGAGTTCGGCCCCCGCGCGCTGGGGCACCGCAGCATCCTGGCCGATCCCGGCCATCCGGAGATGCGCGACCGCATCAACGCGATGGTCAAGATGCGCGAAGCCTTCCGCCCGTTCGCGCCGGCGGTCAGTCTCGAAGAGGTGCATCGCTGGTTCGAGGTGCCGAAGGGGCTCGAGCTTCCCTACATGATCATGACCGCCGACGTGCGTCCCGAGCATCGCGCCGCGCTGCCGGCGATCACGCATGTCAACGGCTCGGCCCGGGTGCAGACGGTCGACGTCAGGGACAATCCGGAATTCCACGCGCTGCTGCGGGCCGTCGGCCGGGCGACCGGCCGCGAGATGGTGCTGAACACGAGCTTCAACGTGAAGGGACAGCCGATCGTCAACACGCCGCGCGAAGCCATCGACACCTTCCTCGGCACCGGCATCGAGTATCTCTTCCTCGAGAACGCGCTCGTTCGCCGCGCGGGACAGAGGTAGCCGGCATGCCCGGGCGCTAAAAGGTGAGGGGGCCGAAGCCCCCTCGCAAATGGTTAGCGCCAGTGGCCGCCGTGGTGCCCGCCGCCGTGATGACCGCCACCATGGTGTCCGCCGTGATGGCGATGCCCGTGATGATGGCGCGGATAGAAGTGCGGGCGATGATGCCATCCGTGACGGCGCGGTCCGTAGCCGTAGCCCGGTTGCCAATAGCAGCGGCCCCAGCGATCGCAGACCTGGCGCACCTTGTCGATATTGGACGTTTCGCCTGCGATGTGGCTGGCCTGCGGAAGCCCGTTCGGCAGCGCCGATGCCGCACCGGACATCAACGCTGCGCTTCCGAGCGCGGCCAATCCAATAACGGCAAGCTTGATATTCATCGAAATCTCCTTGGTTGAAGCCTGAAAACGTTCATGCGGCCGCCTGGTTGCTGCGACAAAAAAGACAGGCACGTGCACTTGGTTCTGGCGCGGCCGGTTCAACGCAGGAAATGCGGGAGTTGTGAGGTCGCCTGATGTGCGGGCGACAATTGGCCGCGCGACACAATGGCGAGGCGCAAGCAAGCGGCTAGAGCGTAATGACGTTCGGATCCAGTCGCATCGCTTTCCCGCGAAGGCGCTCTACTGCGTGGTCAGCGGATGTTCGGCGGCCTTGTTGAAGAAGGCCGCTTCCTCGGCGGTGGCTTCGAGGAGCTGCTGGTCCTGGTCGTAGACGTCGTTGCGGAACTGGATGATGCGGTCCTTCGTCATCCACGCGGTGAGATAGATCCAGGCCACCGGCACCTTCTTCAGCATGCGGATGTCCTGACGCTGTCCGGTGGCGATCGCGGCGTCGATGGCGGCGCGGGTCCACTGCGGCTGGTCTTTCAGCAGCCATGCCGCGAGATCGCGGACATTGTCGACGCGCGAGCAGCCATGCGAATCGAAGCGATAGTCATCGCTGAACAGGCTGCGCTGATTGGTGTCGTGCATGTAGACCGAATAGGAGTTCGGCATGTCGATCTTGACGGCGCCGAGCGCATTCCATGCACCGCTCTGCTGACGCACCGTGACGTTCGGCGCGTGATCGGCGGACCAGTCGACCGAATGCGGATCGATCGGGTTGTCGTGAGCGTCGAGCACGTCCATGTGCATGCGCGACAGATAGGTCGGGTCCTTGCGCATATGCGCCGCGATCTCCGTCTTCGTGATCGATGACGGGACTGTCCAGGTCGGATTCAGAATGACGTCGGTGATCTCGGACGTCAGCGTCGGCGAGGGCTTCTCGGTCTTGCCGACGATCACGCGGTAGCGCCGCACGACCTTGTCGTCCTCGACGGCCTCGGCAAAGGTGGCGGGAATGTTGACGACCACGTAGCGCTGTCCGAACTGGAAATCCATCTGGTCAAGCCGCTCCAGCGAGGCCTCGAGCTGCTTGATCCGCTTCTGTACGGGGACGTTGAGCGCAGCCAGCGTGCGCGGCGTCACCGTGCCGGTTGCCGCGAGCCCATGGCGTGTCTGGAAGTGCTTCACCGCCTCGGCCACGACTTCGTCGTAGGCGCCGGTGGTCTTGTCGGCGGCAAGGTCGCCGGTGATGATCAGGCGCTTGCGCAGCAGATCGTCACTGGCGCCCTGAACGCCCAACGCAAATTTCGCGTCCGCGGCGATCGTCGGCCAACCGCCGCGAGCGGCGAGGTCGGAATAGCTCTTCACCACGTCGCGAATGCGTTGGGCGCTGCCCTGGTCGTAGGTCGGCTCGTGCGACAACGCGAGAGCGGCAGCCGACCGCGTCTCCGCGACCGAGGCCGACGCAGCCGGCTTGG
>NZ_LGHK01000163.1 GCF_001908235.1 Bradyrhizobium sp. NAS96.2
ATGGGGGCCGAATTTTTACCCCGTGATTAATTTGGACGAGTGCGCGGCGGCCGACTTCTTAAGATTCGAGACTTTCGACAACTATTGCGTTGCGATGTTCTCATTCGACGAGTTGCAAAGTCATTTTGCATTCCGTGAGCAAGTTGATTTCAGCGTCCGATCGCCACGCTTCCTCGAAGCCGTCGCGTCCCAAGATGATATTTTTTTGGTCGAGGACGATGACCAAGTCAGGTTTGATCGAGCGCGCTTCAACGAGAAGGTCATGACGCGGTGGGAAGAACTGGAAGTTCGCCGCATCCATCCCAAAAGCGATGCTTAAGTTCTGAAGTGGAGATGCTCTGGAATAGCAGCAGACCGACGAAATGTCGGCTTCTGGCCCCAAAACCGATATGTCGTCATCACCCGGCGATCTCCGATTTCACGAGGCGCAGCCGACGTGGCGGATGTATGAGCACGGGCTCTCGTTCCATCTGACTTCATCGCGCCTTAGCGCGCCGTCGGCGGGGCGGAGAGATTGCCCGCCAGGATCGCCTTGCCGGCGTCCTCATACTGGGTGTCGCGGGCCTGGATCTGCTGGGCGATCGCGTGCATGTCGCGAAACCGTCGCTCGAACGGATTCTTGGCGAACACCGCGGTTGCGCCCGACATGTGATAGGCGATGTCGACCACTGCGGCCGACTGGTGGATGGTCCAGGTCGAGGCGATGCGGATCGCGACGCGGTGCGCCTCGCTGATCGGATCGCCGCGCGACAGATCGCGCCAGACGTCGTGGGCGGTCGCGTACAGATAGGCGCGCGCGGCGCGCAGGCTCGCCTCGGTGCGGCCGATCTGGCCCTGCACGGCGTTGTTGTCGCGCATCGCTTTGAGGCCTTGCGGGGTCTTGCCGCGGGCAAGCTCGGTCGCCGCATCCAGCATGGCGCGGGCGACGCCGAGCGCAGTCGCAGCGAAGCCCATGCTGAACACCATGTTGGTGGAGAGCTTGTAGAGCGGCCCCGGCTCGCGGCACGCGCTGGGATCGTCGCGCAGCGCGGCGAATTTGTCCGGGATGAAGAGGTTGTCGACCGAATAGGAATCGGTGCCGGTGCCCTTCAGGCCGATCACGTCCCAGACGTCATACATTGTGGCTGACGACATCGGGAACAGGATGGTGCGGATCTCCGGCGAGCCGTCGGCCTTCTTGCGCGGCGAACCGTCGGCCTCGATGACGCGGACATGGGCGCCGAGCCAGCTCGCCTGCCGCGAGCCCGAGGCGAAATCCCAGCGCGCGCTGGCGCGATAGCCGCCGGGCTCGGCGCGGACCTCGTGGGCGATCGCGCCCCAGGCCAGGATGCCGGGCGCGGTGTTGAAGATCTCGTGGGCCACGTCGGGCTCGAGATAGGCCGCGGTCATGGCGCAGACGCTGCACTGGCCGAGGCACCAGGCGGTCGATGCGTCGGCCTTGGCGATCTCCTCCTGCATCTGCATGAAGGCGTCCAGCGTCGCCTCGGCGCCGCCAAAACGCTTCGGCAGCAGCGCGCGATACAGCCCGTTCTCGACCAGGGCCGCGGTGACGGACGGCGTCAGCCGCCGGGTCCGTTCGATCTCGTCAGCTTCAGCGATGATCAGCGGCGCCAGCGCGCGCGCCCGCTCGACAAGGTCTACTCCCTGCGGCTTGTTCATGCGTGTCCTCGGCCCGTTCTGACATTCTTGTTCGGGGCGCGCGCGATGGTGACCCATCCGGCAGGCGAGGGCAAGGCGGGACGGCGCCGGTCAGCTATCCATCACCGACGCGCGAGCGTGGCGAATGCATCCGCGCTCAGGCGGCGGCGCGGCCGAGATCGAGCGAGGGCTGACGCTTGGTCGAGAAGCTCAGCGCGACGGCGACCGCGGCGAGGCCGATCGCGAAGGAACCGGCGTGCAGCCATGTGTAGCCATGGAACGTGTCGAACACGTAGCCGCCGGCCCATGGCCCGAGCGCCATGCCGAGGCTCGCAAAGGCCGACACCGCGCCGAACACCGTGCCCATGATTCGCGCGCCGAAGAACTCGCGCACCAGCACGGCGTAGAGTGGCATCACGCCGCCATAGGCGAGGCCGAACACGACCGACAGCGCGTAGAACTCGCCGAGCTGCGCCACCGCGAGATACGTCGCGATCGACAGCGCCTGCACCAGGAGGCCGCCGACCAGCACCGGCTTGGCGCCGAGCCGATCCGCCAGCACGCCGAGCAGCAGACGGCCGCCGAGCCCGGAGAAGCCGGCGAGGCTGTAGACGGTCACCGCGGTGAGCGGTGCGATGCCGCAGACCATGGCGTAGGACACCATGTGGAAGATCGGCCCCGAATGCGCCGCGCAGCAGGCGAAATGCGCCAGCGCCAGCGTGATGAATTGCGGCGTGCGCAGCGCCTGCGCCACGGTCCATTCGGTTTGCGGCGCGCTCGCGGCGGTCGTCATCGCAACGTTCGTTCCCTGCGGCGCCGGGCGCACCAGGAACGATGCGGGGATCAGCAGCACCCATGCGGCGATGCCGATGACGAGCATCGCGAAGCGCCAGTCATAGGCCGTGATCAGCCAGCTGGCGGAGGGTGCGACCGTCAGCGGCGAGACGCCCATGCCGGCCGACACCAGGGCGACGGCGAGGCTGCGATGCTTGTCGATCCAGGCGCTCGCGAGCGCCATCATCGGCGCGTAGAAGCTGCCGGCGGCGATCCCGATCAGCACGCCGAAGCACAGCTGGAATTGCCACAGGCTCTGCGCCTGGCTTGCCGTCACGAGGCCAAGCCCGAGCAGCAGGCTGCCCGCCAGCACCACGATGCGAGTGCCAAAGCGGTCGGACAACGCGCCCCAGGCGAACGCCGCAAAGCCCATGCAGAGGAAATCCAGCGTCGCCGCCGCCGATACGCCGGCGCGCGACCAGCCCATCGCATCCGAGATCGGCTGCAGGAACACCGCGAGCGACAGCATGGTGCCGAAGCCGACACAGGTCATCAGCGCGCCCGCGCCGACGACGACCCAGCCATAATCGAAGCGAGCGGCTTTGCTCATGCGTTTCCCCGGCGCTGTTGTCTTTTGTGGTGCGCGCAGGGAGGATGGTGGCCTATCCGGGGTCCAGGGGCAATATGACGGGCAACATGCCTCTCATTCCGGGATCAGCGGATTGTGAGTTGCGTGCGCAAGATGTCGCAGCGACGCGCGGCTACCCGCACTGCCAGGCCCGTCCGATCGGTGTCCAGACCCAGCACGGGCCGTAGCTGCCGCCATTGTAGCGTCCCCCGCCATGGAATCCGGGGCGGCCGAAGTAATGCCAGTCCCCGCCATACCAATATTGCGGTGAAAAGTCCGGGTAGCCACGCGCGGCGCCGCGCGGGCCGAGCACCGGAATGGTCTGATTGGGCGGCTGCCGATAGCCGGGCAGGAATCCATAGCCATGCCAGCGGGTGCTGCCGTGCCGCATTTTCGAGGAGGCGGCCGAGCTCAGGTCCGGCTGCAACAAGGCAAGGATGACGACAAGGAGGGACAGGATGCGCAACATGAGCGGAGCTTAGTCGGGCCGCCCCACGATGGCGATTCAAATCATGGTGCGCTTTGTTGCTGTGACAAGAACGGGCAACACGCGCGCCGGCGGCGGCGCGTCGGCTATCCGCCTCCGGCTACTTTGCATGGGGTTGTTTTCGAGATTTTCGGTTGGGCGGGACTGGCGCGGTTGTTGTCAAGCTGGCGACAGTTCGTGACGGCGCCTCAGCTATCCACCTTGAGCGCGGCGATGAAGGCTTCCTGCGGAATGTCGACCTTGCCGAACTGCCGCATCTTCTTCTTGCCTTCCTTCTGCTTCTCCAGAAGCTTGCGCTTGCGCGTGATGTCGCCGCCGTAGCACTTCGCGGTGACGTCCTTGCGCAGCGCGCGCACGGTCTCGCGCGCAATCACCTTGCCGCCGATCGCCGCCTGGATCGGGATCTGGAACATGTGCGGCGGGATCAGCTCCTTCATCTTCTCGACCATGGCGCGGCCGCGGCCCTCGGCGCGGGTGCGGTGCACCAGCATCGACAGCGCGTCGACCGGCTCGGCATTGACCAGGATCTGCATCTTGACGAGATCCGCCGGCTTGTAGTCGGTCAGATGATAGTCGAACGAGGCGTAGCCCTTGGAGACCGACTTCAGGCGGTCGTAGAAGTCGAACACCACCTCGTTGAGCGGCAAATCGTATTTCACCATCGCGCGGGAGCCGACGTAAGTGAGCTCCTTCTGCGAGCCGCGGCGGTCCTGGCACAGCTTCAAGACGCTGCCGAGATATTCGTCGGGGGTGAGGATGGTGGCCTCGATCCACGGCTCCTCGATCTCGGCGATCTTGACCACGTCGGGCATGTCGACGGGGTTGTGGATCGAAATCTCCTGTCCGTCGGTCAGATGCATCTTGTAGATCACGCTCGGCGCGGTCGCGATCAGATTGAGGTCGAATTCGCGCGACAGCCGCTCCTGGATGATTTCGAGATGCAGCAGCCCGAGGAAGCCGCAGCGGAAGCCGAAGCCGAGCGCCGCCGAGGTTTCCATCTCGTAGGAGAAGCTGGCGTCGTTCAGGCGCAATTTACCCATCGCGCCGCGCAGTGTTTCAAAGTCGTTGGCGTCGGCCGGAAACAGGCCGCAGAACACGACCGGGATCGCCGGCTTGAAGCCCGGCAGCATCTGGCTGATTGGCTTGCGGTCGTCGGTGATGGTGTCGCCCACTCTTGTGTCGGCGACTTCCTTGATCGCGGCGGTGATGAAGCCGATCTCGCCGGGACCGAGCTCGTCGACCTGCTCCATCTTCGGCGTGAAGAAGCCGACGCGCTCGACGTCATAGGCCGCGCCGGTGCCCATCATGCGGATGCGGTTGCCCTTCTTCATGGTGCCGTCGACCACGCGGATCAGGACGACCACGCCGAGATAGACGTCGTACCAGCTGTCGACCAGCAACGCCTTCAAGGTCGCGTCGCGGTCGCCCTTCGGCGGCGGCAGGCGGGTGACGATCGCTTCCAGCACGTCGGGCACGCCGACGCCGGTCTTGGCCGAGATCATCACCGCATCCGACGCGTCGATGCCGATCACGTCCTCGATCTGCTGCTTGACCTTCTCGGGCTCGGCCGCGGGCAGGTCGACCTTGTTCAGGACCGGCACGATCTCGTGATTGTTGTCGAGCGCCTGGTAGACGTTGGCGAGCGTCTGCGCCTCGACGCCCTGGCTGGCGTCGACCACGAGCAGGGAACCCTCGCAGGCCGCCAGCGACCGCGAGACCTCGTAGGCGAAGTCGACATGGCCGGGCGTGTCCATCAGATTGAAGATGTAATCCTTGCCGTCCTTGGCGCGGTAGTTCAGCCGGACGGTCTGCGCCTTGATCGTGATGCCGCGCTCGCGCTCGATATCCATCGAATCGAGCACCTGCTCCTTGCCCGCCATTTCACGATCCGACAGGCCGCCCGTCATCTGGATCAGGCGGTCGGCGAGGGTCGATTTGCCATGGTCGATATGGGCGACGATGGAGAAGTTGCGGATGTTCGAAATCGGGGCAGTTGTCATGGGGCGCGGGATAGCACCCGCACCCCCGCGCGGGCAACCATATTGCGGTATTTTGCAGGGGTGTGACGGCGAATCACGGGGGTGTTTCCGGCGGGGTTGCAATGATCGATTTCCGGGCATGTTTCTGCTAGGTCTGGCGGCCCGAAATTCGTGGATTTGACGATGCGCTGGACCCTTCTCGCCGCCGGATTGCTCGCCATGTTGTTCGCGGCGCCCGCGGCCGCCGACAAGCGCGTGGCGCTGGTCGTCGGCAATTCCACCTATCAGAACGTGTCGCGGCTGCAGAACCCGAAGAACGATGCGCAGCTGGTGGCCGAGACGCTGCAGCGGCTGGGCTTTGCGCTGGTCGGCGGGCAGGCCCAGGTCGATCTGGACAAGGCCGGTTTCGATGCCGCGATCCAGCGCTTCGGCAGCCAGCTGATGGGCGCCGACGTCGCGCTGTTCTATTACGCCGGCCACGGCATCCAGGTTCGCGGCACGAATTATCTGGTGCCGGTGTCGGCGAACCCCACGCGCGAGGCCGATGTCGATTTCCAGATGGTCGATGTCGGGCTGGTGCTGCGGCAGATGGAAGGCGCGGGCACGCGGCTCAACATCGTCATCCTCGACGCCTGCCGGAACAATCCGTTCGGCGGGCGCGGCTTGCGCGCCGCCGACGGCGGCCTCGCCCAGATCCGCGCGCCGGAGGGCACGCTGTTGTCCTATGCGACCCAGCCGGGCAACGTCGCGCTGGATGGCGATGACGGCCACAGCCCCTACACGCGCGCGCTCGTCGACACCGTGCAGAAGCCCGGGCTCGACGTGCTGCAGGCGTTCAATCAGGTCGGCCTCGTCGTCAAGCGCGCCACCGGCAACGCGCAGCAGCCCTGGGTCTCGACCTCGCCGATCGACGGCTCGTTCTATTTCGCCGGCAACGCGCCGGCGCAGGTTGCGACCGCCGATCCGCCGGCAACGGTGATCCCGCCGCAGCAAAGCCTGCCGCCGCCAAGCGCGTCGCCGCCGGCGCAGCAAGCAGCGCGCACGCAATCGGATTTCATCATTCCGGATTCCGACAGCCGCCTGCTGACGGAGGGCGACCTGCGGGCGCTCAGCAAGGAGGATCTGCGGATCGCCCGCAATGAGATCTTCGCGCGGCGCGGACGCTACTTCAATGCGCCGGACCTGACCGCGCGGTTCAGCAGCTTCGCCTGGTACGTGCCCCGCTCATGGGATCCGCCGCTCAATGCGATCGAGAGCGCCAATGTCGCATTGATCGATCGCTTCGAATCCGGCGGCGGCGCAGCCCCAAGCGGTTTCATCTTCCCGGATTCCGACCGGCGGCTGCTGACGCCTGCGGATCTGCGGCGGCTGTCGCGGGACGAGTTGCGGATCGCGCGCAACGAGATCTTCGCCCGCCGCGGACGCTATTTCGATTCCGCCGATCTCAAGGCGTATTTTTCGCGCTTTCCCTGGTATGTGCCGAACAGTTGGAATCCGACGCTGAACGCGATCGAGGAGGCCAACGTGGCGCTGATCGATCAGGTCGGGAAGCGCTGAATGGCCGCGCACGGGACGGCCTGCATCGTTGCCTTGCTGGCGCTGCTGCCGCCGCTTGCGCATGCTCAGAGCAAGAGCGAACTGCTCGACCGCCTGGTGCAGGCCTATCCCGATGCGCTCGCCACCCATGACGACACCACGGTCACCTGGCGCGATGGCACGGTGATGCCGGTCGACGACGGCATCTCCGACAAGCCGTTCGATCAGATGCTGCGCAATGCATCGATCTTCGATCAGATGCGGCAACCCTATCCGGCCGGGCCGACGCCGCCGCCGGCGGTAAATGCCGATCCCGGCCGCTTCCGCAACGAGGCCTTCTTCAAGAAGATGTATGGCGACTGCAATACCGCCGAGGTCAGGCGGAACCTGGTGACGATCAGCTGGCTGCCGAAATCCTGGGGCAAGCCGGTTCAGGTCACACGGGTCAACGGCGTGGCCGAACGGCTGAAGCAGGTTTCCGCAGAGATCGACGCGCTCGACCCGGCGCTGCGCGCCGCGGCGTTTCCGATCGCGGGTGTGCTATCTTGTCGCGCCGTCGCCGACACCGGGCGGATGAGCATGCATGGCTACGCGGCCGCGATCGACCTCAACCTGAAAGTCTCGGACTACTGGCTGTGGGCGGGGAAAGGTAAAACCATCCCCTACAAGAACCGGATGCCGCAAGAGATTGTCGACATCTTCGAGCGTCACGGCTTCATCTGGGGCGGCAAGTGGTATCACTACGATACCATGCATTTCGAGTACCGGCCCGAGCTTCTCGAAAAGTGAACCGGCGCATTGGAGGCGTTCTCACGCCAAGCTGATTTCACTGGCCACAAAAACGCGCTAAAGCGCGCCGAAGTGCTGGTGAGCAATCACTCATCGCACGTCCGCTTCCACTCGGTATGATCGCTCCGGAAAGCCACGCTCCACTTTTCCGGGTCATGCCTCAGGCACAGGCCATGTCGACCGCTTCCATTCTTCCTGCCGCCCGGCGCTCCACCCGCAGGCTGACGATCCGGCGGATCGCCGCCTGGATTGCCTCGCGCGCCATCGATCCCCGGACCAGCCTGTGGTTCGTGATCGGCTTCGCACTGGTCCACGCGGTGCTGTGGACCTTGATCCTGGTCAAGCTCAAGGCTGCGCAGGACGTCCATATGGACGTCGCGGAGGCCTATGCCTGGGGCCAGCGCTTCCTGCTCGGCTATGGCAAGCATCCGCCGCTGTCGGGCTGGATCGCCGGGGTCTGGTTCAGGATCTTCCCCGTCACCAACTGGTCGACCTATGCGCTCGCGATGGCAACCGTCAGCTTCGCGCTGGTCGTGTGCTGGCTGATTGCGCTGCGCGTCGTCGATCGCCGCCGTGCATTCTTCATGGTGGTGATGCTCGCGCTCTACCCGATCTTCAATTTCAAGGGCTTCAAATACAACGCCGACCTCGCGCAGCTGGTGCCGCTGCCGCTGCTGGTGCTGGCCTATCTGAACGCGTTCGAGAAGCGCAGCTTCAAATCGGGTCTCTGGCTCGGCTTTGCCGGCATGCTGGCGCTGATGACCAAGTACTGGGTGGTGACGATGATCGGCGCCATCGGGCTTGCTGCATTGATCCATCCGCAGCGGATGCAGTTCCTGCGCTCGCCGGCGCCATGGGTTGCGATCGGCACGATGATCGTGGCGATGATTCCGCATCTGGTCTGGCTGGAGGAGGTGAACTTCGTGCCGTTCACCTATGCCGGCGACGTCTATGCGCTGTCGAGCCGGGAGCTCAACGTCCAGCTCGTGATCGGCTACATCCTGCACAATCTCGGGCTGCTCGCGATTCCCATCGTGCTGGGCCTCATCGCGCTGCTGCTGGGGTCGGTGCCGTGGCGGCCGTCGGACGTGCTGGCGCGGATCTGGTCGCGCGGACCCAATCCGGCCGTTAACCTTCCGCAGGCGCTCAACGTCTGGATCATCCAGCTGATCGTCGCGATCGGGCCGCCGCTCGGCGCGCTGGCATTCACCGTCTATATCAAGACCGATTGGGGCATCCCGCTGTTCTTCCTGGTGCCGCTTGCGCTGGTTGCGATCCCCTCGCTTCGCTTCCCGCGCATGGCGCTGTTCTCGATCATTGCGGTCTGGCTCGTGGCCACGATCGCAACGCTGATCGCCGCGCCCGGCATCGCCACGCAGGAGATCGCGTCCAACCGTATCGGTGGCTCGACCTACGCCGCGCGCTCCGAGCTCGCGCGTGAGCTCACCCAGACCTGGCAGGACAGATTCCATTCACGCTGGGCGGTGGTCGTCGCACGCTCCGACATCGGCGAGCCGATGACGTTCTACAGTCCGGATCATCCGGCCTCGCTGGTGCCGGGTGAAGCCTGGACGTCGGGGCTGACGTCGCTCGATGAAGCCAAGCGCCTCGGCTTCGTCGGCGTCTGCGACACCACCGATCCGGTGTTCCTGCAGCCATGCGAGGCCTGGATGGCCGAGCATGCCAAGAATGCCGAGCCGGTGGTGATGACCACCATGCGCTTCTTCAACGGCCATCCCGGCCCGTCGACGGTGTGGAAGGTCTATCTGGTGCCGCCGGCGAAGTAGCTTTCGCTCAGAGTCCGCGAATCTATCAACCTCGTCATTGCGAGGAGCGATAGCGACGAAGCAATCCATGCTTCCGCGCATGCCGTGCGATGGATTGCTTCGCTTCGCTCGCAATGACGGGACGGATAAAACACGGCCGCCCAGGGCGGCGCGGCACCTAGGTGCCTTCCTCGTTGAACTTGCTGGCGACGAGTTCGGCGATGGCGTCGAGTGCTTGTTGCGCCTCGTCGCCTTTCGCTGACACCACCACGGTGGTGCCGGGCCCCGCGGCCAGCATCATCAGGCCCATGATCGAGGTGCCGCCGACGGTCTCGCCGCCGCGCGTGACCCAGACCTCGGCGTTGAAGCGCTCGACCAGCTGGACGAATTTCGCCGACGCCCGCGCGTGCAGTCCGCGCTTGTTGACGATCAGCAGTTCACGCGAAATGGCGCCCGCAGGCACGCCCGGGCCGACATGATTTGCGCCCGGGGCCTCGTCGCTCATTTGCCTGCGAGAACGCGGCTGGCGATGGTGACGTATTTGCGGCCGGCTTCCTGCGCCATCGCGATCGCGTCGGGCAGCGAACGCTCCTCGCGAACCTTGGCAAGCTTGACCAGCATGGGAAGATTGATGCCCGCGAGCACTTCCACCTTCGGGCGGCTCATGCAGGAGATCGCGAGATTCGACGGCGTGCCGCCGAACATGTCGGTGAGGATCGCAACGCCGTCGCCGCTATCGACGCGGTTCACCGCTTCGATGATGTCGCTTCGACAGAGATCGGAATCGTCCTCGGCCCCGATCGTAATTGCTTCAATTTGTTTCTGCGGACCCATAACGTGTTCGAGCGCCGCTCTGAACTCGTCGGCAAGGCGCCCATGGGTCACCAGCACTAGACCAATCATCGGAAACTCCTCGCGGGCGCCCTTTGGTGCACCGCACGAACGCGCCACTTTGACCATCCAGAGGCCCTGCGCAAGAGGGCATCTTGGCTAGTCTCCCGGTTCCTGGCGGTAGAGAGGGGAGGCTGCGCCGGCAAAATCCGACGCGATAGTGGATGTGATATGGTTACCAATTCCCTTCCCACAATTGGCCGCAAGATTACGGGACCATGAACTTTCAGGTTGTCGTCAGCGCGGCGACAACCAGCGGCAGGGGTTGAAAGCCGGCTAGCACGGGAATTCGCGGTATCTCAACACCATTTAGGCTGATCTTGAGCGCTTCGGGCGACGGCAGCCGCTCGGCATCGTCGGCGGCAAGGTCGACGACCAAGCCGACCACGGCCTCGTCCGCGAACGGGCAATGGCGGATTCCGAGGCCCCGAATCTCGATCAGACCGGCCAATTGCCGGGCCGGGCGAACCCACAATTGTTCGCCGGCTGTGTCGAGATGGACACGGTCATCCCCCACCAAAATGGCCGGCGGGAGCGCTCCGGTGCGCCCGGCGAGAATCAGTTCGAAGGCGAGGCGCGACTTGCCGGCGCCCGACGGGCCGCGGATCAGCACCGCACGCTCGCCGACCAGAACAGCGGATGCGTGCACGCTTGAATTGTCGCTCATAGTGTCGGCAGCCTGACCACGAAACGAGCGCCGGCCACGGTGGGATTGCCGTCTTCGTCCGCAGGACCCGGCCGGTTCTCGGCCCAGATCCGTCCGCCATGCGCCTCGATGATCTGCTTGGAGATCGAGAGCCCAAGGCCGGAGTTCTGGCCGAAGCCCTGGTGCGGCCGGTCGGTGTAGAAGCGCTCGAAGATCCGCTCCAGCGCGTCCTCGCCGATACCGGGCCCGTCGTCGTCGACCACGATCTCGACCTCGCCGCGGGTGCGGCGGCAGACGATGCGTACCTTGTCGCCCGGCTTGGAGAACGATTGCGCGTTCGACAGCAGGTTCGAGATCACCTGGCCGAGCCGGGAATCATGGCCGGGCACCGAGAGCGTATCGGTCGGTCCGCGGCCCTCGAAGCGGGCTTCGACGGCAACGTCGTGGCCGAGCCGCGTCTCGTTGGCGACGCCGGTCAACGTGGTCAGCAGCCGGCGCAAATCGACCGGCGCCATATCCTGGCGCTGCATTTCGGCATCGAGCCGGCTCGCATCCGATATGTCGGAGATCAGACGGTCGAGCCGCTTGACGTCATGCTCGATCACGGCGAGCAGCCGCGCGCGGCTGTTCTCGTTGCGCGCCAAGGGCAGTGTCTCGACCGCCGAGCGCAGCGAGGTCAGCGGGTTCTTCAGCTCATGGGCGACGTCGGCGGCGAACATCTCGATCGCCTCGATGCGGCTGTAGAGCGCATTGGTCATGTCGCGCAGCGCGCCCGAGAGATGCCCGATCTCGTCGCGGCGTCCGGTGAAGTCGGGAATCTCGACGCGGGTCTGGATGCGGTGACGGACGCGCTCGGCGCTTTCGGCGAGCCGCCGCACCGGACCTGCGATCGTGCTTGCGAGCAGCAGCGACAGCATGATCATGACGGCGGACGCGACCCCGCCGATCTTGAGGATGGCGAGGCGCTCGGACATCACCAGCTGGTCGATGTCGTCGCCCTGCGTCGTCAGCATCAACGCGCCGCGCACGGCGCGGAAATGCTGCACCGGAACCGCAACCGAGACGATGATCGCGCCGCGGTCGGTGACGCGTACCGCGCTGCCCTTCATGCCCTCGAGCGATTGCGCGACTTCGGAATAACCCTTGCCGCCTTCGGGGCCGAGCTCGCGGTAGATCGGCAGGTCGCCGCGGTTGAGCCAGGTCTTGATCGTGGCCTTGGTCTTCTCATACAGCGACGGCTTCTCGGACGGCGGCGGCAGCTCCATGCGCAGCACGTCGCCGCGTGCGAACAGATTGCGGCTGTCGAGGATCAGCCCGCCGTCGCGGTCGAAGATGCGGGCCCGCGTCTTGGTCGGTGCGATCAAACGGCGTAGGGTCGGCGCGACGCGCTCGGGATTGATCGGGAAGTCTGCCGATTCATCCGGCTGGCCGAAACTCTCGCCGGGCTTGAGGTCGAGCAGCCGGTCCGGATCGATGGTGACGGTGTTGCCTTCGACGGTCGCGGATGCCGCGATCGCCTCCGAGATGATCTCGGCATAGACCAGCAGGCTCTGGGTGCGCGCCTCGATCAGGCCGGCGCGAAATTGCGAGAGATAGAGGATGCTGGCGACCAGCGCGACGAGGCCGGCAAGGTTGAGCGAGACGATGCGGCGCGTCAGGCTCGAGAACGACAGCGCGAAGAAGAACTGACCGGCGCGGCGCGGCCAGCCGAGCGGGCGGCGCCAGCCCTTGTCCCGCGCCAGATCGTCGGCCACGGCCTCTTGATCGAGGAGCTGCGAGGCGTCCTCGGTATTCAGGCCCTGCTCGAGCTGCGTTCGATCAAGCACTGGCAAAGCTGCCGGTTGGTATGGATGTCGTCCCGCGAAGCAGATGGTTGCCCGAGCTTACCCCAGCCGTGCGGAGCCTGTCAGTTAACAAGCCGCCCGGGAGGCGCAGATCAGGCTTCCTTGAAGCGATAGCCGACGCCGTACAGCGTCTCGATCATCTCGAAGTCGTCGTCGACCACCTTGAACTTCTTGCGCAGCCGCTTGATGTGGCTGTCGATGGTGCGGTCGTCGACATAGACCTGGTCGTCATAGGCCGCGTCCATCAGCGCGTTGCGGCTCTTTACGACGCCGGGGCGGGTGGCAAGCGCCTGCAGGATCAGGAATTCGGTCACGGTCAGCGTCACCGGTTCGTTCTTCCAGGTGCAGGTGTGGCGCTCCGGGTCCATCCGCAGCAGGCCGCGGTCGAGTGCGCGGGCGTCCGGCTCCTTCGGCGCGGCGGTCGGATCCTTGGGCTGGCCGCGGCGGAGCACGGCCTTGACGCGTTCGACCAGCAGGCGCTGCGAGAACGGCTTGCGGATGAAATCGTCGGCGCCCATTTTCAGGCCGAACAATTCGTCGATCTCTTCATCCTTGGAGGTGAGGAAGATCACCGGCAGGTCGGATTTCTGGCGCAGCCGGCGCAGCGTTTCCATGCCGTCCATGCGCGGCATCTTGATATCCAGGATCGCAAGATCGGGCGGCGACGTACGAAACCCATCCAGCGCCGACGCACCGTCCGTATAGGTCATGATGCGATAGCCTTCGGCTTCAAGCGCGATCGAGACCGAAGTGAGAATGTTGCGGTCGTCGTCGACCAAGGCGATTGTGGGCATGAGCTGCTTTCACAATGAGAGTGGCTTAAACGGCGGGCACTCTGGCGTCGCGCCGTGGAATTGGGCTTCGAACGCGGTCAACGAGCAATGCAAGCTAGGCTGAAGTGTGACCGAGTTCCGCAAAAAACGCTCTGCGACCCACGCGTTGGACCCCCATATAGCACCCTGAGACCGTGAGAAAAGGCCCTTTTTTCAAAGGGAACCGCCCGATTCGCCCCAAAATGACCCGATAGGCCCATGCAACCGACCGCCGACTTCGATCCTGCCCACCTTGCCCGCTCGCTGCTGCGCCGCAGTCGCCAGGGCGCGCTCGCCACGCTGATGGCCGGGTCCGGCGATCCCTATTGCTCGCTGGTCAACCTCGCCAGCCATCCCGACGGCTCGCCGATCCTGCTGATTTCCCGACTGGCGCTGCACACCAAGAACATCCTGGCCGACAGCCGGGTGTCGCTGATGCTGGACGAGCGCGCCGCGGGCGATCCGCTGGAAGGCGCCCGGATCATGCTGGCCGGGCGGGCGGAAGAGGTCGCCGATGCCGAGCGGGAGCTCGCCCAGCGGCGCTACCTCTGTGCCCATCCGTCGGCGGAAGCCTTTGTGGAATTTAAGGATTTTTCGTTCTTCGTGATCCGGCCGGGCGGTGCCCATCTGGTCGCGGGATTCGGCCGCATCGTCGACCTCAAGCCGGCGCAGTTTCTGACTGATCTCGGCGGTGCTGACGCGCTGCTGGAGGCCGAGCCCGGCGCGGTGGCGCATATGAATGAGGACCACCGCGAGGCGATGAACCTCTACGCCACGCGGCTGCTTGGCTCTGACAGTGCCGACTGGCTGTGCACCGGCTGCGATCCCGACGGCATGGACATGCAAGCCGGCCGTGCCACGCTGCGACTGGATTTCCCGGAGCGGGTCAGCAACGGCACCGAACTGCGCAAGATGCTGGTGCGGCTCGCCGGCGAAGCCCGCGCCAAGGGATAGGGCAGCACCTGCTGCCGACACCGAAGGCGGCGCTGCGCCCGGCGAGGCATCGTGTCGCATGATGCGGTTGCCTGCGCCTTCGCCTGGGCCCGATTGCGGTGTCTCTGATAGCGCGATCATTTCGCGCCGGTGCGTCGCGCCATCGCTGATGGCTTCGACGCGGATGCGAGAATCTCCGCTGCCCGCTGCATCGGAAAATCAGTGGGATTGCGAGGCTCACGCCGCGACGATGCGCGGGCCTCAGGCGCTGATTGCGTTACCATCGATCGTGACGGCCAGCGATCTTGTTGTGTCATGTGCACGGCGCGTTGCGGAACATTCGCCGATGCCGGGCATTGAAGTTACCCAGCCTCGACGACGGCATGTTGAGCTCAATCGAATGCTCAACGCCGAGCAGATGGTGCTATCCGCGTGCAACACGATCGTGGGCGACATGCTCGGCAGTGCAGCGCAGCGTCAACTCGCGGCAGTCTAATTCAACGACACATCCTCAGCGCGAAACGCATACCCGGCATTCCCCTTGTTTTATGCCGGCAATCAGCGCACGCACACGCCGATCGCTGGCACTCTTTGTGCATCGCAAGGCCTCGTTCGTAGCGGGAAAGGCGACGAAACGTCGCCCGATCGCGGCGAAAACAATGCGAAAGCGAAAGCAAAGCGAAAGCGTTTCGCGCTGCGGTATTTGCGCCAGATGATGTACCCCGGTTGGAATAAACCAAAAGCCGTTCGACTGGCTTGGCAAGCCCGGCGATCCCCACTATTAGGTCGCCGGACCGGGGCCGAGAGGCTATATTCTGATGACGGTCATCACCGCGACGGGGCGCGACTAGCGACATTCGCGCGAACAAGGATACGCGGGTTCGAGGAGGTTCTTCGTGCAAGAGACGGGCGTGCATAACGGTGCCTTCGGCGCCGACAAATTCGGCTTAAAAAATCTCAAGGGCGTGCATTGGAACTATGGTGCGCCGCAGCTCTACGAGCATTCGTTGCGCAATGGCGAAGCGGTGCTCTCGGCCGACGGCGCGCTCTGCGCGGATACCGGTGAGTTCACCGGCCGCAGCCCGAAGGACAAGTTCACGGTTCGCGACGGCCTGACCGACAAGAGCATGTGGTGGGCCGGCAACCAGTCGATCACCTCGGAGCAGTTCGCGACGCTGCATGCCGACTTCCTCAAGCATGCCGAAGGCATGACGCTGTTCGCGCAGGATCTCTATGGCGGCGCCGATCCGAAGCATCGCATCAAGACGCGCGTCTTCACCGAGCTCGCCTGGCACTCGCTGTTCATCCGCACGCTGCTCATTCGTCCCGAGACGTCGGAGCTCGCGAGCTTTGTGCCGGAACTGACGATCATCGATCTGCCGAGCTTCCGCGCCGATCCGAAACGTCACGGTGTGCGTTCGGAGAACGTCGTCGCGATCGATTTCGCCCGCAAGATCGTCCTGATCGGCGGGTCTTATTATGCCGGCGAAATGAAGAAGAGCGTGTTCACCACGCTGAACTTCTATCTGCCCGAGAAGGGCGTGATGCCGATGCACTGCTCGGCCAATGTGGGCCCCGATGGCGACACCGCGATCTTCTTCGGTCTCTCCGGCACCGGCAAGACCACGCTGTCGGCCGATCCCAAGCGCACGCTGATCGGCGATGACGAGCATGGCTGGAGCGAGGACGGCGTCTTCAATTTCGAAGGCGGCTGCTACGCCAAGTGCATCAAGCTGTCGGGCGAAGCCGAGCCGGAAATCTACGCCGCCAGCAAGCGCTTCGGCGCGGTGCTGGAAAATGTCGTGCTCGGCGCGAACGACCGCGTGCCGGATTTCGACGACGGCTCGAAGACCGAGAACACCCGTTCGGCCTATCCGCTCGATTTCATTCCGAACGCCTCGCGCACCGGCCGCGCGCCGCAACCGAAGAACGTCGTGATGCTCGCCGCCGACGCGTTCGGCGTGATGCCGCCGATCGCCAAGCTGACGCCGGCGCAGGCGATGTATCACTTCCTGTCCGGCTACACCGCGAAGGTCGCCGGCACCGAGCGCGGTCTCGGCAATGAGCCGCAGCCGGAATTCTCGACCTGCTTCGGCTCGCCGTTCCTGCCGCGCGATCCGTCGGTCTACGGCAACATGCTGCGCGAGCTGATCGCCAAGCACAATGTCGATTGCTGGCTGGTCAACACCGGCTGGACCGGCGGCAAGTACGGCACCGGCCGCCGCATGCCGATCAAGGTGACGCGCGCGCTGCTCACCGCGGCGCTGAACGGCTCGCTGCGCAACGCCGATTTCCGCACCGACAAGTATTTCGGCTTCGCGGTGCCGACCTCGCTGCCGGGCGTCGAGCCGCACATCCTCGATCCGATCAAGACCTGGGCCGACAAGGTCGAGTTCGACAAGACCGCCCGTGCGCTGGTCGGCATGTTCCAGAAGAACTTTGCCAAGTTCGAAGCGCAGGTCGACGCCGAAGTCCGCGCCGCCGCGCCGGAAGTGAAGCTGGCGGCGGAGTAATCCACGCAAGCGATACGCGATTGGAAAAGGCGGCCCTCGTGGCCGCCTTTTTTGTTTTGGTTGGATATCCAGCAGGGAAGCACACTGTGCGTCCCGTCACCCTGAGGTGCGAGCGGAGCGAGCCTCGAAGGGTGCACGGCCACAGTGCGGCCGTCGACCCTTCGAGACGCGCGCTAGGGCGCGCTCCTCAGGTGACGGGTCGGAAACGGTGTGCATTCCGCGGTCGGCTATTCCCCCATCTCCGGCAGCACCGCGTTGCTCGGCGTCTGCCGGTCGGTGATCTGCAGGCCGAACAGGCTGCCGATCAATTCCACCGCGACGCGGGCGGTGCGGCCGCGCTCGTCGAGGAACGGATTGAGCTCGACGATATCGAGCGAGCGCACCAGTCCGGAATCGTGCAGCAGCTCCATGATGAGATGGGCCTCACGATAGGTCGCGCCGCCCGGCACCGTGGTGCCGACGCCGGGCGCGACCTCGGGATCGAGGAAGTCGACATCGAACGAGACATGCAGCACGCCGTTCTTCGCCCTGACGCGGTCGATGACGCGGCGGGTCAGCACGGCGACGCCGAACTCGTCGATCTGGCGCATGTCGGCGATCGAGACGTTGCGCTGCCGCAGCAGCTTGCGCTCCAGCGGATCGACCGAG
Organism: Bradyrhizobium sp. NAS96.2; assembly: GCF_001908235.1. Taxonomy (GTDB): domain Bacteria; phylum Pseudomonadota; class Alphaproteobacteria; order Rhizobiales; family Xanthobacteraceae; genus Bradyrhizobium. Next base: position 17,885 of record NZ_LGHK01000163.1, read on the forward strand.
CGGGTGCCGATCAGGTCGAGCTGATCCGGCGGGATCGAGGCGCGTGGCAGCCCGCCGAGCAAATCGTCGAGGCCGGGCTCGCCGCACAGGAAGGCTGCCGACATGCCGTGCATGTTGCCGGTGATGGTGGTGGCCGGGGTGTTGTAGTCGGCATGCGCGTCGACCCACAGCGCGAACAGCGGCCGGCCTTTCTCTCGCCAGTAGCGCGCGACACCGTTGATCGACCCCATCGACAGCGAGTGATCGCCGCCCATGAAGATCGGGATCGCCCCGGAATGCGCTAGCCAGTAGGCGCGCTCCGAGAGGGCGCGGGTCCAGGTCTTCACCTCGTCGTAGAATTTGGTGTTGGCCGGCACCGGGCTGTCGGCAACGACGGCCGGGATCGCAAGGTTGCCGTGGTCGTCGACCTGGAAGTCGAGCTGCTCGAGTAGGCGCGCGATGCCCGCGGTGCGCAGCGCATCCGGTCCCATCAGCGGACCGGGCTGCGACGCGCCGATCTCGATGGGAACGCCAAGTAGCGCGATGCGCGAGGGCTTTGAAGTGTCGGCTTCGGACATGCGGCAGTGCTCCCAAAGGCGTGGAACAGAAGCGACACGCCAATGTTCCTCCAACCCTTGAAATAGGCAATCCGGTCCTAGCAGACCAATGTGGATATTTGGCTACGCCTTGAAGTAAGCGATCTGCGTCGTGGTCGCGAGCAGGCGGCCGGAGGGCGACCACAATTCGCCGTGCTGGTCGCCGTAGCTCTTGTGGAAGTTCTTGGCATCGGCCGTGGCCAGCACGCGGGTGGTATCCTCGGTATCGAGGTCGGCCGCATCGGCGTGGAAATAGGTCGTCAGCGACACCGTGCCGAACGGCACCAGCTCATGCCGCGCGTGGAAGACGCGGCCGAAGAACGCGTCCGACATCGACGTCAGCGACAGCGCATCGAGCTTGCGCGGCATGCGGTCGGCGATCCAGAGCTTTGAATAGGGGCTCGACGGCTCCGTCGCGGCGCCGCCGCCGAACTTCGGCTCGCCCTCGGCGAAGCGGAAATCGTACTGGTTGGCCCAGGTCATCTTAAGCTTCGGATAGGACCGCAACTGTTCGAACGGCACGGCGCCGGGAAACTCCGCCGGCTGGTGCGACCACGAGGACCGCCGCTCGGCGAACACGGCGGTCGCCAAGGTCGCGACCTCGCCGCCGCCCTGCGTCATCTCGACCGACCAGTGCTGGCTCGAACGGTTGGCCTTGACCAGACGGACATCGAGATCGAACACGCCCTCGGCGACCGGCGCGCAGTAATTGACCGTCAGCGCCAGCGGATCGCCCGCGCGCTGCGGGTGCTGCATCAAGGCGCGCAGGATGGTCGCCGCCGTGCAGCCGCCGAACGGGCCGACGAAGGCCCAGTAGTCCGGGCTGGTGCGCCCCTGCCAGCGGCTGTCGCCGGCGGTCACGGCGGTTGCTTCATCGAACAAATGCGGGGTCTTGGTGAGCATGAAAGTCCCTAATTCGAATTCGTCTGCCGTCATTGCGAGGAGCCACCCGGTCCGGCCTCCGGCCGGCCGGATGACAGGCTCCGCGACGAAGCAATCCATGGCTCCGCAAATGTGGAGCGATGGATTGCTTCCACCTTCGCCAAGGCTTCGGCGGACAAGTCGCTCCGCTCGCAATGACGCTGCTGCAACAGCAGTAGCCCAGCGACCGCGCCGAATTCAATGACGTCAGACGTAATCGATTTCCGCGACCCGGGATTATCCCTTCGCCTCGCGCTGGTTGCCGAGCTGCGGCGAGGCGCTCGGGTGCACCGGCACGTGCCAGATGTCCTCGGCGTATTCGCGGATGGTGCGGTCGGAGGAGAACCACGCCATGCGCGCGACATTGAGGATCGAGGCACGGGTCCAGGCCGGGGGCACCTGCCAGCGCGCGTCGATGCCGCGCTGCGCGTCATAGTAGGAATCGAAGTCGGCGGAGACCATGTAATGGTCGAGGTAGCGCAGCGCGTGCCCGATCGAGGCGAAGCGCGCGGCGTCGCCGGGCGAGAACTCGCCGCTCTCGATGGCGCGGATCGCGCGCTCGAGCCGCGGCGATTTGCGGATCACGTCAGAGGCATCGAGCCCCTGCTTGCGGCGGACCATGACGTCGCCCGCCTCGAGGCCGAAGATCGCGATGTTCTCGGGTCCCACCGCGTCGCGGATCTCGATATTGGCGCCGTCGAGCGTGCCGATGGTCAGCGCGCCGTTCAGCGCGAGCTTCATGTTGCCGGTGCCGGAAGCCTCCATGCCGGCGGTCGAGATCTGCTCGGACAGATCGGCGGCGGGGATGATGACCTCGGCAAGGCTGACATTGTAGTCGGCGAGGAAGGCGACCTTCAGTCTGCCGCCGAGCGAAGCGTCATTGTTGACGATCTCGGCGACGTCGTTGATCAGCTTGATGATCAGCTTGGCGTAGCGGTAGCTCGCCGCCGCCTTGCCCGCGAAGATCTTGACCCGCGGCACCCAGTTCGCACCTGGATTGTCCTTCATCGCGTGGTAGAGCGCGATCGTCTCCAGGATGTTGAGCAGCTGCCGCTTGTATTCGTGGATGCGCTTGATCTGCACGTCGAACAGCGCCGATGGGTCGAGCTTGATGTTGTTGCGCTCGTTGACCAGCCGCGCCAGCGCCAGCTTGTTGTGATGCTTGACGTCGCGGAAGCGCTTCTGGAATTCGAGGTCGCTCGAATGGGCCTCGAGCCGCTCGAGCAGCGAGAAGTCGTCGAGCACGGCCTCGCCGCAGGCCTCGCGCAGCAGCTCAGTCAGCCGCGGATTGGCCAGCATCAGCCAGCGGCGGAAGGTGATGCCGTTGGTCTTGTTGGTGATGCGCTGCGGATAGAGATGATGGAGATCGTGGAACACGGTCTCCTTCATCAGGTCGGAATGCATCGCCGAGACGCCGTTGATGCGATGCGAGCCGACGAAGGCGAGCTGGCCCATCCGCACGCGGCGGCCGCTGCGCTCGTCGATCAGCGACACCGAGGCGCGGTATTCGATGTCGCCGGGGAAGCGCTCCTCGGCGAGCGCGAGATGAGCCACGTTGATGCGGTAGATGATCTCGAGATGGCGCGGCAGCAGCCGCTCGAACAATTCGACCGGCCAGGTCTCGAGCGCCTCCGGCAGCAGGGTGTGGTTGGTGTAGGACAGCGTCGCGACCGTGATCTTCCAGGCCTCGTCCCAGCGGAAATTGTGCAGGTCGACCAGGATGCGCATCAGCTCGGTGACCGCAAGGCTCGGATGGGTGTCGTTGAGCTGCACCGCCGCCTTCTGCGCGAGGTTGCGCAGGCCGCCGTCGGAGGCGAGGTGCCGGTTCACCAGATCCTGCAGCGAGGCCGAGACGAAGAAATACTCCTGGCGCAACCGGAGCTCGCGGCCCGCCGCGCTCTCGTCGTTCGGATAGAGGAATTTGCAGATCGCCTCCGCGCGCGCCTGCTCCGCGCTGGCCGAGACGTAGTCGCCGGTGTTGAAGACGTCGAGCTTGAGCGGATCGGGCGCATGCGCCGACCACAGGCGAAGCGCGTTGACGTGCTGGCCGCGCCAGCCGACGATCGGCGTGTCGTAGGCCATCGCCTCGACGGTTTCCGCCGGATGCCAGGTGGCGCGGTCGCGGCCGCGCTCGTCGACATGCTCGACATGGCCGCCGAAATGGACGTTGTAGACCACCTCCGGCCGCTGGAATTCCCAGGGGTTGCCGAAGGCGAGCCATTCGTCGGGATATTCCTGCTGCCAGCCATGGTTCATGATCTGGCGGAACAGGCCGAAATCGTAGCGGATGCCGTAGCCGGTTGCCGGGATCGCCAGCGTCGCCATGCTCTCCATGAAGCAGGCCGCGAGCCGCCCGAGGCCGCCATTGCCGAGCGCCGCGTCCGGCTCGCATTTGCGCAGGTCCGAGAGATCGACGCCGAGGTCGCCAAGCGCGGCCTCGAACAGCGGCAGCAGCCCCATATTGTTCAGCGCGTCGGTGAACAGCCGGCCGATCAAGAATTCCAGCGAGAGATAATAGACGCGTTTGGAGCCGGCATCGTAGGTCTGCTTCTCCGCCGTCAGCCAGTGGTGCACGATGCGGTCGCGCAGCGCCAGCGCCGCCGCCTTGTACCAGTCGCGTCTGGTCGCAATGGTGGCGTCCTTGCCGATCGCAAGCCGCAGCTTGGCCAGGATCGCGCCCTTGATCTCGGTCAGCGCCAGTTCGTCGATCGGCTGGTTCAATGCCGGGTAGTTTGTCAATTCCTGCAACGCTCAATCCCTGCCGTTCAGACGGGAACCTGATGCCGTGGCAGGCATCATGCTCTCGTCGCCTTGTTTGAGCATGGTCCTCGGAAATCCGGTTCCCGCGGTTTTCCGATCGCACTCCAGCGCAATGATACGCGCGTTGCGTGGCAATCGAAACCGGAACGATACCACACACAGCGCTGCCGAGATTTTATGCAAGGACCGGGCCGCTCCGGGAACCTTCCGGAGAAGTCCGCGCGGGTCTACGATAGGCTGCGAAACGCGAGATTTTGCGACGATTTAGCGGAGGATGCGTGATGAGGCTATTGATCGAGATCGCGGCCGCGGCATTGCTCGTCGTGTGCATCACGGCGACCAGCGCAGCCTATGCGGCGGGCAAAGCGGGCCGCAGCGCCGACGGCCTGACGTGCGGCTTCAGCGTGGCGCAGAACGCATCGCCGGCCGCGCGCTGTGCCGCGATCAAGCGGCAATGCGGCGGCAAGTTCTACGCGAATGCCTGCGGCGACAAGCTGCTGTCGGCGGCGAATTGAGCCGCCGCGCAGCGCGTTTTCTCGCGAATCGGGAACACCGTGGTGATACGGATTCCCAGAACTTAAGAAGTTCTTTAAAACCACACCTGTCGCCCGTGGGGCGGGCACATTTTTTAGCTCCGACGCATTTCATTCCGAAGCAATTTTCAACGGGCCGCTGACCTAGTCAGCGGCCCGAATTGCTTTGGGGGCGCGCGCTTCGCAACCGCTCTTTCATGAGGCGAAAGCAGTCACCGCAAATTCGTCGCCCCGGCGAAGGCCGGGGCCCATAACCACAGCCGTCAGAGAAGATGGGACAGGTCGTTCCACTCCGGATTGTCTTGCTCGATGAGGCGAATCTTCCAGTCGCGGCGCCATTCCTTCAGCGCTTTTTCCCGGGCGATCGCCTCTTGTGGTGTTGCGTAGACCTCTACGTAAACCAGTCGCGTGACGTCGTACTTCTTGACGAATGGTGAGCCGTGTCCAGAGCGATGGAGCGTAAGCCGATTGCGAAGATCGTTGGTGACGCCGATGTAGAGTGTCCCATGGCGACGGCTCGCGAGGATGTAGACGTAGTAGACTGCGGCATCCATTCGGGGCACCGGTCACCTGTGATGTCCGATTGCGGTGGTTATGGGCCCCCGGCCTTCGCCGGGGCGACGCTCTATTGATGGCATCAGAACGAATTAAGAACACTTTAGCAAGTCTTTGATATATCATTATGATTCGGCGCTGTGCCGATACAATATCTAGGGTCCCCCAGCCTTCGCGAGGACTACATGTCCACCATCGCCTTCGATCAGTTCGCTCTCACCCGCATCGCGGATTTCGCCCGCTCGCTGTCGCGGCTGCATCTGGCCTCGCGGCGCCAGCCGATCGATGACGACCAGCTCGACCGCGAGTTCAACGCGGTCTGCATGTCGATCTGGGGCTACACCACGGATGATTTCAGCGACGAGCTGTTTTCGCTCGAGGATCACGCCTGGCTCGACTCGCTTGACGAGGCGCATGCGCGCCTGTTCGCCGCCGAGCAGGGGTACGACCTGGTCGACGACCACGGCATGCTGACGGATTGGTGGGGCTATTGCTGGATGATCCTCGCCGAGAAGCGCGGCATCCTCAATCCGGAGAACCGCGCCGCCGCGCGCGCCGCGATCGAGGAGAAGTACATGGCCGCGCCGAACGTGATCGGCGTGATCGTGGCGCGCTGATCAGCGCAGCTCGAAGGCGTCAGTTCGCCTCGGCCCGCTTGGCGGGTTTTGCCGCGTTGCCCTTCGGCACGACAGACGACGGCGCAGGCGGCGCGACGTCGCGGCCGCTCTCCGGCAACGGCGTGTCGCCGGCGAGCTCGGCGCTGACGGGCGCGACCTTCATTTCGCCGAGCCGCGCGCGGACCTGCGCGGTCAATCCGGGATAGGAGGCGACCGGCGTGAAGTCGAACGACTGCTCGTTGCCGACGCGAACGCCGGTATAGGCGACCAGGCCGTCGGTGGTCGCGATCACGTCGCCGGCCTTCAGCGAGGCATCGAGCGCAAGGTCGACCGGCGCGAGTCCGGCCGGGTCGCGGCCGTTGCAGGTGCAGTCGGCGCGCAGCGCCTTGCGATAGGCGAAGGCGTTCTCGCTGTCGGCATAGCGCTCACCCGTGGTCGATGCCGAGCTGTCGATGTGGCTGCCGTAATAGACCTTGGTCGCGCTCGCCGGACAGAAGGCCTGGCAGAGCTGCGCCGGCGTCGCGTTGCCGCGCATCGTCAGCGGAAAATATTTGCCGTCGCAGCTGCGCACGCAATAGGCCGGTCCGGAACCGGCCACCCGCGGTGCCGAGGCGGGGGTGGATGTCTGCCGCTCCGGCTGCTGGTTGAGGCCGAACGGATCGGCGAAGAAGTTGGCTTGCGGCGGGGCCTGCCGGCCCTGCTGCTTCTGGGAACCACCGAAGAAGAAGTCGAACAGCCCTTCGGCCGAGACGGGAGCGGGCACGACCAGGATGGAACCCGCAAAGGCTGCGGCGGCAAGCATCACACAGCGCCGCACGCGCCGATCACTCAACTCTGTACGCAACGCCAACTCCACCCGACGCGCCGCGGCGGCAAGGTGCCCCGGCGGGTTCACCCTAAGGCGGGATGGTAAACGAGCGATTGATTGAGCGTGACGGCGTCACAAGAAGAAGGCGGAGTCGCGCGAATATCCCTCGCTTGCGGCAGGCTATCGCATATGAGGTTTGAGGTGCGACGGCATCGGTACTGCGCTCCCTCTCCCGCTTGCGGGGGAGGGTCGGGGTGGGGGCTCTCTCCGGTACGAACCGGGCTGAGTCCTGACGTTTTAGACCGGGTTGATTCCTGACAGGCAAAGCTTCGTCTGATTCGAGGGAGGATCGGACGAT
>NZ_LGHK01000164.1 GCF_001908235.1 Bradyrhizobium sp. NAS96.2
CAGCCCCATGATGGGCATGAAATATTCGTTCGACGCCAGATTGGAGTTCGCCCGCAGATTGTCGGCGATCTTCCAGAGCCCGGCTTCAAATTTTTCGAGTCCCTCCAAATGATCGGCGACCAACGCGCCTGATTTGATCTTGGCAGGAATCGGGCCCCCTACAACACTCGCGTCCATATCTCAGCTTTGCCCCTTAAGGTTTCCGACGATTATATCGCGCGCGCCTCGGTTGCAAAGCCGTAGGCGTTCCGTGTTTTCTTAGCAGATCGTCTGGGTCTTGGGTAATTGCCTGGGGAAGCAAAGGACAATAGCTTCCCGCATCGACACACCGCGGCGCCACTTATCAACCTGGTTAACTCGGAAGCTTGTCGGCTGTTTCGCCGCTCTCTATTCCGAAGTTCCATAACACTCGATGGGCGAATCTGTGCTGGTCTGGTAGGCCTGTTCAGTCGCAGATGACTGTACGCTCCTGCTCCTGATGCCAGACAAGTTCGATATCATCGGTGACATCCACGGCCACGCTGACGCGCTTCGGCGTCTCTTGGCCTCTCTCGGATATCAAGAGGTGGATGGCGTGTTTTGCCATCCGGAGCGCCGGGTGATTTTTGTCGGCGATTTCGTCGACCGTGGTCCCGAGCAGCTGGCTGTTCTGCAAATCGCCAAGCGGATGTGCGACGCAGGGCTGGCTTTGGCGGTGATGGGCAACCACGAGTTTAATGCGCTGGGCTGGGCCGAGCCGGATGGCGCGGGCGGCTTTCTTCGACCGCGCAACGAAAAGAACGCGCACCAGCACCAGGAATTTCTTAAGCAGATTGGAGAGGGGTCTGCGGCTCATCTGGCGGCACTCGAATGGTTTAAGAGCTTGCCCGTCTGGCTGGACCTTCCCGGGGTGCGCGTGATCCATGCGTGCTGGAACAGCGCGGCGCAAGAGTCGCTCGACGGCTGTCTAGACCCTGGCCATAGGTTTACCCAGGAAGGGTTTCGGGCGGCCAACCAGCGCGGTACTCCAGCCTATCGGGCGGCCGAGGTGTTGCTTAAAGGGCCCGAGGTGTCGCTCCCAGACGGACGTTTCTTCTTCGACAAGGACGGTCATAAGCGCCAAGACGTACGGATTCGTTGGTGGGATCCAGCAGCGGTGACCTACCGAACTGCAGCGCTCGGTATGGACGGGGAGGAGACGAGCTTGCCTGATCTGCCGCTGACGGCAGACTTTCACTACCAAGACAAGACGCCAGTCTTCTTTGGCCATTACTGGCTGCGCGGAACGCCATCGCTTTCAAATGAATATGCGAGTTGCCTCGATTTCAGCGTAGCAAAGGGCGGGTTTCTCACCGCCTATCGGTGGTCCGGCGAAAAGCTACTTTTGCCGCACAACATCGTTTTACGTCGCTGCCGGCTAGTCTTGGCTGATACGCGCGCGTGCCTGGAGAAGGGCCTGCTGCTCATCCCACTCGATTGGAAGCGATTGAAGTAGCCGTGCGAGATCCAAGCCCTCGGGTTGTTGGCCGTTAAGGATGGTCTCAGTGAGCGTCGGAGACAAAAGTGTCAGCCGAAGGACCCGGCAGAGATAAGATTCATTGATCCTTTCGGCCTTTGCCAAATCTCGGACCGAGGCAAAGAGGTTGGATTCGAGCATACCACGCCATCGATGAGCGCGAACGAGCGCCTTGATCATGGTACTATCGACACGCGCTGGGGCCGGCGACCAGGGCGATGAGTCGGCCGGGGTAACAACGCGCTTTCGGCCTCCCTGTCGGCGCAGCGAAATCGGAATGCTCACAACAATCGTGCGGCCATCACGGCTCAATTTGGGGCGGCCTGGTGCGCCGATTGTAATGGGAGCTGGGCGGGTCATTCGGCTGCTTGTTGGAGGACTGGCTGCGTGCTGAGTTGGTTGGCGAGAGATGTTAGGCCTTCAACCTTGAGTGTGATATCCAGCCTGTCCGGGCCAAGATCGGCGCGCTCAACGAGCAGCTCAACGATGCGAGCTTGCTCCGCTGGAAACAGCTCATTCCATAGCTCGTCAAACCCGAGGAGTGCGTCGCGGACATCGTTCTCATTGACGTCCTTGCGCTGCTTGCGCGCTGCACGCCAAGTCTGAACGATGACTTCAGGCGTTTGGAGCAGAAGGCGAACCTGATCAATAACGATTCGTTCGATCTCGGCGGCCGGCACCATTCTGACCGGGCAGTCGGACCTGCCCTGCTTCAGAGCGGTCTGGCTGATGTAGTAGCGGTAGAGCCGACCAGATTTCCGCGTGTTGGTTGGCGTCATGGCTGCCCCATCAGGAGCAAATAGGAGGCCTCTCAGCAGTGCTGGCGATCGCGCACGAGCATTGTTTGCCCGCTTGCGGGGGCTCTCCTTCAAGATGCCGTGGACCTGGTCCCAGAGCTTGCGATCGATAATCGCTTCGTGCTCGCCTGGATACGACGTGCCCTTATGCACGGCTTCGCCGATATAGACCCGGTTGTGGAGGATCTTGTAGAGGACCCCCTTGTCCAGCAGGTGGCCATATCGGTTTTTCGCGCCAGCGGCGACGAGTTCGCGAGCCAGCAGCGTAGCAGACTTAAGCTGGACGAATCGTCGAAAGATCGATCGCACGCGTTCAGCATCCTGCTCATGGATGAGTAGCTTGCGGTCGCGGACTTCGTAGCCGAGGGGTGTCCAGCCTCCCATCCACTTGCCACGCTTACGGGACGCTGCAACCTTGTCGCGGATGCGCTCGCCGATCACTTCTCGCTCGAACTGCGCAAACGTGATCAGGATGTTCAACGCCATGCGCCCCATGGCGTCCTTTGTATTGAAGGACTGAGTCACGGAGACAAATGTGACGCCATGCTGTTCGAATAGCTCGGCGAGCTGGAGGAAATCGAGCATCGAGCGAGAGAGGCGGTCGATCTTATAGACGACGATGACATCTATCTTCCCGGCTTTGACGTCCGCGAGCAGCCGCTTGAGGGCGGGTCGCTCTAACGTGCCGCCCGAAAAGCCACCATCGTCGTAGCGGTCTGAAACCGGGGCCCAGCCCTCCGCGCGTTGGCTCGTGATGTAGGCCTCACAGGACTCCCGTTGCGCATCGAGTGAGTTGAAGTCCATATCGAGGCCTTCCTCACTCGACTTGCGAGTGTAGACGGCGCAACGCGTTTTGCGAATAGCGCCTGGCCGTGCGCTCACATCGAACAGGCTACTTGAGCGCTTTGTGCCGCGTTGAGGACGGTGGCGTAGGCTCATTTGCGGTCCAGCGTGTTCTTAAGGCCAAAAAAGACCCAGCCATTCCATTTGGTGCCTGTGATCTCGCGGGCGATCGAAGACAGGGACTTGTAGGGCCGGCCAAGATACTCGAAGTCGTTCAAGCGGACCGTCACGGAGTACTCGACGCCCTGCCATTCCCGGATCAGCCTGGTTCCGGCGATTGGACGCAAGGCGGGCCGAGCTTTGCGCTCAGTCGGCTCCTGATTGGCATATTGCTTAGCCATGGCTTTCAGGCGGTCCTGCGTCTCGCGGCTGAGCCCGCCGTAAGTGAGTTCCTGGATGCGGTAGGCCAATCGGTTCTCGAGGAAGCGGCGGTTGTAGGCAGGAGGTTCGGTATCGAAGAGCTCGCGCCAGCGGGCTTTAAGGGCGTCGACAGGGGAGCTCTTCAGGGCCGCCAGCTGCGACAGGACGTGGGTCTTCACAGGGTCAATTCCTTGCTGTATTGCCGGACATGACCCTCAACGACCGCTCGACAGTCGAGCGGATTTTCTTCGTTGCGGTGCGATAAAGGACTGGACTTTCGCTCCAGAAGACGCTGGAGCCCTGCAGCCAGTAGCGAGCCGAGTTCGGCCAGGTCTTCTTGATTGCGATGGAGGGCCTCTGATTGCATGGCCGGCAAGCTGCATTCAACTGAAGACGCGCGCTATATCGATTTTGGCTTGCCGCAGTTGGCGGGCGTCAAACGTGGTGCATCGTAAATGGTCGCCGTGGATGATTTGCAGATTCGCGTATCTTGAAGTCGATTTGTTGCTCTTAATTGCGGTCAAACACCCGAATCACTGCCAGGTATCGCATGTCCAAAGAGAAGCGTGGATCGGTCCCTCTTCAGGAGGTGAGAGAACTATCGTATTCCAAAGAAGGCGGACCGGTGATTGTCAGCACTAGGACGCGAGGCTTTCTGCTGGACGTCGGCATTAAGACCCACACGGGCGCCCTGAGTGAGCTATTTTTTCAGCCGAACGGGAAGGAGGTTTTGAGTGCTCTTTCCGACCGACTGCGTGTTCACCTTACTGCTAAGAATTTACCAACTGACAAAACGCCACTCGCACCAATTCAGGGTGGATGTGGGTACACGCCTCAGGAGCTCGCGCTATCCGCTCGCGATGATGCTTGGTTCGAAATAGCGCGGGATTCGACAGAGCCGTTAAGCGAGGACCGCTTAGCGGCCGAGCTACTTCATGCAATCACCCTTCTGTTTGCGAAGTTCAGTGACGACGAACTGAGCGATATATACCGCGCGATGTACCTCTATCAGCTCCACTCGGCAGCAGGCGAACTCAACGAATTGGCGGTCGATGGGAAGATTTCGAGAGGCAACAGAGCAAAAGGGTCGCAAGCCAAGAAATCGAAGGGAGAATTGCAGCGTCAATTGATCTTATCGATTGCGCGAGACTTCTGGCATCAGCATCCAAAGCTCAATGGCCAACCCTGGAATACAGCGAAAAAGATCGCTGATGCGGTCAATAAAGAACGGGCGAAACTACGGCTTGGTCGTGAGCCACTCGCCGCTAAGACCATCTCCGACCATTTGCGTATAGCTTTGGAAGAGGCCGGCGTGCAGCCCTAAGAGGCTCCGCTTCCAAACTCGCCAGTTTGGACGTGATCCTAGTCTGAATTGTCCAGTTCAGACGTGCAGCTGGTTGGATCAGGCTCGCCATCTGATTACCCCTTGAAGCGCTGAATCGTATTTGATCGCGCTCCAGGAGGTTCCGATGACTACCCCCGAGTTTGGCAACATCGTCCTGCTCACTGAAAAGCAGGCCGCGCGTTTGCTCTCCATCTCATTTCGAACACTACAAGCTTGGCGGAGGACGGGCGTCGGTCCATCCTTCATCAAGCTGGGACGTGCGGTCCGCTATCGGCAACAGGATCTCATCGAGTGGGCCGACGGACATCGTCGGACAAGCTAGCCCGACGGGCCACCATGACATCAAGATCCAAGAATGGCGATCTGTTTGATCGAGCTAGCCTCCTTCCCCCGCTTACACCGATCGCTCAAGAGCTCGAGGCATACTTCGAACGGGGAGGCTCGATCGATGGCGCAGTGCCCTTTGTCGCTGCTCTTGAGCGCGCCAACACGCGAACGCTTCCCGTACGGAGGAGGCAGGATCAAGGACGTGGCAGCCGCCTGCCAGCGGAGTGGCGCCCGACACAACATGAACTGCAATTCGCCCTAGAGCGCGGTCTCAGCCACGAGCGTGCGCTAATTGAAGTCGAAAAATTCACGAACTACTGGACAGCCAAAGTTGGCGCCGGCGCTACGAAGCGCGACTGGAGTGCCACTTGGCGAAATTGGATTATTGCAGCTGCGGAGCGCATCAATGCCCGTCCTTCCTATCCCGCTTCCCAACGTACGCAAACTGGACCAGATGCCATCTTGGCCGGAATGGGTCGACTTGCGCGTGCGATCGATGAAAGACGAATGTCAACGGGCGCTGGTGGACGGGAAGTACAGGACCCTGCCAACGCTCCCCGTCGACTTGGCTTTGACCCAAGATCAGAGAGCGGAGATTGAACGCTACATCTCCGACGTGCTCGCTCTTTTCGAGCAGACGCCGGCTCAGCATGAAGATTGGGAGCGAGCTACGCTCGCCAAGATCACAGAACTTTTCTTCGGTCCTCTACGCAATGGACGACCCTCAGCCGATGAGGTCGAAATAGCCGGCAAGTATTATCTTCTGGCTCTTCGGGACGTGCCATCATGGGCCGTTGACATTGCGGTCGAGAATTGGCTCTGCGGCTTCTGCGGCAACGATGAACGCGGCGAACCGTACGATAGTCAATGGCGGCCAGTTCCCGCCGTGCTGAAGAAGGTCGCAATAAGTGTGACCTATCCACTGCACGCACAGGTCCGGATGCTTCGCCGACTTCTTGCGGCAGAGCCGATCATCGAGTTTAGCGAGGAACACCGCGCCAATATGAGAGCAAGGGTTGCCGGCCTGTTACTTCTAGCGCGCGGTTGATTTGTTGTTGAGTTCGTATGCGCTGGTCGGTTAACGGCGGCGGCGCATATTGATCGCTTACCGTGGGATGCAGCCTAAGCAAAGCCCGGCCTCGAGCGTGAGGGTGGCTGCCGGCGAGATGGTGATCGCCGCAAGTAGACGCGACCTGTGCAGCACCATCGCATGCATGGGGTCCGATAGCGACGGGCCTGGCTCCGCCGAGCATGATCGCTGAGGACGTAGGAAGCATCTCGGCGCGAAAGCGCTGGGATTGCTCGCCTATGTCCTCCGCAACAAACCTTCACCACCGAACATTCGAAGGGCTTGCCGTCAGTGAGAACATGCAGACGAGACGATGGCTGTAAAGCCGAGGCGTTAGGCTGGATCTCGGAGGCGATTGCCGTGTGTTTAGCGGGGTGGGGTGGGTCAAAAGTCTACGAGCTTCCCTCGTCGACCGGTCTCCATGGTTCACACGCAAAAAGTTCGGAAATAAAAACAAAAAGCCCACTTGGCCTAACGACTCATTTGCGCCGACTGAGGTGGAACGAGGGGTGGGGGGTGGTCAATTCCTCAGGGACCCTCGCTTAGGGACCGGCCCCACTCTCACTCGTAGATTTTTTTCCGATGGTCGCGATTTTTGGCAGGGCCCGTTGATCATGCTGCCCGCCGAAACTGTGAGGGAGTCCGAAAAGTGCTGCTTTGTCGGATACTTAGGGCGCTCGACGTAGGGCGAACCGAAACATGGGCCCCAGCAACAAGCGATTTTCGGGTGCTTATTTTTCGTGGGTCAATCGCTCTCCGAACGGCACGCTAAAAAATGCCGCGAAATTCAGTAGGGAGGGGGTACGGGACGAAGCTAGAACAAAGTCGAAATAGCTACTTGAGGTGGATTGGGCCTAAGTTGCTAAGCGGGTCTTTTTGAGATTCAGCTTTTTCTAGGAAAGGTATTGGATGAGCCGCTTCTGTGGTGAAAGGCAAGTTGCTGAGCTCCTGGCCGCTGGTGAACATTGGCGGGATGCTGCGCTGCTTGGCCAGCGTTCGCTCTTTTCCGAAGAGGACGTCTGGAATACTGCCAATGTTGAAATGCTTGATGATGCGTTCAAGCAACCTTCGAGTGAGACGGACGGTCGTTTTGTCGACAAACTGCGCGGTGTGCTGAGCTCGTGCCCGGCTTCCGTTAAAATGCTGGCGGCTGAAATGATGTGGCTACTATTGCTATGTCCCAGCAACGTATCGATCGATAGAAAACGCGAAACCA
>NZ_LGHK01000165.1 GCF_001908235.1 Bradyrhizobium sp. NAS96.2
GCACTTTTCCGGATCATGCTTTAGGCTTACCGGCAGGCCGCGAGCGCGCGGCCTGCCAATTCTTCCGAGATCATGCAAAAGCAAGCGATTTTCCAATCAAAGCTGTTGCCTTACGCGCTGGTTGCCCCGCAACTCGCGATCGTCCTGATCTTTTTCTACTGGCCGGCCGCGCAGGCGGTGATCCAGTCCTTCCTGCTGCAGGACGCCTTCGGCCTTTCCACCACCTTCGTCTGGTTCGAGAACTATCTCGAGCTGTTCAAGGACCCGGCCTACTTCGCCGCGATCATCAGGACCTTCGCGTTCTCGTTCGCGATCGCGGTGTCTTCGCTGTCGTTTGCGCTGCTGCTCGCGGTGATGGCCGATAGGCCGCTGCGCGGCTCGACGCTCTACCGCACGCTGTTGATCTGGCCCTACGCCGTCGCCCCGCCTGTCGTCGGCGTGCTCTGGGTATTCATGCTGCATCCCTCGCTCGGTGTGCTGTCGCGCTATCTGCGCGCGATGGGTGTTGACTGGAATCCGCTGCTCGACGGCGACCAGGCCGCGGCCCTGATCATCCTCGCCGCGGCGTGGAAGCAGATCTCCTACAATTTCCTGTTCTTCCTCGCAGGCCTGCAGAGCATCCCGAAGAGCGTGATCGAAGCCGCCGCGATCGACGGCGCGCGTCCGATGCGGCGGTTCTGGACCGTGATCTTCCCGCTGCTGTCGCCGACCATCTTCTTCCTGTTGGTCATCAACATCGTCTACGCCTTCTTCGACACTTTCGGCATCATCGACACGATGACCCGCGGCGGCCCCGGCAAGGCGACCGAGACGCTGGTCTACAAGGTCTATACGGACGGCCTGCTCGGCGGCAATCTCGGCTCCTCGGCGGCGCAGTCGGTCATCCTGATGGTCATCGTGGTCGTGCTCACCGGCATCCAGTTCCGCTTCGTCGAGCGCAAGGTGACCTACTGATGGTCGAGGAAGAGGGCTTCCAGCGCTATCTGGCTCACGTCATCCTGTGGATCGGGATCGCGATCGTCGCCTTCCCGGTTTATCTCGCGATCGTCGCCTCGACCCAGGACAACGCCGTCATCGCCAACGGCCAGATGTCGCTGTTGCCCGGCGGCCATTTCCTCGAGACCTACTACCAGACGCTGTTTGTCGGCACGAGCGGCTCGACCCGCGAGCCGGTGCTCAACATGATGCTGAACTCGCTGGTCATGGCGCTGCTGATCGCGGTCGGCAAGATCGCGATCTCGATCATCTCGGCCTATGCGATCGTGTATTTCCGGTTTCCGTTCCGGATGGCGATCTTCTGGATCATCTTCATCACCTTGATGCTGCCGGTCGAGGTGCGCATCTACCCGACCTACAAGATCGTCGCCGACCTGCATCTGCTCGACAGCTATGCCGGCCTGTCGCTGCCGCTGATTGCCTCCGCCACCGCGACGCTGCTGTTCCGGCAGTTCTTCATGACCGTGCCGGATGAATTGCTGGAGGCCTCGCGCATCGACGGCGCGGGCCCGTTCCGCTTCTTCTGGGATACGCTGTTGCCGCTGTCGCGCACCAACATGGCCGCGCTGTTCGTGATCCTCTTCATCCTCGGCTGGAATCAGTATCTCTGGCCGTTGTTGATCACCACGCGCGACGACATGCAGACCATCCAGGTCGGCATCCGCAAGATGATCACCACGACCGACGCGCTGACCGAATGGCCCGTGGTGATGGCGACCGCGCTGCTCGCGATGCTGCCGCCGGTGTTCGTCGTCGTCGTGATGCAGAAACTGTTCGTGCGCGGATTGGTGGAGACGGAAAAGTAATGGCCAACGTCACGCTGCGCAGCGTCCGCAAGACCTATCCCGGCGGCTTCGAGGCCATCAAGGGCGTCGATGTCGACGTCGGCGACGGCCAGTTCTGCGTGCTGGTCGGCCCCTCCGGCTGCGGCAAGTCCACGCTGCTGCGCATGGTCGCCGGGCTCGAGACCATCACCGGCGGCGAGATCGATATCGGCGGCCGCGTTGTCAACCAGGTCGAGCCCGCCGATCGCGACATCGCGATGGTGTTCCAGAACTACGCGCTCTATCCGCATATGAGCGTCTACAACAACATGGCCTACGGCCTGCGCAACCGCGGCATGGCCGAGGCCGAGATCAAGACCCGCGTCGAGGAAGCCGCGCGCGTGCTCGAGCTGTCGCCGATGCTGGAGCGCAGGCCGCGGCAGCTTTCCGGCGGCCAGCGCCAGCGCGTCGCGATGGGCCGCGCCATCGTGCGCCAGCCGAAGGTGTTCCTGTTCGACGAGCCGTTGTCGAACCTCGACGCCAAGCTGCGCATCGCGATGCGGGTCGAGATCCGCAAGCTGCAGCGCCGGCTCAACACCACGTCGATCTACGTCACCCACGACCAGCTCGAGGCGATGACGCTTGCCGATATCCTCGTGGTCATGAATGGCGGCCAGGTCGAGCAGATCGGCAATCCGCTTGATATCTACCAGAAGCCGGCGACCACCTTCGTCGCCTCCTTCATCGGCGCGCCGCCGATGAACCTGATGCCGCTGCGCTCGGACGAGCTGACCTCCCAGATCGCGGGCGCCGATGGCGCCGGCATTGTCGGGATCCGGCCGGAGGATTTCGTGATCTCCAGCGAGACCGTGTCAGGGGGCGTCGCGCTCGGCCTGACGGTCGAGGCGATCGAGCATGTCGGCGCCGAGACCTTCGTCTATGGCAGCCGCCAGCGCGAGGAGCAGGGAGTTGCCGCCAATCCGGGCGAGCTGCCGCCGGGCGAGGTCATCGTCCGGGTTCCCGGCGCCACCGGCCCTGCGATCGGCGAGCGGATCCGGGCGGTCGCCCCACGCGATAAACTGCATCTTTTTACCGCTGATGGCCGGAAGCGGGTCGCAGGGTAACCGATCGAGAAGAATTTGCCCTCATGTTGCGGGCGTTTAGGCTGGTTTCGGGGCTGCTTGAACGCTATCCAGATCGCCCCCATATCCCTCACTGACCGGAGGCCAGACGGCCCGCCGGTTGCATGGGGCGCCGCAAGGGCCCCTCAAAGTCGCTTCGAGAGGACTTTGTAATGTCTCGTGTTCCATCGTTGTCCAGTCCGTTCCTTCTGGGATTCGACGAGATCGAGCGTGCGCTCGACCGCGTCGTGAAGGGCGCTGACGGCTATCCTCCCTACAACATCGAGCGGTGTGACCGTACCAACGGGCAGCCTGAGCGGCTCCGCATCACGTTGGCGGTGGCGGGCTTCACCCGCGACCAACTCGATGTAACCATTGAGGAAAATCAGCTCGTCATCCGCGGCCGCCAGCAGGACGACAAGGCGCGGCAATACATCCATCGCGGCATTGCCGCGCGCCACTTCCAGCGCACCTTCGTGCTGGCGGAGGGGATGCAGGTGCTGGGCGCGGATCTGAAGAACGGGTTGTTGTCGATTGATCTGGCCAGGCCGGAACCCGAACGGGTCATTAAGACAATCGCTATTAGTGAACACGAATAATAGAAACAAGGAGCGGACTCGACCGCTTATCTGACTGAGGAGTCGAGACCATGAGTGAACTGAGTACCACGACCATCGAATCCAACAGCGTGACGCCGGAAGCGCTGGCCCATCTGGGTGAGGGTCATATCGCCTATGTGAAGCAGGTCCGTTCCGAGGACGTGCCAGATCTCTTTCCGCAGGCGCCGAAGATCGCGCCGGGCCTCAAGCTGTTCGCACTGCACGCCGCCGATGGCACGCCAATCATGCTGACCGACAGCCGCGAAGCCGCGGTCGCGAACGCCTGGAGCAACGAGCTGCAGGCGGTCAGCGTCCACTGACGCAGGTCTGCGGCTAAATTCAGCATCCGCGAATTTGATGCGCGGGCTGCCTCGACCTAAGGCGGTCCGCGCATTTTTTATGGCGATGCGGACGATGCGGCGAGCATCGGACCCATGCTGAGCTGCACCTCGCCGGGAACGTTGTAGTCGCGCATCAGCATCCGGTTGTTGCGCAGCCCGCAGGCCTCCCGCTGCACCACGAACATCCAGAGCGCATGGCCGGCTTCCCGCACCAGGGTGCGCCGTGCCTGTTGCGCGGGCGCCGGGGCGTCAGCGTGCGGATGGGCGGCATCGAACTCGCGCAGCTTGGTGAGGGCCTGTTCCAGCGCGCGGCCCATCCGCCCGAGCGCACTCGCCCGCTCTTCGGCGAGCTCGTAGGCGAGGACGTCGACAGGAACGCGATCAAGGCGAAAGTCGCGGGACATCAGTGAATCCGTAGGGTCGCATGCGCAACATGCGCCCATCGTCTTCCCCGGTGCTCGCTTGTCAATAGGCGCTGGCCGCGTTCCATCCTGCGGTCACGGATCATTCGATCAAGGTCTGTCGTGCTCCTCGGAAATGTCCTTGTTGGTGTAGTCGGGCATCATAGCGGTCGCGGCAATGCTGACGACCGCGCAGAACAGAATGTAGAGCGCGATCGCATAACCTGACCCGGTGGCCGCGAGCAGCGCGGTGGCGATCAGCGGCGCCGGTCCGCCTGATATCACCGAGGAGAGTTGATAGCCGATCGAGCAGCCGCTGTAGCGCAGCCGCGGGGTGAAGCACTCGGCGATCAGGGCCGCCTGCGGTCCATACGTCAAGGCGTGCGGTACGAATGAGAGCACGATGGCGATGAAGATCAACCACGGCGCGCCGGTGTTCAGCATGGCGAAATACGCAAAGCCGAACAGCCCGGTCAGGACCGCGCCGATCGTGTAGAGGCGCTTGCGCCCGACGCGATCCGACAGGTGCCCGGCCAGCGGGATGGTGAAGAGCTCGATGGTGCCGGCGCAGATCAAGCAGACCAGCAGAAAGTCGCGATCCTGATGGATCACCTGGGTGCCGTAGGCGAAGACAAAAGCGAGATAGATATAGGCCGGGGCCTGTTCGACCATTCGCGCCAGTGCCGAGAGGATGATCGAGCGCGGCTGACGCTTGATCACCTCGATCACCGGGACCCGTGCGACACGATTCTCGGCCACGATCCGGCGGAACGTCGGCGTCTCCATGATGCCGAGCCTTATGTAGAGCCCGATGGCGATCATCACGAGGCTGAGCAGGAACGGGATGCGCCAGCCCCAAACCAGGAATTGATCGCCGGACAGACGACTGAACACCAGCACCGCTATGTTCGCCAGCAACAGTCCGGCGGGACCGCCGAGCTGCGGCCATGAGGTGATGAAGCCGCGATGCTGGTTGGTGCGCGCCCACTCCATCGAGAGCAGCACCGAGCCGCCCCACTCGCCGCCGACGCCAACGCCCTGGATGAAACGGATGACGGTCAGGATCACCGCCCCCCAGATGCCGATCTGGTCATAGGTGGGGACGAGGCCGACGGCCGCAGTGGCAAGTCCGGTCAGCAGCAACGTTGCGATCAGCGTCGCCTTGCGACCGATACGATCGCCATAATGGCCGAAGATCGCGGCACCGATCGGCCGCGCGATGAAGCCCACCGTGTAGATCGCGAACGCCTCCAGCACACCGACAAGAGGATCGGACTTCGGGAAGAACAGCTTGCCGAACACGAGCCCGGTCACCGTGCTGTAAAGCAGGAAGTCGTACCATTCGATGGTGGTGCCCACCGTGCTGGCGATCAATGCGCGACGCAATTGCGCCTGATGCTCGGCTTCCGGCAGTGGGGTGACTGCAATGTCCAATGTCGTCATGTGCATCTCCTGGCCGACATATTCGGCCTTCTGGAATGCGTTGCGCCACCGTCCACGGCGGTGGACGATGCTATCGATGCCCGATTGCCAGTTTGGTTGGGGCGGCGTCGCCAATGCGCGGGTCGCGCCCATGCAGGGCCCCGGGAAGCCGGTCCTTGGATCGCGAGCGGCCCAACCGATCGCCATCGCGGGAGTACGACATCCCTTGTGACACGGTCTTGCAAACCGAAATCTAGCCGTTCGGTCCGCCCGGTAAATTCGACCTTGGTCTGTGGTTTACGCCAACTGCTCGAACGCTCAAGCCAGTCGCGCGCGGATGTCCGGCTTCAGCACCTTGCCGACCTTGGAGCGTGGAAGATCGTCCCAGACCTCGATCTGCTTCGGCGTCTTGATGCTGCCGATCTGCTGCTTGACGAACGCCGCCAGCGCAATCGCATCGACGGTGTGGCCGGCGCGCGGCTGCACCACGGCAACGATGCGCTCACCCCATTTGTCGTCGGGCAATCCGATGACAGCACAATCCTGCACCGCCTCGTGGGCGCGCAACGCGTTCTCGACCTCGATCGAGTAGACGTTGAAGCCGCCGGTGATGATCATGTCCTTGGCGCGGTCGACGATATAGAGATAGCCGTCGCGATCGATGTAGCCGATGTCGCCGGTGTGGTGCCAGCCATGCACTGATGCTTCGCGCGTGGCCTCCGGGTTCTTGTAGTAGCCTTCCATGACGAGCGAACCGCGCACCACGATCTCGCCGCGCGATCCCGCCGGCAGCAGCTTGCCGTCGCCATCCATGATGCCGGCCTGCACCAGCGGACCGATCCGCCCGGCCGACGAAAGTCGTTCCATCGCGATGGTGCCGTCCGGATTGTAGTGATCGGCAGGCGGCATCATCGAGATCATCATCGGCGCCTCGGTCTGGCCGAACAGCTGCGCCATCGGCCCGATCCGCTGCAACGCCTCCGCAAGACGCGTCGCCGAGATCGGCGCAGCACCATACCAGAAGCACTGCAATGAGCTGCGATCGGCCACGTCGAGCCCGGGGTGATCGAGCAGCATGTAGATCACGGTCGGCGGCAGGAAGGTGTGGGTGACGCGATAGCGCTCGATCAGCGCCAGGAACTCGCCGATGTCAGGGTGGTGCATGATCACGACCCGGCCGCCGAGCGTCATGATCGGGAAGCATAGCACGCCGGCGGCATGCGTCAGCGGCGCCAGCGCGAGATAGATCGGACGGCCCTTGAACGGATAACCCATCAGGGTCAGCGCGGTCATCGCCTCGATGTTGCGCCCCGACAGCATCACGCCCTTCGGCTTGCCGGTGGTGCCGCCGGTGCCTGGGATCATCGCGAGATCGTCGATCGTGTCGCGTTGATAGTGATCGTCGGCGAGCCCAGCGAGCCAGCGCTCGAAGGACGGCGCGAACGGCAATTCAGTATCGAGACAGACCAGCGCGCGCAGCTTCGGCAGGTCCTGCCTGACGGCTTCGACCATCGGCGCGAAGCTGGAATGGAACAGCAGCAGGCTGCAATCGAACTGGTCGAGGATGAACTTGTTCTCGGCCGCCTCGTTGCGCGGATTGATCGGGCACCACACCGCGGCCGCGCGCGAGATGCCGAACACGCAGGCGAAGGCGAGCGGATCGTTGCCGGACAGAATCGCGACCTTGTCGCCGGGCGCGATGCCCGATCGCTCGAGCCCGCGCGCGATCCGGTAGCTCAGCCGCTGCACCTCGCCATAGCTGAGGTCGCGGCCATCCATGGTGAGGCACGGCGCGTCGGCGCCGAGCGAGGCTCCCTTGTCGAGATAATCGATGAAGCGCATGGCGGGCCTCGCGAGAGGGCGCGGGTGACGCGCCACTGCGTCACCCGCGGATAGTGCGTTTTCGAGCAAGGGAGATACCGGTCCGCTTGACGAAAACGCTTCAGGGAGCGGAGTGTTGAGCCCCCGATCCGATCGGGGCTCAAGCTTAGTCGTGCACGGTCAGGACCGGCTTGCCGACCAGGCCGAAACTGCGCAACTGCCCGAGCAGTTCGTGATGGCCGAACGCCTGGCAGCCGGAGGCGAAGCCCACGCGCTTGGGCGGCTGCTGCAGCAGGTACGCCGCGGCGAAGGCCTGCAGCATGCCGGTCTGCTTGTAGTTGCTGTTGCCGTAGATGACGCAGTGCGCGCGCCCCAGCGGACCGGAGGCATACACCGAATCCAGCGACTTGTTGACGCGCGGATTCTCGCGCGGCGGCATGGTGTTCATCACGCCGGCCGCGGTCTGCGCCAGCGCGGCGTAGCGCTCGTCGGGCTTCATGTCCTTGGTCGCCTCCAGCGCGGCGGCGACGATCTGCGGCACGCCCAGCATCAGCGCGCGGTTGAACACGCCGCCCAGCACCTTCACGTTGGCCACGCGCGGATCGCGCTTGAACCACACCGGGTGCGAGGTGCCGCCCCAGGGCAGCGCCAGCGCCAGCTCGTGCTGGCCGGGGATCGCGAGGTTGTAGAGGCCGGCATCGGGCTGATGCTCGACATACTTGTTCTGCTCGAGGTAGTAGGCCTTGGCCATCGCGGCGTTGACCAGGATGGTCTGCGTCGAGGCGATGGTCGGGCTGCCGCCCCAGAACACGGCGATATCGAGCGTGTCGAGGCCGGGCGTCTCCAGGCAGAGCTGCGCGGCGATCTCACCGGTGGTGTACATCTGTGCGATGCCCGGTGCCAGCAGCAGGCCGGCATTGCCGAACTTCGCGCCGAATTCCTGCTCGAGCGTGATCAGCCAGTCCTGCTCGCCGGTGGTGTCGGTGTAGTGGCACTTGGCAGCGAGGCAGGCCTGCACCACCTCGACGCCGAACTTGGCGAACGGGCCCACGGTGTTGAGCACCACCGAGGCGCCCTTGAACAATTCGGTGAGCGCAGAGACGGTGTGCGGCACCGTCACCACTTCATAGTCGGCGGTCTCGATGCCGGCCACGTTCGACTTCATCGCGGCGTTGAGCTTGTCGGCGCTGCGGCCGGCGGCGATGAAGGGGATGTTGTACTCACGCAGATATTCGCAGACCAGCCGGCCGGTGTAGCCGGAAGCGCCATAGACGATGACGGGCTTCTTCTCGCTCATTGCGATCCTCCGAAATGCTTGTTGTCGGCTTCGTTGCTACATGCCCATGCCGCCATCGACCGGCAGGCCGATGCCGGTGATGAAGCGGGCGTCGTTCGAGCACAGGAACACCGCGGCGTCGGCGATGTCGGAGACCTCCGCGAGCTTGCCGAGCGGCGTCTGCTCCACCACCGAGCCGACGGCGGCATTGACGTCGGGCGCGAGGCCGATCTTCACAATGTCATTGGCGAGCTGCAGGCCCATGTCGGTCGGAATCAGCCCGGGATAGATGCAGTTGACGCGCACGCCATAGCCGAGCTTGCCGGCCTCCATCGCACCGACCCGCGTCATGCGATCGACCGCGGATTTGGTGCCGGAGTAGACGGCGATGCTCGGGAAGGCGATCGTCGCCGCGACGGATGCGATGTTGACCACCGCACCGCCCTTGCCTGCGGACCCGCCCGGCCGCATCGCGCGGAAGGCGTGCTTCATGCCGAGCACGGTGCCGACGATGTTGACGTCGCACATCCGGCGCGCGTCCTCGGCCTTGATGTCGGCGACCAGCGAGGTGATCTCGATGCCGGCATTGTTGATCAGGATGTCGAAGCCGCCGAGGGTTTCGACCGTTGCGGCGGCGGCCCTCTCCCATTGCGCATCGTCGGTGACGTCGAGTCTTGCAAAGCCGGTCTTGACGCCGCCCTTTGCGATCTCGGCGGCGGTCGCCTTGCCGGCATCGTCCAGAATATCGCCGATCATGACCGCGGCGCCGGACCGCGCCAGCGCCTGCGCGATGGCTGCGCCAATCCCCCGGGCGCCGCCGGTGACCAGGGCTTTCCTGCCTTCAAGGCTCTTCCCACTCATGACGTAGTCCTCCCTTTGCTGGTGATTTCTGGTGCTGCTGAGATCGGCAGTGCGGGCCGGCAGACTTGCGCATTCGACGCGCATTGATGGTCACGGCCAGCGTCTGCGGGGCGCAGCATGGCGCGCCCCGGCGGTGCATTTCCTCCTGTTTATCGATTGGTCAGCCGTCTTGACGGTTGTCCAAATTATTTCGCCAACCCTCGTCCAGGAACTTGACACTTGTCAAGCCTGAATTTGACAAGTGTCAAAGAGGATGATGTGAAGGGATGGAGCGCACCGCGGTCGCCGCGGTATAGTCGCTTAACGGAAGAGACAGAGGAAAGGCACGGGATGGCGCGGCAAGCGACACGAGCGGCCCAACGCGTGGCTGTGGCGACCGAGGCGCTGCGCGACGAGAAGTTCAACGCGCGTCGCGTCGAGCTTGCGGAAGCCGCGCTCGAGACGCTCGGCGAGCTCGGCTTCGCGCGCACCAGCCTGCGCGAGATCGCGCAGAACTCCGCATTCACGCACGGCGTGTTTCACTACTACTTCAGCGACAAGCTCGATCTGATCTGCTGCTGCGTCCGTCACTACAAGGCGAAATGCGTGACGCGCTATGACGAGGTGGTGACGACGGCTAAAAGCCGCGACGAACTGACCGAAGGCTTCCTCGCCAAGCTCGCGGCGACGTTGCGGGACGAAGCCCGCATGCACCGGCTCTGGTACGATCTGCGCTCACAAGCGATGTTCGAACCCGCGTTTCGCAAGGACGTGCTCGAGATCGACAAGAGCCTGGAAGCGATGATCTGGCGGATCGCCACGCGCTATGCCGAACTCGGCAACAAGAAGCCGGCTTCGTCTCCGGCCGCGCTGTATGCGCTGTTCGACGGCCTGTTCCAGAGCGCGCTGCTCAGGCATCTCGCCAATGACGAGAAGGCCGTTCCGGATCTGCTCGACGAAGTCCGCCGTCTGCTGCCGACGATCTGCTGAGACGATTGCGGCATGCGCAGCTTCGTAGCCCGGATGAAGCGCAGCGAAATCCGGGATTCGCGCCCGTTGTGAGATTTGCCCCGGATTGCGCTCCGCTACATCCGGGCTACGGAGAGTGCAGCAACGCATTGGCATGCGCCATCGCGTGACGAACAGACCATTTCCGAATGACAGTTGCGCGAACGAATTCGCTGACGCGGACGATTACGCCGCGCTCGCCGGCGGCAGCGCGAGCACCGAGTAGATCGCCTGCGCGTCGCGCGAGGCGCGCAGCTTCTTGG
Source organism: Bradyrhizobium sp. NAS96.2 (assembly GCF_001908235.1). Classification (GTDB taxonomy): domain Bacteria; phylum Pseudomonadota; class Alphaproteobacteria; order Rhizobiales; family Xanthobacteraceae; genus Bradyrhizobium. The sequence goes on from NZ_LGHK01000165.1 coordinate 10,853, forward strand.
CGACGTCCTGGTCGCGCAGCAGGCGGGCGATGCGCGCCAGCGCCTTGAGGTGGTCGGCGCCGGCGCCTTCGGGCGCCAGCAGCAGGAAGATCAGATCGACCGGCTGGCCGTCCATCGCCTCGAAATCGATCGGGCGCTCGAGGCGGGCGAAGAAGCCGAACAGCTTCTCCAGCTTGGGCAGCTTGCCGTGCGGAATGGCGACGCCGTAGCCGACCGCCGTGGTGCCGAGCTTCTCGCGCTGCAGCAGCACCTCGAAGATCGCGCGCTCGTTCTGCCCGGTCAACGCCGAAGCGCGCGCGGCGAGTTCCTGCAGCGCCTGCTTCTTGCTGATGACTTTCAAAGCCGGAAGTATCGCCTCGGGTGCGACCAGATCGGTAATCGGCATTGGGACGTTCCGAGGTGAATGACCGTCAGGTTGCGAAATAGGCTTTACAGCGGCGGCGTCAAGAAGATGAGGTGGGATGCGGGCTTAGCCCGGGTCCATTTGGCAGGGCTTCTACTCCAACGTATCGGCGGTGCCAACACCCGCGAACCCTGTTCCGCCCCCCTTCCTGGAGGCGGCGGACCATAAGCAGGGCTGGCTTCCGACGTCAATGCCATCTGCCAACTATCCTCAAGGGCTCACCGCAGGCGGATCAACCCAGCCGACATTGCCGTCCGTACGGCGGTATATGATGTTCAACCGGCCACTGCCGCCATGCTGGAACACCAGGCAGGAGGCGCCGGTCAGATCGAGCTCCATCACGGCCTCGCTGACCGACAGCCGCTTCAGCGCGGTGGTTGCCTCAGCAATGATCACCGGGCTGTATTCGGTGACCTCGTCCTCGTTCTCGGGCGCCTCGATGACATAACTCGGCGCGTCGAGCCCGACGCCGTTCAATTCGGCAAGCGCAGCGTTCGCGGCATAGGTCTTGCGGGCGGAGCGATCCTTGAGCCGGCTCTTGTAGCGGCGCAGGCGCTTCTCGATCATCAACAGCGCGGCGTCCGCGCTGGCATAGGCGTCGGCGGCGTTGGATTCGGCCTCCAGCGTGATGCCGGAATCCAGATGCAGCGCGCAGTCGGTTCGGAAGCCGAAGCCATCCTTGCTCAGCGTGATGTGACCGGAATAGTTGCCATCAAAATACTTTCGCAGGACCTCGTCGGTGCGGTCGCTGACGCGCGCCCGAAGCGCCTCGCCGATGCTGATGCTCTTTCCCGAGATTCGAAGGGTCATTTGATGCCTCAATTGCTGGGATGCCTCGGTCAGTCTTGCAGGAGCATGATGGTTGCTGGATTCCGGTGACCTTCCCTTCTGGACGATGTTCGACCTGGAAAGGTTGAGACTATCGCGATTTGACGCGAACGCAACGAGCGCATGGACCTGTCCGTACTCGGACGGGGGCCATCCTCAAGAAGTAACCTAAACGGGGG